>NZ_JBITRU010000016.1:0-186560 GCF_044540255.1 Streptomyces sp. NPDC086080
TGCTGGAAGCCTCAAGAACTCCCATCATCGCAGGTCGCAAGGCTCTTCCTCGTTCCCGGAGAAGTTATCCACAGATGTCAGCCGGTGGATTCGGGTTGAGGTACTCGACCTGCACATAGCCCCGGTTCGGGTTCTTGAGGCAGTCAGAGGTCAGTTCCCTGACTGCCTCCAACTCCATGCCGCTTTCGAGACAGAACAGAAGGAGCAGGGCGAACAGGTCGCGGCTGGTGGGGTAGAGGAGAGGTGCGAGGCGGCCGGGAGAATGTTCGTCAGCCAGAGCGCGGCCGACCCGGTCGGCCAGTTCCTGACGGGTGAATTGCCCCTGGCTCCGGTAAATCTCCCACAGCACGTTGGCATCGGAACTCCATCCAGCCGCCCGAGGGTCGCGCCCCTGTGCCAGGAGCGATGGCCCCTCCACCGTCAGTCGACGAACTGCCTGGTCGATGTCGGAGCGTGCGGCAGCTCGTAACTGCTCCACGATGTGGGGCGAATAGGCGTCGCGAGGGGCGTACGAGCCGACGGGACCTGCTGAGGTATGGGCGAGCCGCCGGACCATGGCAGGCGACAGGCCTCTCTCCTTGTCCCTCAGACGCCGCAAGATCCATACGATGTCGGCGATACGCGCGTAGGGCGTCCTTGAGGACTCCGGATGCCTTTCGCGCAGATGGCTCTCGAACCCGTCCAGGTGACGGGGGAGGAGATCACGCACGCGTAGTTCCGCGTGCTCTGTCGATGCGATCCAGCGTGCCCATTCGCGACAGGAGCGGGCGCGATTCCGCAGCGTATGTGGCGACCCTGTGCCTTGGCCCACGGCACACGAGGCCGCCAGTTCTGCGCCCAGGGCCCGTAGCAGTCGCTGCTGAGGCTCGTGGGTCCAGTCCACGACGGCCGTTCGGTTGTCCGGGAAGGTGACCTCGACCTTCAGCAGTCCCAGCGCTGTGGGAGGTGGATCAACAGCCTGCTCCGCAGGCGCGTTCAGTCGGGCCCGACGTCGTCCCCGCCCTACCATGAGCTCACTCCCCCTACCTGCGCCGCGGACCCCTGATCCTCCTGTGAGACCTGACTCGCCGTGGCCGCGACCTCGGACGTCCAAGCGTCCACCGCACTGTCGATCAAGGACTGCGCCTGGTCGGTGCAGTCGAGGTAGATGTACGTCGTTGTGATCGATGAGTGCCCCAGCAGCCGGCGGAGATGATCGAGGGGGTCTCCGATGATCCGGCGGTACACGCCGTCGGCCATTTCATGCCTGTCCACCGAGCCGATCTGCTCGTGGATCAGCGCCGACAGCAGATGAACCGCGAAGGTGTGCCTGAGCACATGAGGCGTGGCGGTTACATCGACCCCGAACGTCCGGCACCTCTCCGAGGCGCGCACGAATACGGACTCCCAGGCGGACAGGGACACAGGTCGTGCTTCCTGTCCGAGCCATACGCACGCGGGGCCAAGGGGACGGTCCTGCTCGTCTACGAGGAAGAGCCGGGACCGGATCGATGGCGGCACACGTGACCATGGAACTCTTCGCAGCCGACCATCCTTCGTCCGCATCCGTACGCTCCGGCGGTCGGGTTGGCTCCCCAGCACTGCATCGGCAGGCAGCGGACGGCCCCGGGCATGCCAGCGGTCCAGCACCAAGGACCGCTCGATCTCCATGTAATCGGCCAGGGCCGCGACGATCCGATTCGGCAGCAGGATCCTGCGCCCCTTGTCACCTTTCGCGGTAGGCGGCGCCAGGTCGAACGGCACGCTCTTCTTCCCGTCCTGGCGGTCGGGGGCAGGCAGTTCCGGCCAGCAGAGCGACGCGGCCTCCTCGATGCGCAAGCCGGTGGTGACCAGCAGTTCCGCCATGACGACGTTGCGTTCCGCGTTACGGCCACGGAAGGACGGATCGGCGGCTCCTGACGGCCGTTGACCGCGCAGTCCGACGTCGCGGAAGGCCGCATACCGAGGCACGGAGAGGAACTCGACGGACCCGCGCTTGGCAGCCTTCTCCACCGCGCGGTTGTTACGGACAGGCACCTGCTGACCGGATTCCGCTCGCCGTGAGCTCTCGTAGTACTTGAACGGCGTCCGCTCGATCAGACCCTCGTCCGCCGCCCAGGTGTAGAACTTGTCCAAGGCCGCGACGGACCGGTTCCAGGTGGAGGCCGAGATGACCTGAGTGGGATCGGGTGAGATTCGCCGGGCTCGGTGGAAGGCCGTCACGTCGTCACGGTCAGCTTGCCAGAGGGCCTTGCCGCGATGCTCGTGGAGGAACCGCCCCCAGGTCAGCAGATCGAGGGCGTACGCCCGCCAGGAGTTCGCCGACCTTACCCCGAGCGTCGGCAGGGACCACAGGAAGCGGTTCAGGTGTATGTCGTAGCTGCCGTCATCGCTGAGGATGAACGGCGCACCGGCGTGCAACCCGTGCCTCTCCAGTGCCCTCTGCCCATCGGTCACCCCGGTCGCTTCCAACGATCCCGGGTCGGTGAAGAAGATCTCCATCTGATCGCACCCCCTGGTCGATCAACGACGAGGGAGACGGTGAGACACGGTCGTGCGTGGATAACGCCTTCGACCTGACCCTGCTCTCCGCCGAACTGCGGCGGTACGGGCTGCCGTCCCTGCGCGACCGCCTCGGCGGCATCGATCCCGCGCCGGTCATCGACCCGTACACCATCGACCGTGCCGTCGACCGCTACCGGCGCGGCAAGCGGAACCTCGAAGCGGTCTGCGCCGAGTACGGAGTCGTCCTCGACGCGGCGCACGACGCGACCGCCGACGCCCTGGCCGCGGCCCGGCTGGCGTGCGCGATAGCCGTCCGCCACCCGAAGGTCGCGGCACTCGGGGCGGCGGAGCTGCACCGCCGGCAGATCGAGTGGTACGCCGAATGGGCGGCGGACTTCCAGGACTTCCTGCGCCGCAAGGGCGACACGACCGCGGTGATCGACGGTACCTGGCCACTGCGGGAGTTGGCGGGCGACCGGGTCTGACCCGGCGGGGGCACGGCGTCAGAAGGGATACCAGCGCACCGTCTCGTCCCCGTCCCGCAGGGACGCCACCCGGCGTTCGAACTCGGCCAGCGCCCCGGGGTTGTCCGGCGCGTGCTGGGACACCCAGGCGCAGCTGGCGGTCTCCCGCGCGCTGCGCAGCACCGAGCAGCCCTCCCAGGCGCGCACGTCCCAGCCGTAGGCCCCGGTGAAGGAGGCGTACGCCTCGTCCGGCAGTCCGTAGCGGTCGTGGGAGAGGGCCATCACCACCAGGTCGTGTTCGCGCAGGTCGGCCGAGAAGGTCTCCAGGTCGACCAGGACCGGCCCGTCCGGCCCGATGTGCACATTGCGGGGCAGCGCGTCTCCGTGGATGGGCCCCGGCGGCAGGGCGGGCGTCAGTGCCGCGGCGGCCGCCGCGAAACCGTCGCGCCGCTCGCGCAGATACGCGGCATCCGCGGGGTCGATCGCGTCGCCCGCCAGTCGCAGCCAGCGTTCCACACCGCCCAGCAGCTCGCGGGGCGGCAGGGGGAACGGGGGAGCGGGCAGGGCGTGGACCCGCCGCAGCAGCTCGGCCAGATCCCGGGGCCCGGCGGGCCGCACCGCCTCCGGCAGCCGGTGCCACACGGTCACCGGGTGCCCCTCGACGAGCAGCGGCTCGGGCTCGGCCGCCCGCACGGCGGGCACGCCCTCCGTGGCCAGCCACTCGGCGATGTTCAGCTCCCGGCGGGCCCGGTCCAGCAACTCGGCGTCGCGGCCCACCTTGACCGCCAGGTCACCGGCGGCGAACACCGCGTTCTCGCCGAGGGCGAGGAGCCGTACGTCCCGTGCCGCGGCGGGCAGCACTCCGGCCGCCGCGAGCACGTCCCGCGCCCGTGCCTCGTCCATCCGTGCCCTCCGTGTCCGTCCGCGTCCGGCCGCCGGGTTCCGGCCGTCCGCCGGTCAGTCTCGCATTCACACAGGGCGGGGATGAGCGCGGTGTCCTGGCGGGCGGAGCGCCGGCACGACCGGAATCAGGTTGCACGAGACGTATCGTCTCGCCTATGGTCCCGGCATGACCACTCCCGCGCACATCGCCATGTTCTCCATCGCCGCCCACGGGCACGTGAACCCGAGCCTCGAGGTGATCCGCGAGCTCGTGGCGCGCGGACACCGGGTGACCTACGCGATTCCGCCCCTCTTCGCCCGGAAGGTCGCCGAGGTGGGCGCCGAACCGAAGCTCTGGAACAGCACGCTGCCGGGCCCCGACGACGACCCGGAGGCGTGGGGCACCACCCTGCTGGACAACATGGAGCCCTTCCTGGACGACGCCGTCCAGGCGCTCCCGCAGCTCATCGAGGCGTACGAGGGGGACACCCCCGACCTCGTCCTGCACGACATCACCTCCTACCCGGCGCGCGTGCTCGCCCACCGCTGGGGCGTCCCCGCCGTCTCCCTCTCGCCCAACCTCGTCGCCTGGGACGGGTACGAGAAGGAGATCGCCGAGCCGATGTGGGAGGAGCCGAAAAAGACCGGGCGGGGGCAGGCCTACTACGCCCGCTTCCACGCCTGGCTGGAGGAGAACGGGATCACCGAGCACCCCGACCCGTTCGTGGGCCGCCCCGCGCGCTCGATCGTCCTGATCCCCAAGGTGCTCCAGCCGAACGCCGACCGGGTGGACGAGAACGTGCACTCCTTCGTGGGTGCCTGCCAGGGCGACCGCGGGGCCGAGGGCGACTGGCGGCGTCCCGCGGGTGCCGAGAAGGTGGTCCTGGTGTCGCTCGGGTCGGCCTTCACCAAGCAGCCGGCCTTCTACCGGGAGTGCGTGGCGGCATTCGCCGGTCTGCCCGGCTGGCATCTGGTGCTCCAGGTCGGCAGGCATGTGGACCCCTCCGAGCTGGGGGACGTACCGGAGAACGTCGAGGTGCGCTCCTGGGTGCCGCAGCTCGCTGTTCTCAGGCAGGCCGACCTGTTCGTCACCCACGCGGGGGCCGGCGGCAGCCAGGAGGGGCTGGCGACGGCCACGCCGATGATCGCCGTACCGCAGGCCGTGGACCAGTTCGGCAACGCGGACATGCTCCAGGCGCTGGGTGTGGCCCGGCATGTTCCGGCCGACGAGGCGAACGCCGAGGTGCTGAGGGGGGCGGCCCTCGCCCTCGTCGACGACCCGGAGGTCGCCCGGCGGCTGAGGGAGATCCGCGCGGACATGGCGGAGGAGGGCGGTACGGGTCGGGCGGCCGACCTGATCGAGGCGGAGCTGCCGGCGCGGGGCTGAGGCAGGGCTTGCGTGCCGGTGCCGGTGCCGGTGCCGGTGCCGGGGTGGGCGGGGCGCGTTGCGCTGCCCGGCGTTCGCGGGGTGCCTCCCCCACTCTCGGCTCCGCTCGAGCGGGCGGTACCCCGACCGCCCACCCGTGCCGCCCTGGGGTACCCCCTCCGGGGGAGGCACGACTGCCCGCGGCTGGGCGGGCACGACTGCTTGTGTGTTGGGGGGCGGTACGGCTTCCCGCGGTAGGGCGGGTGCGACTGTTCGTGGCGGGGTGGGCGGGAATGCGCCGGTGGGGGGGGGGGGGGGGGGGGGGGGGCGGGGCCCCCCCCCCCCCGGGCGGGGGGGGGGGGGCCCCCGGGGGGGGGGGGGGGGGGGGGGGGGGGCCGGCCCCGCCGGGGGCCCCCGGCGGGGGGGGGGGGGGGGGGGGGGGGCTGGGGGGGGGGGGGGGGGGGGGGGGGCCCCCCCCCCCCCCCCCACCGTGGGGCTGTGGGTTACACCGGGACTCGTTCGTCCTCGGTGGTCCGCGTCACCGGCGGGGCCACGGCCTCCGGTGACTCGTCGTGGGTCAGGTCCGGCATCCGGTGCAGCCACCTCGGCAGGTACCAGTTGCGCTCGCCGAGCAGCGCCATCACCGCCGGGAGCAGCACACCCCGGATGATCGTGGCGTCGATCAGCACCGCCGCCGCCAGGCCGACGCCCATCTGCTTCATGGACTGCATGGACAGGGTCCCGAAGATCGCGAACACGGCGACCATGATGACCGCGGCGCTGGTGACCACCCCGGCCGTGGTGACCACACCGTGCTGGATCGCGTCCCGGGTCGTACGGCCCCGCATCCGGGCCTCGCGGATCCGGGAGACCACGAACACGTGGTAGTCCATCGACAGGCCGAACAGGATCACGAACAGGAACAGCGGCAGCCAGGTGATGATCGCGCCGACCCCCTCCGCGCCCACCAGGGACGCGCCCCAGCCGTGCTGGAAGACCGCCACGAGGATGCCGTACGCGGCGCCCACCGACAGCAGGTTCAGCACGATCGAGGTGATCGCGATCGTGATGGAGCGGAACGACAGCAGCATCAGCAGGAAGGCGAAGACCACCACGAACAGGAAGACCGGGACCACGGAGCCGACCAACTGGTCGTTGAAGTCCTTGTTTCCGGCGACCTGCCCGGTGATGGGCGCCTCGACCCCGTCCACCGTGCCCAGGGTGGCGGGCCGTACCTCGTCACGCAGCTTGTCCAGGCTCTCGCCCGCCTTGTCCTGATCGGAGCCGCCCACCAGGGGCACATAGACGAAGGCGACGTTGTGCCGCTCGTGCACCCTGATCTCGACCGGGCCGCGCGAGGCTCCCGAATCGACCGCCTCCGCACGGAAGTCGGCGAGCGCGGCCTTCACCTCGGGCGCGTTGATGTCGTCCGCCCTGACAACCACCTCGGCCGGCTCCGAGCCGCCCGGGAACGCCTCGTTGACCCGGTTGTACGTCTGCACGATCGGCAGCGAGTCACCGAACTCCTGGTCCAGCGTGAGGTTCTGCGTCTTCATCCCGATCGCGGGAGCGGCCACAGCGAGCAGCGCGCCGGTCGCCACCACGGCGGCCGGCAGAGGCCTCGCGAGCACCCGCTTCAGTACGGCGGTCCAGAACCGGCTGTCGTTGCCGCTGCCGGCGCGCCGCTTGCGGAGGAAGGGCAGCCGGCCCTTGTCGACCCGCTCACCGAGCAGCGAAAGGAGCGCGGGCAGGACGGTGACGGAACCGACCATGGCGACCGCCACGACCATCAGCGAGGCCAGGCCCATCGCCTCGAACTCGGCGATGCCGGTGAACAGCATGCCCGCCATGGCCACGCACACCGTGACACCGGAGACGACGATCGCCCGGCCACTGGTCGCCGCGGCGATCCGCAGCGCGCTCTGCGCGTCCCGTCCGGCCGCCCGTTCCTCGCGCTCGCGGCGCAGGTAGAACAGGCAGTAGTCGACACCGACGGCGAGCCCCACCAGCAGCATCACCGAGTTCGCGGTCTCGCTCATCGGCTGGAAGTGGCTGACCAGACCCATCAGACCCATCGTCGCGATGATCGCGGTGATGGCCAGCGCCACCGGCAGCAGCGCCGCCACCAGCGCGCCGAACGCGATCAGCAGAATGCCGAGGGCCACCGGCACCGCGGAGTACTCGGCCTTCTTGAAGTCGTCGCCGAAGGCGTCGTCGAACGTCTTCATCATGCTGGCGCCGCCGATCTCCTCGATCCGCAGCGACTCGTGCTCCTGCTGGACGCCCTCCACGGCGTTCAGCACCGGCTCGACCCGCTCACCCGCGGTGGCCGAGTCGCCGCGCATGTCGAACTGGACCAGCGCGCTGCGCCCGTCCTCGGAGATGGTGTCGCTCTCGTACGGCGAGGTGACGCCGGTGACCTCGCCGGTCTTCTCCACGGCCGTGACGACCGCGGTGACCGCCGCGCGGAACTCCTCGTCCGTGGCCGTGAGACCTTCGTCCTTCGCCTGGACGAGCACGGTCTCACCGGCCGGCTCCTCGATGCCGGCGTCCTCGATGATGCGGGCCGCGGTGTTGGTCTCCCCCTTGAGCTGGTCGCTGTCGGCGACGTCGACCCGGCCGGCGGCCGAACCGAGTCCCATCGCCAGAACGACGAACAGCACCCAGATCCCGACGGCCGCCCAGCGGTGCCGGGCGCTCCAGCCGCCGGCCCGGGCGGCGAGGCCCCGTACCCGCGAATCTCCGTTCCCCATGACGGGCTCGCTCCCTCGTGTGCGGCAGCGACCCCCTGCCGCCACCTTTCGCTTTCGAAGGTAGGGGCCGGATAAGCGCGTCTCGTCCTGCTGTCCGGTGAAGCTCCGGGCGGCGAAGTCATCCCATCGGAGTCCGGCCCCTCCCCACTGGGGAGGACAGCGGCCCCCTACACGTATCCGGGCACATGCGGGACGGTGATCAGGGTTCGGAGGCGCCGCCACCGGTTTCGCAACCTTGTTGAATAAGTCACAGGCGCGTGTACCGGTTGATCCGGGCCCCCTCGTTCCGCCAGAGTTTCGCGCAGCCCGCCACGCGCGGCCCCGGCCGTCGTGCCCACCCCCACGGGGCACGACGGCCGTCCTAGGCTGTGGGGCATGGCGACGAGATACGCGGCGCTGCTGCGCGGGATCAACGTGGGCGGCAGCAGGAAAGTCCCGATGGCCGAACTGCGCACCCTCATGGAGGGCCTCGGGCATGACGGCGTACGGACCCATCTGCAGAGCGGTCAGGCGGTGTTCGCCTCGGACCATGGCGACGAGGAGGCGCTCGCCGCCGAGCTCTCCACGGCGATCGCGGCGCACTTCGGCTTCGCCGTGGACGTGATCGTGCGCGACCACGCCTATCTGAAGGGCATCGTCGAGGCCTGCCCGTACCCGGCCGGCGAACTGGAGCCGAAGCAGCTCCACGTCACCTACTTCTCCGCGCCCGTCCCTCCCGAGCGCTTCGGCGAGATCGACCGGGACGCCCACCTGCCCGAGGAGTTCCGCCTCGGCGACCGCGCGCTCTACCTGTACGCCCCGAACGGCGTGGGCCGCTCCGGACTCGCCGAGCAACTGGCCAGGCCCCGCTTCACCCAGGGCGTCATCGCCACCGCCCGCAACTGGAACACGGTGACGAAACTCGTGGAACTCACCGCCGACTGACCGGGCGACCGCCGGGATTGGACCAGTGTCCGGGCGGCGAAGTGGACCAGGGCCCCGATCCGCGTCGCGCCTACCGTCGATGACATGACCCATGGATCGCCCACCCGCGTCGACTGCTGGTTCGACCCCGCCTGTCCCTTCGCCTGGATCACCTCCCGCTGGCTGCTGGAGGTCGAACGGCAGCGCCCCCTCGATCTGCGCTTCCGTGTGATGAGCCTCTACCTGCACAACCTCGGCAACGAGCTGCCCGACTGGTACCGGGACCTGGTCGACCGTTCCGTCGGCCCGGTACGGGTGGCGGTGGCCGCGGCCGAACAGCACGGCGAGAAGGTGCTGCGCGATCTCTACACCGCTCTCGGCACGCGTATCCACGAGCGCGGCACGGAGGACTTCGACGCCGTGATCGCCGAGTCCCTCGCCGAACTCGGCCTGCCGGCCGGCCTGGCGGCGGCCGCGCACGATCCGGCCCACGACGACGCGGTGCGCCGCAGCCACGAGGCGGGCGCCGAAGCGGACTCGGGCGCCTACGTGGGGACGCCGACCCTTCATGTCGACGGAACCGTGTGGTTCGGACCCGTCCTGCGGGCCGTCCCCCGGGGCGAGCGGGCAGCCCGGCTCTTCGACAGCTTCCGCGTCCTCGCCGCCGACCCCGACGTCTTCGAGCTCAAGCGCACCAGAACCGGCGGCCTGTCCTTCGACTGAGGAGACTCATCCGGCCGAGGGACGTCCTTCGGCGGAAGAGCCGGGCGAACGGACCACGCGCCCGGCCCCCGCCCGGCGATCGAGGACGACAGCGGGGCGCGGCGGTCTCCTCCCGGGAACCGGCGCGCCGGAGGCCGGGCGCGGCGGTCTGCGGTGTGGTCCGGGCGCCGGAGCGTACTGGAGGACGCCGGCCACGGCCGCCCGGCCCGGTGCGACCCTGTCCCGCTCTCCATGGACATGCCCGGGCGCGCGGCGATGGCCGGCGGGACGCGCCGGGTCCCTCCGCCCACCGTGACCCGCTGACCCGTGCTCTCCGGCGCGTGCGGCCGCCCCCGGCGGCAGCCGTCAGGCGCCGACCGCCGCGAGCAGCGGCACCCGCGCCTCGTCGTACCGCTCCAGCAGCACCCGCGCCACCTCCGGCGCCGGACCCAGCACGTCCGCCAGGACGTCCGCCTCCGCCGCACCGCGGGCGATCCGGTCCGGGAGGCGGCCGGGAGCCAGGACGTACGGAGCGACGGCGACGCGTGCGCAGCCGAGGGCGCGCAGTTCGGCCACCGCCTGCTCGGTGCGGGGAAGGGATGCGGAGGCGAACGCGGGCCGCACGGCGCACCAACCGGTGTGCCGCCACTCCCGCGCGATTTCTGCGATCACCGCGATCGCCTCCGGGTCGGAGGACCCCGCCGAGGCCAGCACGACCCCGGTCGAGGACTTGTCGGCGGGCGTCAGGCCTGCCTCGTACAGCCGGCGTTCCAGGGCCGAGAGCAGCAGCGGGGACGGGCCGAGCACCCCGGCCCGGCGGATCCGCAGCCGGGGCGGGGCCTCGGCCAGCACCGCCGGGATGTCCGACTTGGCGTGGAAGGCGCGGGTCAGCAGCAGCGGGAGGGCCACCACCTCACGGACGCCCTCCGCGTCCAGGGACTCCAGCACCCCCTGCACGGAAGGGACGTTGAAGTCCAGGAACCCGGTCTCCACCCGCAGCCCCGGCCGCAGCGACCGCACCCGCCGCACCAGGTCGTGCACGGTCGCGGCGTGCCGCGGATCGCGGCTGCCGTGGGCGACGACGAGAAGTACGGGACGGTGCATGATGTGCCTCAGCCCTTCACCAGCAGACCGCGGCTGCGCAGCACCCACCGCTCCAGCGGACTGAAGATCAGCAGGTCGATGGCGATACCGACGGTCAGGATCAGCAGAATGGCCTCGAAAACCATGGCCATGTCGCTGGCGTTGCGGCCGTTCTCCAGCAACTGGCCGAGGCCGATGCCGAGGTCCGGGAACGAGGCGATGATCTCCGCGGCCATCAGGGAGCGCCAGGAGAACGCCCAGCCCTGCTTCAGACCCGCCACATAGCCGGGCAGCGCGGCCGGCAGCACGATGTGCCAGGTGCCCTTCAGCCCCGTCGCGCCCAGCGTGCGGCCGGCCCGCAGGAACAGCGGGGGCACCTGGTCGACGCCGGAGACCAGGCCGTTGGCGATCGAGGGGACCGCGCCGAGCAGGATGACGGCGTACATCATCTGGTTGTTCAGGCCCAGCCAGATCACCGCGGGCGGCACCCATGCCACCGACGGCAGCGACTGCAGACCGGACAGGATCGGCCCGATCGCCGCGCGGACCACCTTCACCCGTGCCACCAGCAGCCCGAGGGGGGTGCCGATCAGCAGCGCGAAGAAGAAGCCGAGCAGACCGCGCGAGACACTGGTCCAGATGTAGCCGAGCAGTTCGCCCTGGAGCCAGGCGTCGCGCAGCACGGCCCACACCGCGCCCGGCGAGGGCAGCTTGGTCGGATCGTCGACGATCTTGAAGGAGACCAGGGCCTGCCACACCGTTAGCACCAGGACCACGGCGACGACCGGCGGCAGGATCTTCTCCACGAAGGTCTGCCGCAGCGGCTTGCGTCCGGTCTGCACCGTCTCCAGTGCGTCGAGGCCCGCCTCCAGACCGGCGAGGTCGCCCCCGTCCTTGTCCTTCGCGGTCGTCTCAGTGCTGGCCATGACGGCGGATCTCCCCACGGAGTTCTTCGGTGATCTCGACGGACAGTTCCGCCACGGCGGTGTCCTCGATACGACGCGGATGCGGAATGCCGACCGTCCACTCGCGGGCGATCCGGCCCGGACGGGAGGACAGCAGCACGACCCGCTGCGCGAGCCGGACGGCCTCGCGCACGTTGTGCGTGACGAACAGCACGGACAGCCGGGTCTCGCGCCAGATCCGGGTCAGCTCGTCGTGCAGCACGTCCCGGGTGATGGCGTCCAGGGCCGCGAACGGCTCGTCCATCAGCAGCAGTTTGCTCTCCTGGGCGAGCGCGCGGGCCAGCGCGACCCGCTGGCGCATCCCGCCGGACAGTTCGTGCACGCGCTTGCCGTACGCGCCCTTGAGCCGGACGAGCTCCAGCAGCTCCTCGGCCCGCCCCCGGCGCTCGTTCTTCGGCACGCCCCGCAGTCTCAGCGCGAGTTCGATGTTCTTGCCCGCGGTCAGCCAGGGGAACAGCGCGTGCTCCTGGAACATCAGGGCCGGCCGGCCGTCCGTGCTGATCGCCCCGGCCGTGGGCCGGTCCAGGCCCGCGACCAGGTTCAGCAGCGTCGACTTGCCGCAGCCCGAGGCACCCAGGAGGGTGACGAACTCACCGGGCGCGACGTCGAGCGTGATGTCGTCAAGCACGAGCTGCTGCCCGGCCGGGCCGGAAAACGACTTCGAGACATGCTCGATACGGGCGGCGTGGGTGGCCGCCTCGGTGTCGTCGGCGGCCTTGGCGAGGGTCGTGGCCATGGTCGTCACCTCCTGGGACTCTTCGTGATCCGGGCTTACTTGATGCCGAGTCCGGCGTCGTCGACGGCCGGTTCACCGACGGCCTTCAGGACCTTGTTGAGCAGCGTGAGGTCGTAGATGCCGTTCAGGTCGGGCCGCTCCAGCAGGCCCGCCTCGACCGCGTGCTCCGCCTGCGAGTCGAGGGTGGCGGCCAGCGGGTCGTCGGTGAACCTGATCGACTTCCACGCCGGGTCGAGCACCTCGGCCGGCAGCGCCTTGCCGGAGTCGGCCTCCAGCTGCTTGTTGGCGGCCGCCTTCGCCTCCTCCGGGTGGGCGTTGATCCACTTGTTGGCCTCGACGGACGCCCTCAGTACCGCCTCGACGGCCTTCGGGTGCTCCTCGAGGAACTCCTGGCGCACGATGATGTTCGTGATCACGAACTTCCCGCCGGGCCACAGCGCCGCCTCGTCCAGCAGCACCTTGCCGCCTTGGGCGACGAGCTTCGAGGCGGTGGGCTCCGGCACCCAGGCGCCGTCGATCGACCCGGCCCCGAACGCGTCCGGGGTGACCTTGTTGTCGCTGCGGACGACCGTGACGTCGCCCTTGCCGCTCTGTGCGTCGACCTTCCAGCCCTGCTCCGCCGCCCAGTTGAGGAACGCGACGTCCTGGGTGTTGCCGAGCTGCGGGGTCGCGATCCGCTTGCCCTTGACGTCCTTCAGCGACTTCACCTTGTCCGGGTTCACCACGAGGCTCACCCCGCCGGACGCCGAACCGGAGACGATCCGCAGGTTCCTGCCGCCCGACCTGGTGTAGCCGTTGACGGCCGGGGACGGGCCGATGAAACCGATGTCGATGGAGCCGGAGTTGAGCGCCTCGATCTCCGAAGGACCCGCGTTGAAGACCGCGTACGTGGCCTTGGTGGCGCCGAGTTCCTTCTGGAACAGGCCCTTCTGGTTGCCCACCAGGGCGGTGCCGTGGGTGAGGTTGCCGAAGTAGCCGATCCTGACGGAGTCGAGACCGTCGGTCTTCTTCGCACCGGCGGCGACCTTCGCGGCACCGTCGTCCTTGGCCTGGGAGCCGTAGCCGCACGCGGCCAGGGTGAGCAGCGGAAGCACGGCGATCACCGCGAAGGTGCGGCGCAGGGCTGTGGTGGCAGGCACGGGAGGTGGTCCTCTCGGGGGCCCGGCGGTCACGTCCGGTCAGGTCGTGGCCGGGAAGTCGGCAGGTTTTCGTCTATGGCGGTGGGGGGTGAGGGCGCGCGAGCGGTGCGCGTACGTCAGCGCGCACATCGGCCCACCCCGCCCTGGCCTCCCCCAGACTTCGTCCGGGGGGACCCCCAGCCGAGAAGGCCGCTGCCGACGCGGCCGCCCTCCTTGGCGAACCCGGCATAGAAATCAGTGGAGTTCATGGTCAGAAGTTCCACCCGTCGTCCTCGTCCGCGTCCTGCACGGGCTCCGGGGCGGCGAAGGACTCGCCGACCATCCCCGCGGTGAGGGTGGTGCCGTCGCCGGGGTCGATGAGGATGAACGAGCCGGTGCGCCGCGAGTCCGCGTAGGAGTCGGCGGGCAGCGGTTCGGCGGTACGGATCTTCACCCGGCCGATGTCGTTGGCCACGAGCCGGCCCGGGTGCGGGTGCAGGGACAGGTCGTCCAGCGTCAGCCGGGACGGGATGTCCTTGACGATCGCCTTGACCGTGCGCGTGCCGTGCTTGAGCAGGACCCGGTGCCCGACGGTCAGCGGCTGGTCGGCGACATGGCACACGGTGGCCTCGACGTCCTGCGAGGTGGCCGGCGCGTCCTTGCTGGGGACGATCAGGTCGCCGCGGGAGATGTCGATGTCGTCGGCCAGCAGCAGGGTCACCGACAGCGGGGTCCAGGCGATGTCGACCGGCTCGCCCAGCAGATCGATGCCGGTGACCGTCGTCGTGCGGCCGGACGGCAGCACGGTCACCGGGTCGCCCACCCGGAAGGTGCCCGCGGCGATCTGTCCCGCGTAGCCCCGGTAGTCCGGGTTCTCGGCGCTCTGCGGCCGGATCACGTACTGCACGGGCAGCCGCGCGTGGCAGTGCGCCAGGTCGTGGCTGACCGGGACCGTCTCCAGGTGCTCCAGCACCGTGGGGCCGCCGTACCAGTCCATGTGCGCGGACGGCTCCACCACGTTGTCGCCGGCCAGCGCCGAGATGGGGATCGTGGTGACCTCGGGGACGCCCAGTTCGGTCGCGTACGCCGTGAACTCCTCGGCGATGGCCGCGAACACGGGCTCCCGGTAGCCGACCAGGTCCATCTTGTTGACGGCGAGCACGACGTGCGGGACGCGCAGCAGCGCGGCGATCGCGGCGTGCCGGCGGGTCTGCTCGACGACGCCGTTGCGGGCGTCGATGAGGATCACCGTCAGCTCGGCGGTGGAGGCGCCGGTGACCATGTTCCGCGTGTACTGCACATGGCCCGGGGTGTCGGCGAGGATGAACCGCCGCCGGGGGGTGGCGAAGTAGCGGTAGGCCACGTCGATGGTGATGCCCTGCTCGCGCTCGGCGCGCAGACCGTCGGTGAGCAGCGCGAGGTCCGGCGCCTCCTGTCCACGGCTCGCTGAGACCCGCTCCACGGCCTCCAGTTGGTCGGTGAGGACCGACTTGGAGTCGTGCAGCAGCCGGCCCACCAGGGTGGACTTGCCGTCGTCGACGGAACCGGCGGTGGCGAACCGCAGCAGCGTGGTGGCCGCGAGCTCCTCGGTGGTGATGGTGCTCATCTCTAGAAGTACCCCTCGCGCTTGCGGTCTTCCATCGCTGCCTCGGAGAGCTTGTCGTCGGCGCGGGTGGCACCGCGCTCGGTGAGCCGGGAGGCGGCGATCTCGGTGATCACCTTCTCGATGGTGTCGGCGTCGGAGTCGACGGCGCCGGTGCAGGACATGTCACCCACGGTCCGGTAGCGCACCAGCCGCTTCTCGATCCTCTCGCCGTCCTTCGGGCCGCCCCACTCGCCGGCGGTCAGCCACATGCCGGAACGGGCGAACACCTCACGCTCGTGCGCGTAGTAGATCTCCGGCAGTTCGATGCCCTCGCGGGCGATGTACTGCCACACGTCCAGCTCGGTCCAGTTGGACAGGGGGAACACGCGGACGTGCTCACCGGGGGCGTGCCGGCCGTTGTACAGGTTCCACAGCTCCGGGCGCTGGCGGCGCGGGTCCCACTGGGAGAACTCGTCGCGCAGCGAGAACACCCGCTCCTTCGCGCGGGCCTTCTCCTCGTCGCGGCGCCCGCCGCCGAACACCGCGTCGAACCGCTCGCTCTGGATCTTCTCGGTGAGCGGCAGGGTCTGCAGCGGGTTGCGGGTGCCGTCCGGGCGCTCCTTGAGCACCCCCCGGTCGATGTAGTCCTGCACGGAGGCGACGTGCAGCCGCAGCCCGTGCCGGGCGACCGTGCGGTCCCGGTAGGCCAGGACCTCGGGGAAGTTGTGGCCGGTGTCGACGTGCAGCAGCGAGAACGGGACCGGCGCCGGCGTGAACGCCTTGAGCGCCAGGTGCAGCATCAGGATGGAGTCCTTGCCGCCGGAGAAGAGGATCACCGGCTTCTCGAACTCGCCCGCCACCTCGCGGAAGATGTGCACCGCCTCGGATTCGAGGGCGTCCAGGTGGGACAGGGCGTACGGGCTGTCCGTACCCTCCCGTACCGTGGCGACGGCTCTCATGCCAGTCCCCTTTCGCTGAGCAGGGCGTACAGCGACGCCGCGGACTCCTGCACGGTCTGGTGCTGCGACTCGATCCGCAGATCGGGCGTCTCGGGCTCCTCGTACGGGTCGTCCACACCGGTGAGCCCGGTGAGTTCACCCGCGGCCTGCTTGGCGTACAGGCCCTTCACATCGCGGACGGAGCACACGTCGACCGGGGTCGCCACGTGCACCTCGACATACGCCGTGCCGTTCGCCGCGTGCCGCTTGCGCACCGCGTCCCGGCTGTCGGTGTACGGCGCGATCACCGGCACGAGCGCGGTGACGCCGTTGCGGGCGAGCAGTTCGGCGACGAAGCCGATGCGCTGCACATTGGTGTGCCGGTCCTCGCGGGTGAAGCCGAGGCCCGCCGAGAGGAACTCGCGGATCTCGTCGCCGTCGAGCACCTCGACCCGCCGGCCCCGCTCACGCAGTCGCCCGGCCAGTTCGTGGGCGATGGTGGTCTTGCCCGCACTCGGCAGACCCGTGAGCCAGACGGTGGCTCCGGTCGTCACGTCGTTCTCCTGAATCCGATGGTGTGTCATCCGTGCAGTCCGCACTCGGTCTTGTTCCGGCCCGCCCAGCGGCCGGCGCGGGCGTCCTCGCCCTCCAGCACCCGGCGGGTGCAGGGCGCGCAGCCCACGGAGGCGTAGCCGTCCATCAGCAGCGGGTTGGTGAGCACGCCGTGCTCGGCGACGTAGGCCTCCACGTCGTCCTGGGTCCAGCGGGCGATGGGGGAGATCTTCACCTTCCGCCGCTTCTCGTCCCAGCCGACGACCGGGGTGTTCGCCCGGGTCGGGGACTCGTCGCGGCGCAGGCCGGTCGCCCAGGCCAGATAGTCCCTCAGGCCTTCCTCCAGCGGCCGCACCTTGCGCAGCGCGCAGCACAGGTCGGGGTCGCGGTCGTGCAGCCTCGGGCCGTACTCCGCGTCCTGCTCGGCGACCGTCTGCCGCGGGGTCAGCGTGATGAGGTTGACGTCCATCACGGCCTCGACCGCGTCGCGGGTGCCGATGGTCTCCGGGAAGTGGTAGCCGGTGTCGAGGAACACCACGTCGACGCCGGGCAGCGCGCGGGAGGCGAGATGGGCGACCACCGCGTCCTCCATCGAGGAGGTCACGCAGAAACGCCTGCCGAAGGTCTCGGCGGCCCACCGGAGGATCTCCGGCGCGGAGGAGTCCTCCAGGTCCCGGCCGGCCCGCTCGGCCAGCGCCTTCAACTCTTCGGTGTCGCAGCCTTCCTGAACGGCCGTCATGTGCGGTCCCCTCCCGTGTCGGATCGCCGGGCCCCCCGGGCCAGCAGCCCGAGGAACTTCAGCTGAAAGGCCCGGCTGCACGCGCCGCACTCCCACGCCCCGTGGCCCTGCTCACCGGGCCGCAGGTCCTCGTCGCCGCAGTAGGGGCAGTGGAACGGCGCCGCACGCTCGCTCATGACAGGGCCTCTTCCGAGGCGCGGCCGACCCAGGCGGCGAACCGCTCGCCGTCCTCGCGCTCGGCCTGGAAGCGCCTCACGACCCGCTCGATGTAGTCGGGCAGTTCGTCCGAGGTCACCTTCAGACCGCGGACCTTGCGTCCGAACGACGGCTCCAGACCGAGCGCGCCGCCCAGGTGCACCTGGTAGCCGCCGACCTGGTTGCCGTCCGCGTCGGTGATCAGCTGGCCCTTGAGACCGATGTCCGCGGTCTGGATGCGGGCGCAGGCGTTCGGGCAGCCGTTGATGTTGATGGTGAGCGGCTCGTCGAAGTCGGGGAGCCGGCGCTCGAGTTCGTCGATGAGGTCGCTGCCGCGCTCCTTGGTCTCGACGATGGCGAGCTTGCAGAACTCGATGCCCGTGCAGGCCATCGTGCCGCGGCGGAACGGGGAGGGCGTGACCCTCAGGTCCAGTGCCTCAAGGCCGTCGACCAGGGAGTCGACCCGGTCGCCCGGCACATCGAGGATGATCATCTTCTGCTCGACGGTGGTGGACACCCGGCCCGAGCCGTGGTTCTCGGCCAGTTCGGCGACCTTGACGAGCAGCGAACCGTCCAACCGGCCCACGCGCGGGGCGAATCCGACGTAGAAGCGGCCGTCCTTCTGGGGGTGCACGCCGATGTGGTCGCGCCAGCGCTGCGCCGGCATCTCGACGGCGGGACCGTCGATCAGCTTGCGGCCCAGGTACTCGTCCTCCACGACCTGACGGAACTTCTCCGCGCCCCAGTCGGCGATCAGGAACTTCAGGCGGGCGCGGTTGCGCAGCCGGCGGTAGCCGTAGTCACGGAAGACGGAGGTCACGGCCTCCCAGACGTCCGGCACGTCCGCCTCGGGCACCCAAGCGCCCAGCCGCACACCGAACTTGGGGTTGGTGGACAGACCACCGCCGACCCACAGGTCGAAACCGGGACCGTGCTCGGGGTGGACCACACCGACGAAGGAGATGTCGTTGATCTCGTGCGCCACGTCGAGGAGCGGGGAACCGCTGACCGCCGTCTTGTACTTGCGCGGCAGGTTGGAGAAGCGCGGGTCGCCGATGTAGCGGCGGACGATCTCCTCCAGCGCCGCCGAGCCGTCGATGATCTCGTCCGCGGCGACACCGGCGACCGGGGAGCCGAGCATGCCGCGCGGGCAGTCGCCGCACGCCTCGGTGGTGGACAGACCGACCGACTCCAGACGCTCCCAGATGGCGGGCACGTCCTCGATACGCACCCAGTGGAACTGGATGTTCTGCCGGTCGGTGATGTCGGCGGTGCCGCGGGCGTACGTCTCGGCGACCTCGCCGATCACCCGGAGTTGCGCGGTGCTGAGCCGGCCGCCGGTGACGCGCACCCGCATCATGAAGTACTCGTCCTCGAGCTCCTCCGGCTCCAGGAACCCGGTGCGCCCGCCGTCGATCCCCGGACGGCGCTGGGTGTACAGACCCCACCAACGGAAGCGGCCCCGCAGGTCGTTGGGGTCGATGGAGGCGAATCCGCGCTGGGAGTAGATCGTCTCAATGCGTGTCCGCACATTGAGACCGTCGTCGTCCTTCTTGAGCTGCTCGGTGCCGTTGAGCGGGGTCAGATGCCCCACGGCCCACTGCCCCTCTCCGCGGTGACGGCTCACCTTGCGGCGGGGAGTCGCGGTGGCAGGCTTCTGCGCGGCGGCAGCATTCTGCGGGGTGGCGGCCATGGTTGATACGTCCTTCGGGACAGGCGGGAACTCGGCTCTGACCTGCGCATTCGGGCGCACAGAATCAGGTGCGCGTCAGTGCGCGGGGAGTGAGGTGAGGCGAGGAATGTCGGGCAGGGACTGAGTACTCTCAGCGCGCCGGACAGATGGCGCTGGACATGCGGCCGAGGTCGACGTGCCGCCGACTCACCAAGGCGATTCCAGTTCCAGGCATGACGGAAGCGTGGCACGGCGATCTCGGCGCAGTCCACCGTTATCCGAAACGTGGACACCCTTGTCTCGAAAAGCGAGACAAGGGTGTCCTTGGTCACAAGAGCCGCGAGCGGTCTTGTCCGTACTGGTCAGACCGGGTAGGCCCCCGGCCACGGGCCCGGTGTCGGCACCTCTGGCTCATTCTCGACCTTGGTGTCGAAGAGGGAGAAGCCCCGGCGCCGGTAGTTGTCCATGGCGTGCTCGCCGTCCTTGCTGCACGTGTGCAGCCACACCCGCCTGGTCGGTTTCAGGCCGGGCCAACGGTCCGCCAGATCCCAGGCGCGGGCCGTGCCGTACGACAGCAGATGACCGCCGATGCGCCGCCCTCGGAACGCGGCGAGGAGACCGAAGTAGACGATCTCGACGACCCCGTCCTCCTGCGCCTCCAGTTCCACGTACCCCGCGGGCGTCCCCCGGTCGTGAGCGACCCATGTCTCCACCCCGGGCCGGTCCAGATGCTCCAGCCACTGCGCGTACGTCCAGCCCAGCCGGTCGGTCCAGCGGATGTCACCGCCGACCGACGCGTAGAGGAAACGGCTGAACTCGGGCGAGGGCACCTCGGAGCGGACCACCCGCACGTCCCCCTCGGGCACGGCGGCCGGACGGAGATCGGTGGGCGCGGTCTGCTCCAGGGACCAGGTGGTCACGGAGAGGGTCGTCATGTCCGAAAGGGAACCATCCGGCACGCATGTCTGTCGAACGCCTGATCAAAGGGCGGACAGCGACGCCGTCCGCGAGGGGCCGCCCGCGTCCGGGGGAGGGGCGTGCCGGGCCCCGCGCCTCTGGCGCGATCCGGACAGACCCCTCGGCGCCATCCACCGGACAGACCCCTCGGCGCCATCCACCGGACAGACCCCTCGGCGCCATCCACCGGACGACCCCTCGGCGCCACCCGCCGGTCAGGCCCTAGTCGTCGAGGGACCGGTCCACCGACGCCAGCGGCAGCGCGAACAGCATCCGCCCGGACTGCGACCACACCTCACCCGTCTCCTGCCAGTAGGAGAGGGACGTCGCCTCGCCGCTCCAGCAACGGTGCGTCTCGTCCGCCCCGCAGCGGGTGGGGCGGGCCCCGTCGGTGTCCTGACGCCACAGCGTGCCGCGCTCGTCCGGGGCGCCGGTCATCCGGCCCAGATACCAGCCCGACCGGTACGACAGCACACTGCGCACATGGGTCAGTTCGGTCTCGTACACCGCGACCGGATCCGCCTCGAGCAGTCCGGCCCGCTGCGGCCCGACGCCGAACGCGTACCGCCACAGGCGGGTCGGCCCCTCCTCGTCCTCGGACGTCGCCTCGTACGCGACCAGGCTGTCGGGCGCGGTGCTGCGGTCCAGGGCGATGCCGCCGGGCCGCGGGGCACCGGCACCGGTCGTCCGGTAGGAGGCGACCGCCGGAAGGACGTACCGCGCCCCGGCCGCCGACCAGCCGCCGGGCACCCGGCCGACGGACGTGCCCTCCACGGTCGCCCGCTGCACCCGGTCCAGGTCGTACACGTACAGCGCGCCGCCCTCGCCCCGGCCCGTGGTCACCAGCAGCCTGTTCTGGTACCAGACCATGCCCGACACGGTGGAGCCCAGCCCGCGGAAGTCGCGGCCCCCGTCCACCGGCACGGTGAGCAGCGCCCAGGTGTAGCGGAGTTCGCCGGTGTCACCGGCGTTCACGAAGGCGACCCGGGCGAGTCCCTGCTCCGCCGCCGAGCCCGAACTCCGGCTCCACCCGGAGAGGATCACCCGGTGTGGTCCCCAGCGGCCGTCCTCGTCCGCGTCCCCCGAGGTGGTGACCGCGCCGGGGCGCCAGCCGTCGGTGTCGCCGCCCGGCCAGCAGTACGCCTGTGTGGCGGCCGGCTCGACGGGCAGGGCACGCCGGTCGTCCTCCGTACAGTCCTCCGCGTCGCTCAGTGAACCGTCCGGGTCGGCGAGCACGGCACCGACACCGACGGGCCGGCCCATGCCGTCGGCGAGGCGGTCGAGCGCCGTGCCCGGAACGTCGTACCCGGTCAGCCGCAGCGGGGTGGTCTCGGTGGACGCGGTCAGCGGCTTCAGCGCCCCGGGATCGTCGGCGTCGGTGGCCTGCGAAGCGCTGATCATGGTGGCCGCCGCGGTCAGCGCGAGGGCGGTCCCGGCCAGCCCGGCCCGCAGGGCCCTGCCTCTCCTGCGCCGGCGGTGTCTTCCACGATGCCTCATGTCGTCCTCCCGGGGTGAGCCAACTGCTTCCGGTGATCCGCGGGTTGACCGTGGAGCAGTTGGGGTGGCCCGTACCGGGATGCTACGGCAGTCGGCCGCCCCGGGAGACAAAGACCCCGCAATTGTGCGGACCGGCCGCCCCGGAGCGCGCCCCGGGGCACGCCTGTGCGACACCGGGCGTCCTTGACACGGCGGCACGGCCGTCGGCCGGGGGAGGGGAGCCGCCGAGGGATGCCCACCGGCCGGCGGACCGGATCTGCCGGACCGCCGGCCGCTGCGGACCCCTCGGCCCGGGGGAGTCGCCGAGGGATGCCCACCGGTCGGCGGGCCGGATCTGCCGTACCGCCGGCCGCTGCGGACCCGGCGGTCCGGCAGGGACCGCAGCGGGCAGCCGACCTGTGTGCCGCCGGCCCGCCCGGGAGGCTCCGCACGGGCCGGGCCCGCCTCGGGGTGGTGCCCCACGACGCGGTGCGGGGGATCGAGCACTGCGTGTTCCGGTTCGAGGCCCAGGGCGGTCTCCGTCTCGCCGACAGCCCGACAGCCCGACAGCCCGACAGCCCGACAGCCCGACAGCCCGACAGCCCGGCAAGCGTGCCGGTGAGGCGGGTCGGACCTCGGACGGCGCGGTCACCGCCCCCGACCCCCGGGTTCCGGCGCCCTGATCCGCCGCACCACCGGGCGGGACGCCCTCCGCCTCAGTGGCCCCGCACCGGCCCGAACCGGCGGTCCAGGTGGGGGAACAGGGTGTGGGGCTCGTCGGGGAGGAGGGTCTCCACCTCGGCCGACTCCGTGAAGCGGTACGGACGGTGGTCCAGGAGGGGGCCCAGATAGCGGCGTACGCGGGACATCTCCGCCCGTACCGTCACCGTGCGGGCGGGGTCGCCGAAGACGGCCCCGGCGAGGGCCGCCGCACTGCGCCCCGCGCGGTGCGTCGCCAGCAGATACAGCAACTCGGCGTGACGGGGGCTCAGTTCCCGGGTCCACGAGCCCTCCCCGCCGGACACCTCCACCGACCAGCGGCGCGGCTCCCGCAGGTCCAGCACGATCCGTGTCCCGGCACGTGTCACCGGTTCGTCCGCCGCCCGCACCAGCCAGCCCCCGGCCAGCGGCTCCAGCGAGCACCGCCCGAGCGCCGGCAGCCAGCGCATGCCCGCCGACACCGACGCGGGCAGCGCCAGCCGCTCCGTGTACGGCATCCCGGTCACCGCGGCCGTCCACCCGTGCCGGTCCACCGCCAGCGCGCGCCCGCCGGTCCCGGCCAGCAGCGGGGCCGCCACCGCGCGCAGCCGCTCCAGCGACCGCACATGCCTCTCCCGCAGCCGGGACTCGGCGAGCTTCGCCACCGAGTCGACCCAGGCCAGCGTGGCCGGATGCATCGTCTCCAGCGGCCCGCTCACATCCACCACGCCGATCAGCCGCCCGTCGCGTGGATCCGTGATCGGCGCCCCGGCACACGTCCAGGTGGCCTGTGACCGTACGAAATGCTCGGACGCGAACACCTGCACGGGACGCCCCGTCACCGCCGCCGTGCCCACCCCGTTGGTGCCGACCACGTCCTCACGCCAGTCCGCGCCGATCTCGAAGCCCAGCCCGTCCGCCTTGCGCAGCACCGGCGCGCTGCCCTCCCGCCACAGCACCCGGCCGTCCTCGTCGGCCACCACCATGATGTGCCGGGTGACGTCCGCGACCGACAGCAGCCCTTCCCGCAGCACGGGCAGCACATGGCGCAGCGTCGAGGACTGCCGCCGCCGCTGCACCTCCTCCCAGGACAGCAGCCCGCTGCGCAGGTCGTGGTCCGGGTCCACCCCGCCGCGCAGCATCCGCTCCCAGGACTGCCCGATCACCGGGCGGGGCGCCACCGGCATGCGCCGCCCGGACAGCGCGGCGGCACGGACCTCGTCGAGCACCCGCGCCGCACGCGCCGTGTCGACGACGGCCAGCCGCGTCACGTCCATGGGCGAGAGCGCCACGGGACCTCCCGGAAGAAAACCTGTCGGACCCATACTGCCGTCCGTCCGCCCCCGGTGCGGACGCTCGGTACGGAGACGGCAACAGTATGTTGCAACCCCCTGCAACCCTGGTGGCCTGCCGGGGACTGATCGAGGATGGGGCGACGCCGTCCCGAGCGGCGTCCACGGCTCTCAACGGGCCCGTGCGGCGGGGGTGGTGCCGTGTCGGCGCAGCACCACCCCCGCGTTCGCCTGCCGGCCGGACCCGCGCGGCACGAGGTGCGGCTTGCCGCGCATCGGCGGCTGCGGGCAGTTGGTGGTGGTCGCGCGGTTCCCCGCGCCCCTCAAGCCGGCGTACGCGTCCCCGGGCCTCTCAGGAGACGGGCCGGGCCCGCTCCACCACCGACGCCAGATCGAGCGTGTGCGGCAGCGTCCCGAATGCCGCGCCCGCGTCGCCGCCCAGCCGTCCCGCGCAGAACGCGTCCGCCACCTGCGGCGGCGCGTACCGCACCAGCAGCGACCCCTGGAGCACCAGCGCGAGACGCTCCACCAGCCGCCGTGCCCGGCCCTCCACGCCCTCCAGGTCCGCCAGCTCCGTCAGCAGGTCCTTGATCGCGGCGTCCAGCCGGTGATCGGCCCCGCGCGCCTGTCCGACCTCCCGCAGATACGCGTCCAGCGCCCCCGGCTCGCGGCGCAGCGCCCGCAGCACGTCCAGCGCCTGGACATTGCCCGCGCCCTCCCAGACCGAGTTCAGCGGCGACTCCCGCACCAGCCGGGGCATCCCCGACTCCTCCACGTACCCGTTGCCGCCCAGGCACTCCGCCGCCTCCACCGCGACCGGCGCGCACCGCTTGGTCACCCAGTACTTCGCCGCCGGCACCGCGATCCGCAGCAGCGCCCGCTCCTGCTCACCGCCGTCGTCGTACGCCGCCGCCAGCCGCAGCGCCAGCGTGGTGGCCGCCTCCGACTCCAGCGCCAGATCGGCCAGCACATTGCGCATCAGCGGCTTGTCGACGAGCTTCCCGCCGAACGCCTCCCGGTGGGCGCAGTGGTGCACCGCCTGCGCCACGGCCTGCCGCATCAGCCCCGCCGAGCCCAGCGCACAGTCGAGCCGGGTCGCCGCCACCATCCCGATGATGGTGCGCACCCCGCGCCCTTCCTCGCCGACCCTGCGCGCCCACGTCCCGGCGAACTCGACCTCGGCGGAGGCGTTCGACCGGTTGCCCAGCTTGTCCTTGAGCCGCTGGATGAGGAACACGTTGCGCGTGCCGTCCGCCAGCACCCGCGGCACCAGGAAGCAGGTGATTCCCCCGGGCGCCCGCGCCAGCACCAGGAAGCCGTCCGACATCGGCGCCGAGCAGAACCACTTGTGCCCGGTCAGCTCGTACGCGCCGTCCTCGGCAAGCGGCCGCGCCGTCGTCGTGTTCGCCCGTACGTCGCTGCCGCCCTGCTTCTCCGTCATGCCCATCCCGAACAGCGCCCCGGGCTTCTGCCCGGGGGGCCGCAGCGCACGGTCGTAGACCATCGACGTCAGCCGGGGCTCCCACTCCGCCGCCAGCTCCGGGTCCGTACGCAGCGCGGGCACCGCCGCGTGGGTCATCGACAGCGGGCACCCGTTGCCCGCCTCCGCCTGCGTCCACATCAGGAACGCCGCCGCCCGCCGCACATGCCCGCCCGGCCGCCCCCAGGCCGCCGTCAACCCCGCCGAGACCCCCTTGCCGAGCAGCCGGTGCCAGGCGGGATGGAAGTCGACCTCGTCGATCCGGTGGCCGTAGCGGTCATGGGTGCGCAGCCGCGGTGGAAACTCGTTGGCCTGCGCCCCCCACTCCTGCACCTGCGCGGACCCGGCCGTCCGCCCGAGCGCCGACAGCTCCGCGCGCCCCTCGTCCAGCACGTCCGCCGCCAGATGCCGCTCGACCGCCTCCGCCAGAGCCCGGTCGGCGCCGAAGACGTCGTACTGCACCAGAGGAGGAGCCTGATTGGTCACGGTGTGCGTGGTGCCTGCCATGTCCCGAACGTACCCCGTGGCCGTCCGCCCTCACCCGGCGATCCGGCCTCTGGGTGAGTGCGACCAGGCACGACGGATACCTTTAGGTCGTGCAGCCAGCAAGTGAATCCCCAGACGCGCCCTCCGGCCGCCTCCACCGGGCCCGGGCCCTCTACCGGAATGTCTCCAAACGCAGGACCGCCTGGCTGCTGCTCAAGGACACCGTCAACTCCTGTATGGAGTACCGCATCCTCGGCCTGGCGGCCGAGGCGGCGTTCTTCACCCTGCTGTCGGTCCCCCCGCTGCTGCTCAGCATGATCGGCCTCCTCGGCTACGTCGACGCCTGGACCGGCGCCGACACCATCCAGAGCCTGCAGCGCAACCTCCTGGACGCCTCCCGCACGGTGCTGTCCGACAAGGGCGTGAAGGAGATCGCGGAACCGATCCTGCGGGATGTCACGAAGGGCGGCCGGCCCGACGTGATCTCCCTGGGCTTCCTGATCGCCGTGTGGTCGGGCTCCCGAGCGGTGAACGTCTTCATCGAGACCATCACCGTGATGTACGGCCTCGACGGCGTCCGGGGGATCGTGAAGACCCGGCTGCTGGCCTTCCTGCTGTTCATCGTGGCCCTGCTGATCGGCTCGATCGCGCTGCCGCTGATGGTCGCGGGACCGGACGCGGTCGTGGAGATCGTGCCCTGGTCGACGACGCTCGTCCAGATTCTGTACTGGCCGGTCGTGATCCTGCTGTCGGTCGCCTTCCTGACCACGCTCTACCACGTCTCCGTGCCCGTGCGCTCCCCCTGGATCGAGGACGTGCCCGGCGCGCTCGTCGCCCTCGGCATGTGGGTGCTCGGCAGTTTCCTGCTCCGTATCTACCTGACCAACACCGTGGAGGGCCCCACCATCTACGGCTCCCTCGCGGCGCCCGTCGCGGTGCTGCTGTGGATCGGTGTGTCCGCGTTCGCGGTGCTCGTCGGCGCCGCCGTGAACGCGGCGATCGACCGGGTCTGGCCGGCCGCCGCGACGGCCGCGGCCCGCGAGACGAACGAGCGGCTGCGGCAGGCCCAGGTCGCCGAGTACGTCGCCCGCACCACCGCCACGGCCGGCGAGGCGGACCCCGACATGCCCGCCGAGTTCCCCGAACGCTGGTCCCGCTTCCTTCCGCCGGAGGACGTCACGGCCCGCCTGCGCACCCACGCGAAGACCCACCACCCGAAACACGACGGCCCTCCGCCCTCCGAGGAGAAGTGACCTTCGCCCCCGCCGCCCCTTCCCGTCCCGAAACTGGGGCTCCGCCCCAGACCCCGCTCCTCAAACGCCGGAGGGGCTGACATAGCCCCTCCGGCGTTTGAGGAGCGGGGGTCCGGGGGCAGCGCCCCCGGGGACGGGAACGGGAAGGGGCAGCGGGGGCGAGTCGATCCGGCAGCCCGCACCCCGGGCTCGGGCCCACACGACCGCGTCTACGCTGGCCGCATGGACGCACTCACCGGCCTCCTCGAAGGCCCCAGGGCCCGTGGCGCGTTCATGATCCGCGCGTGCTTCGACCCCCCGTGGGCGGTCCGCGTGGAGGACCACGCCCCGCTCACGGTGATGCTCCTCGTCCGCGGCGGCGCATGGATCGTCCCGGACGGCGCCGGCGGCGAGCGCCTCCGCCTGCGCCCCGGCGACCTCGCCATCGCGCGCGGCCCCGACCCGTACACCTGCGCCGACGCGCCGGAAACGGCGCCACAGGCGCTGATCCTTCCCGGCGGCGAGTGTCACTACCCCGACGGACGGCCCCTGAACGGCGTCATGGACCTCGGCGTCCGCACCTGGGGCGACCGGCCCGACGGCGAGACGGTGGTGCTCATCGGCACCTACCGGATGCGCGGTGAGATCGGCGGCCGCCTGCTGGACGCGCTGCCGCCGCTGCTCTCCCTCACCACCGACGTGTGGGACTGTCCGCTCACACCCCTTCTCATGGCGGAGATCGCACGCGAGGCACCCGGCCAGGAGGTCGTCCTGGACCGGTTGCTCGACCTGCTGGTCATCGCCGCGCTGCGGGCCTGGTTCGACCGGCCGGAGGCGGCCCCGCCGGCCTGGTACCGGGCCCTGTCCGACCCCGTCGTCGGCCCGGTCGTACGGCTGCTCCAGGACGACCCCGCCCACCCCTGGACGGTCGGTGAACTCGCCGCGAAGGCCGGCCTCTCCCGCGCCGCCCTGGCCCGCCGCTTCGCGGACCTGGTGGGCGAACCCCCGATGACCTATCTCACCGGCTGGCGCCTCGCCCTCGCCGCGGACCGCCTCCGCGACACCGACGACACCATCGGCGCGATCGCCCGCCAGGTCGGCTACGGCAGCGCCTTCGCCCTGTCCACGGCCTTCAAACGGGCCTACGACGTCAGCCCGCAGGAGTGGCGGACCAGGGCGGCGTAGCCTGGTCGACGTGTACACGGAACGGGCGTCACGGCTGCCGGGCGCGGTCGTGTGGACCAACACCCCCTCCACCGTCGGGGAGGGCACGGTACTGCCCGACGGCTGCATGGACCTGCTCTGGAAGGAAGGCCGGCTGTTCGTCGCCGGCCCCGACACCCACGCCTACGTCACCGGGGGACCGCCGGCCACCTGGGTGGGCATCCGCTTCCACCCCGGCACCGCGCCCGCCCTCCTCGGCGTCCCCGCCCACGAACTGCGCGACCGCCGGGTCGACCTGGCCGACCTGTGGCCCGCCGCGGAGGTACGGCGCCTCACCGCCCGGGTCGACGCGGCGGACGATCCGGCACGCGGGCTGGAGGACCTGGCCCTGCGCAGGGCAGCGCGGACCGCCCCGCCCGACCCGCTGCTCGCCCGTCTCGTGGCCGCCCTCGACGCGGGCCGCCCGGTCGCCGACACCGCCGACGAACTCGGCCTGGGAGCACGTCAGCTGCACCGCCGGTCCCTCACGGCGTTCGGCTACGGCCCCAAGACCCTGGCCCGCATCCTGCGGCTCCGCCGCGCCCTCGCGCTGGCCCGGGCAGGCGTCCCCTTCGCGGAGACGGCGGCCCGGGCCGGTTACGCCGACCAGCCTCATCTGGCGCGGGACATACGGGACTTGGCGGGCATGCCGCTGGGCGAGCTACTCGCCCGCGGGTAGCGGGGCGAACAGATCCACCCCGTTGCCGTCCGGGTCGAGCAGGACGGCGTAGCGCTGCCCCCACACCGCGTCCCACGGCTTGAGCTCGAACCGGCTGCCGGCGTCGACCATCTCCGCGAAGAGCGTGTCGACTTCGGCGGGGCTGTCGCAGCGCAGCGCCAGGGAGGTCCTGCCACCACCCTTCGGCGGTTCGAACCCCGGGTGGAAGGACCGGACCACCTCCTCCGTGTCCATCATGAACCGCAGCCCGCCCGGCAGTTCCGCTTCCACATGTCCCTGTGTCCCGGCCTCCTCGGGAAAGGCGAACCCGAGCCGCCGGTAGAAGGCGACGGAGGCGGCCATGTCCGAGACGACCATCCCGATGGCATCACATCGTGCACTCATGCCCCCACCGTAGGGCGGGCCCGCCGGACGGGTCTTGAAGGAATCGGACACCCGCCGGACCGGACGCGCGTCCCGAAGGACCACCGGACCGGACCCGCGCTCCCATAGGACACGCCTATAGCCCCTGCTGACAATTCGTCTTTGCCTCCCGTTGTTTCGCGAACGTACCTTTCACACGACTCGACGAGACGGGCGCCGCGCATTCCCGGAAATCAGCGCGCTGTGTGGGCCGATTCCTTTTCCGGGCCATTCCTCGTCGGGTGGAAACGATGAATCGAGAGGACCGGTGGAATGGCCACAGCCGAAAAAGGATCGGGAACGCGGGAGCTCGCGGGAAAGCGGGCCCTGGTCACGGGAGGCTCCCGCGGCATCGGAGCCGCTGTCGTGCGGCAGCTCCTGGACGCGGGAGCGGAGGTGCTCGCGACGGCCAGGTCGGCGTCGGGCGGCGTGCCCGAGGGTGCTCACTTCGTGGCGGCCGACGTCCGGACCCGGGCGGGAGTGGAAGCACTCGCCGCGGCGGCGCGGGAAGTCCTGGGCGGGGTCGACATCCTGGTCGACAACGCGGGAGGGGCGCGACCGTACGACGGTGCCACGGCCATCCCCGACGAGGAATGGCAGAACGCGCTGGACCTCAACCTCCTGGCGGCGGTGCGGCTGGACGCGCTGCTGATACCGGGGATGCGTGAACGCCGCTCCGGAGTGATCGTGCACGTCTCCTCGGCCGCGGTGCCCACCCCGGGTCCCCTGTTCCTGCACTACACGGCGGCCAAGGCGGCGCTGGAGAACTACAGCAGGGGACTGGCCGCGGAGCTGGCCCCCTCCGGGGTCCGGGTCAACACGGTGACCCCCGGCAGAACCGCCACCCCCGGCGGCGAGGCGACGCGGGAGCAGTGGGCGCGCCTGACCGGCGGCGCCGACGCCACCGGCACCACGCCGCTGGGACGTGACGGCCGGCCCGACGACATCGCCCACGCGGTGCTGTTCCTCGTCTCCGACCGGGCGAGCTGGCTGACCGGGAGCAATCTCGTCGTGGACGGCGGCGAATTCCCCCGGGGGTGACGCGGGTGCCGATGGAAATGGCGGAACCGATGGATCACGGAGAGAAAGAAGGACCCGGCATGGGTGAGTACAACGGAAAGAACGCGGTCGTCACCGTACGGCCGTAGCCGTCTGGGACACGCGGGCGGCTGTGGCCGGGGCCAGACCGTGGTCCCGCAGCACGTAGTGCAGTACGCCGTCGAGCACGCTGTCACGGTCGAACCTCACCCACGGCTCCCCGTCCAGCTCCCGCAGCTCGACCCGGTCCGCGGCCAGCTGCCGGTGACCGGCGCCCAGCACCACGACGAGTTCCTCGTCGCCGAGGTGGTGGGCGTTGGCGGGGCTCTGCTCGCATGCCGCCATCAGGGCGAAGTCCAGGGAGCCCCGACGGCACAGCCGGTCCAGCTCGGCGGCGCTCGGCTCCTCGAAGACGCTGATCTCCAGTCGGGGGAAGCGGCGGCGCAGCGCATCCAGCGCCCGCGGCAACTGGCGCGTGCCGAAGCCCATCTGCACCGCGACCACCAGCTCACCCACCAGGTCGTCGGCACCGGCCCGCGCCGTCGCCCGCGCCCGCCGCGACGCGTTCACCGCGACCTGTGCCTCCCGCAGGAAGGAACGGCCGACCAGGGTGGGCACCAGTCCGGTCGGTGTGCGGGCGAACAGCTTCACACCCAGTTCCCGCTCCAGGCCGCGGATCTGCTGGGACACCGACGGCTGGGCGACGTGCAACCGCTCCGCCGCCGCCGTCACGGAGCCCTCCTCGGCGACGGCGAGGGCGTACTCGAACTGCCGAAGGCTCATCGACACACCGGGTCGCGGGGTTGCGGCGCGGGCCGGACGGCCTCCAGCCGGAGGACCCTCAGGTAACACAGCAGCAGACGGTTGCAGGCCGTTTCGGAAGGTAATCAACCATCCTGGTGAAACGTTCTGTTGGTCACTGTACGTACCCATATCCTGCGCACGTGACCAACGACGTGACCAGCGCCATATCCGGCGCGTCGGCAGGTGGGGACCCCCCGGGCGGCGACGGGCCACCGCGTCCCTCGTGGCTGCGGCGAGTGGCCCTGCGGGTGCGCGACGCCTCCGTGGGCGCATGGACGATCACCCTCCTGCTGCTGGCCGATCTCGTCACCGTCCTCGGGGCGGGAGCGATCTGGCTGACCCTCGGCGGGGATCCGACCGTGGTGGGGGTGGTGGCGGGGGCTCTGCTGGCCTTCGCCGCCGCCATGCTGCCGCTCATCGGACGCCGGGGCCCGGACGGGCAGCCACCGCTGTGGCCGCCGTTCGTCCTCGTGGTGATTCCGCTGGCCGTGCTGGCCGTCGGGGTGCCGGCCTCGGGGACGTGGATGTTCCTGGAGAGCCGCCCGGTGGACGTGACGCACCGCGTCGAACTCGACGCCGCCCCTCCCTTGAAGGACGGCGACACCGTCATCGCCTCCGTGCACACCGACGACCCCGAGCCGCGGCTCACCATCGCCTTCGACGTGGCTCAGCACGACCCGGCCGCTCCCGTGTGCGTGCCCGGAACCGAGTTGACCGTGACGTCCCGGCTGGGCGCCCGGAAGGGCCAGGTGCACCAGGGCACGCCCGGTACGGAGTTCACCTTCGCCCTGGGGCGGGGGACGACCGATGTCGAGCTGTCCGTGCGGATCGACGCGGAGCCGGGCTGCGAACTGGATCTGTCCGTCGCCTCCGCGCAGTTGGATGACTAGGAAAGAGAGCCCAGTGACAGCAAAGACGCGCTCTCCGCGCCGCCCGCGTTCCCTCCTCCGTCCTCTCCGTCCTCACCATTCCCTCCCGTCCCTCGGTCATAGGTGTGCGCGGGTCACGGCCGCCGCCGTCCTCCTGCTCACCGCCGTGGCCTGCGGGTGGACGGCGGACGGGGCGGACGAGGAGTCCTCCCTCACCGGCACCGTGTACATCGGGGGAAAGAACGACCAGCCGGGGTTCAACCTGCACAGCGGTCACACCGACCGCGGCTTCGAACCGGACCTGGCCACCTACCTCGGGAAGCGGATCGGTTTCACCCCGAAGTGGCACGACGTGGTGTCGGCGAAACGGGAGCAGGAACTTCTCGACAAGGCCTCGGCCCTGGTCATCGCCACCTACTCGATCACTCCGCTGCGGGACGAACTGGTCGACTTCGTCGGGCCCTACTTCGTCACCAAACAGGGATTCCTGGTCCGCGAGGACTACGAGGGCATCAAGAGCGAGAAGGACGTGGCGGGCAAGGTGATCTGCACGGTCGAGGGCTCGACGTCGGCCATCGCCGCGCTGCCCGACGGGACGACGCCGCACGAGGAGAGCGACTACTCGACCTGCGTGCGCAAGCTCCAGCAGGGTGATGTCGACGCCGTGTTCACCGACGAGGCGCTGCTCTACGGATACGTGGAACAGCAGAAGAACAGCGGGACTCCCCTCAAGGTCGTTGCCGATGTCTCGTTCGGCAACATCAACCGCTACGGCATCGGACTGCCGGAGGGCCGCCGGGGCGACTGCGAGAAGCTGCGAGAGGCCCTGCGCCACTACCTCAGCGAGGAGTGGGCCAGCGATGTGAAGGCGCAACTGCCCGCGCTGGTCGCCGCCTACCCCGGTGACTGGGAGAACCATTTCCGCCCCGACGAGGAGGACGTCGACACGTACTCCTCGTGCAAGGACTGATCAAGGACTGATCAACGGGCGTCCGCGGCCCAGGAGATGCCGCCGCGCAGGTGGGCGCGGAACCGCGGGTCGTCGTAGGCCTCGGCGGCGTGGCCCAGGCCGGTGTAGAACACGCGGCCGGCGCCCTGTTCGCGGCACCACGCCAGCGGGTGATCGCTCCCCATGCCGCCGCCGTCGTACGACGACTCGTCGGCGGAGAGCAGAACCCGCACTCTCCCGCGGGGGTTGGTGCGGAAGTCGTACCACTCGTCGGTGAACTCCCAGACCGCGGGCAGGTTCCGGGTCGCCGGGTGGTCGTGGTCCTCGGTCAGGACACGGCCCGGCTGGAAGGCGGGGTGCCGGTCGAAGCGGGCGCCGAGGAGGTCGCCGTAGTACGGCCAGTCGTACTCGGTGCAGGCGGCGGCGTGCACCCCGGCGAACCCGCCGCCCTCCTCGATGTACGAGGCCAGCCGCCGCCGTCCGGCCGGGGTGAGGACCTCACCGCTGGTGGAGAGGAAGACGACGGCGGCGTACCGGTCGAGCGGCGCCTCCAGGGCCGCGGGGTCCTCGGTGGCGTCGACGTCGAAGCCGAGGCCGCGCAGGGCGGCGACACCGGCCGGGATGGAGTCGTGCCGGTAGTCCGTGGTACGGGTGTGGACGAGAAGCGGGAGTGCGGCCATGCGCCGGAGGCTACTGCCCCACCCGCCCGTCGACGCACTCCCGCAACAGGTCCGCGTGACCGCAGTGACGGGCGTACTCCTCGACGCGGTGCACCAGCAGCTCCCGTACCGCGATCCCGTCCTTCCCCAGACGTGCGCCCGGATCCGGGTGAGCGGCGAGGGCCGCGTCGGTCGCCGCCTGCTCGCGCTCCAGGTCGGCGTACGCCGCCTCGACCACGCCGTCCTCGGCGACGGCACCGTCGAAGTCCCCGTCCCGTCTGCCGTACAGCTTCGGCAGCGGCTCCCCGTCGCTGATCCAGTTGCGCCAGTCGCGCTCCGCCTCGGCGAGGTGACGCAGCAGCCCCAGCAGCGACATCGTCGACGGCGGCACCGACCGCCGCGCCAGCTGCTCCGCGGCCAGCCCTTCGCACTTCATCCGCAGGGTCAGCCGGTAGTTCGTCAGCACGTCGTCCAGCGTCGCGAGTTCACCGTCCGGCGCGGGCCCGTCGTTGTTGCGGGGGTCGGTATCGGGGTCGGCCCACATGTCGGGGTAGACGGTCGCCTGGGTCCATCGCGCGGGTGCGTCGCTCATGGGCCCCATGCTGGACGGCACGCGCCCGTCCCCGCCAGCCCTTTGTTACGAACTCCGTCGATCACGCCTCCCTCCCGCCGGCCCACCGTCTCGGTGATCCAGAGAGGCGCGAGGGGAGACGTGCAACCCGGGGACGTCGGACCGTGCGTGCAGCCGCCGTCGGCGATCAACGGTCAACCATCATGCCCCGGAGTATGTACGGCACACCGTCAGGAATCTTCGGCACGGGAGAGCAGCGGGGCATGTGTGGCGGTGACTCTGAGGAAGTCGAGTTGTTCCGCGGAGCGTGTTCCGGCGGCCGCGGTGTAGGCGACGATCCTGAGGTCCGATCCGGGCACGGTGAGGATGTCGCAGTCGAGGGTGATCTCCCCGACGGCGGGATGGGCGATGGTCTTGCGGTCATGGCCGAGTGCGCCCGCGACGCCCTGCGACCAGAGCGGCGCGAAACGAGGACTGCGGGTGGTGCACTCCTGGATGAGTCCGCGCAGGCGGGGGTCGTCAGGGAAGGTGCCCTGTGCGGTACGCAGATCGGCGACGAGAGCGGCTTCCGTGGCTTCCCGGCCACGTTCGGACCGAGGCAGACGGCTGGCATCCCGCTCGGGCAGGAACGTCTCGCGCACCAGGTTGCGCTGTTTCGCGGGGGGCTGCGCGGGCTCTCCGAACAGTGCGGCCCACAGCCCGGTGCACGTGATGAGTGTCGAGTCCGCGGCGAAGACGGCCAGTGCCTCCCGGGTGAGGGCGGCGAGCAGGCGCTGCACGCTGGGCGGGACGTGGACGGAGATGCGCCCGGATCCCGGCTGGGGAAGGTGTGCGAGGCGGTAGAGGTGATCTCGTTCGGACGTCTCCAGGTGCAGTGCGCGGGCCAGTGCCGCGGCGACCTGTTCGGAGGGGCGGCTGGTGCGTCCCTGTTCCAGGCGGACGAGGTGGTCCACGGAAAGTCCGGCGAGTGCGGCGAGCTCCTCGCGGCGCAGGCCCGCGGCTCGGCGTCTGCCCGTGGCCGGCAAGCCCACGTCGGCGGGTGCGAGCCGGTCGCGCCAACGATGCAGTGCTGTGCCCAGATGGTTCCGTTCCTCGGTCACCGTTCCAGCATCACCGCCGCGCGCGAAGTGAGAGTGGTACTGCCGTTCCTACCGTCGTCCATTGCACTGGTTCCGGCCCTTGCGCTGGCCGACGGTGGCCGTGGCAGGCACTGCCGCTCGACCTCGGGTACGAGCGAGCGGCTGCGTGCAGTCCGCTACGAGAGGTTGAGGTCCATGTCTGAACACACGCTCGCCCGGAATCTGATCGGCGGGGAGTGGAGCGCGGCCGGCTCCGTACAGGAGTCGGTCGACCCCTCCACCGGCGAGGCCGTCGGCACGTATGTCTCGGCGGGCCGTGCGGAGGCCGGGGCCGCGATCGCCGCGGCACGTACCGCCTTCGACACCACCAGATGGTCCCGTGATCCGGCGCTGCGCTCCCGGGCCCTGTTCGAGTTGGCCGACCGGGTCGCCGAACGCGTCCCCGCTCTGAGCCGGACCCTCACCCGGGAGAACGGCAAGCGGCTGGACGAGACGGCCTGGGAGGCCGCCATCTCCGTCGACTGGCTGCGCTACAGCGCCGCGTCCGCGCTCACCCAGGTGGCAGGCCGAGCCGCCGAGCCGACGCCGGGTCAGTACTTTCACTCGTCGCCCGAGGCGATGGGGGTCGCCGGCATCATCTCGCCGTGGAACTCCCCGATATGCCTGACGGTGCGTGCCCTCGGTCCGGCGATCGGCGCGGGCTGCACGACGGTGGTCAAGCTGCCCGGGCAGACCGCCCTGCCAACTCCCTTCTCGCCGAGGCCGTCGCCGCCACCGAATCCCTGCCCCCGGGAGTGGTCAACATCCTCACCGAGGCGGGCAACGAGGTGGCGCCGTCGCTGGTCGAATCGGTGGACGTGGATGTGCTCAGCTACACCGGCAGCACCCACGTCGGCCGCCTCATCGCCGCCGCGGCCGCGCCCACGCTCAAGCGGCTCAACCTCGAACTGGGCGGCAAGACCCCGCTGATCGTCTTCGAGGACGCCGACCTGGACGCCGTCGTCCCGCAATTGGTGACGGCATCCATCCTGATGAACGGGCAGTTCTGCTGCACCGGCTCGCGCGTGCTCGTGCAGCGTGGCATCGCCGATGAACTGCGCACGCGGCTGGCCGCGGCACTGGAGGCGGTCACGGTCGGGCCAGCCGAGGCCCCCTCCACCCAGCTTGGCCCGCTCATCGACAGGGCCGCCGTCGCACGGGTCGACAGCATCGTGGAGGAAGCCACCTCCTATGCCAAGGTCATCGTCAGGGGCGGGCCGGTCACCGACCCCGCCCTGGCGGGCGGCGCGTTCTTTCGTCCGGCACTGCTGGAGGTGGAGCGGCTCGATGTCCCTCTGGTGCAGCAGGAAGTCTTCGGTCCGGTCCAGACCTTCGAGATCTTCGAGGACGAGGCCGACGCGATCCAGCGGGCGAACGCCACTGACTTCGGCCTGGCCGCCGCGCTGTACACCCACGACGACTTCCGGGCCCGCCGGGTCGGACGCGAGCTCCGGTTCGGCGGGATATGGGTCAACACCTGGGGCCCGATGTCCGAGCACTTCGAGCAGGGCGGCTTCAAGCAGAGCGGAATCGGTGTGCTGTGCGGCCCCTCGGCCATCGCCGAGTTCCAGAACATCAAGACCTACGCCACCGCCGTGCCCCCACAGCACTGAGGACGCGGCCGGTCCGACCGGCGTGATTCACTGTTCGTATCGATCCTCCCAGGAGCACATCGTGTCCAATGAATCCCCGCAACCTCAGGAAATCGTCATCGTGACCGGGGCATCGACCGGGATGGGGGCGGCCACCGCGCGGGAAATGGCCCGCCGCGGATTCCATGTCCTTGCCGGCGTGCGCCGCGACAGCGACGGCAGGGCGCTCCGCGCCGCCGGCATCGAGCCGGTGATCCTCGACATCACGAACCGGGAGCACATCGCGGCGCTGGTGGCACGCGTCGACGGCGACCCGCAGGACCGCGCCGTGCGGGTACTGATCAACAACGCCGGCCTCCCTTGCGCCGGACCGGTCGAAGTCGTGCCGCTCGACGAATGGCGGCGCGTGTTCGACGTGAATGTCTTCGGGACCGTCGCGCTCACCCAGGCGCTGCTTCCCGCGCTGGTGCGCAGCAAGGGCCGTGTCGTCAACATCAGCTCGATGAACGGCAAGGTGTCCATGGCCGGCTACGGCGTGTACGCCAGCAGCAAGCACGCGGTGGAGGCGCTGAGCGATGCCCTGCGCAGCGAACTGGCCCCGTACGGGGTGCAGGTGGTGATCGTGGAGCCGGGCGGCGTCAAGACCGAGATGGCCCGCGTGGGACTTGCGGGCCTGAGTGACCTCATGACTCGGATGACCCCGGAGCAGAACGAGCGCTACGGCGCTTTGACGCAGGCAATTCCCTCCCACGTCGCCGCGTTCACCGAAGCCGGCGCGACCTCCGACACCGCGGCTCGGAAGATCGCCAAAGCCGCGACCGACCGCAAGCCCCGCACTCGCTACACCATCGGCGCCGTGACCGCCTTCCTCATCCGCGCCTCCAGCCTCCTTCCCGACCGGGTGTTCGACCGGATGACCATGTCCGACCTGCGCAAGCACTACCCGGACACGGTCGCGTACGGCCGGACCACCGCGGGACATGACGCGTAGCCGATCGGCCCTGTGCGTAGGTGCGCCGCGCCCGTGACGGGAACAGCGGCCCTCGCGCCCGGCTGACGGTGGCCCGGTGGGCGAGGCAGGTCGACAGCAGCACGCAGGCGACGCCGAGCAGACAACCACCCGCTCCAGCGTCCGCCGGTCACGGGACACCCTCTGGAGGCCGGCCCGACTCACCTGGTCAAGGAGCTCGCCGACTGGTCGCTTGCCCACCGTGCCGTCAGCGCCGGGGCACGGCACGCATACGACCGGACACCTCCCGACCGTGACATCCGCTGACGAGGGGCGCTGTCGCCGCCCGGCACGGACGCGCTGTCGACGACATCATGACCCGCAACAGCGGTGCGGTCGGTGAACTGGCGACCAATGCCCCGCTGCACGGCGTACCGCCCGGCCGGCGGACTCGTCGGGGGTGAGGGCGCGGGAGCGGGGCAAGGCCGTCCGGTGTGTGTTCGTCACGGTCGTCAGGCCGTCACGCGGTGCGGTCCGGGAGTTCGATCTCCGCCCAGATGGTCTTGCCCTCGGCGCGGTGGCGGGTGCCCCAGCGGCGGGCGAACTGGGCGACCAGCAGCAGGCCGCGGCCGCCCTCGTCGTACGTGCGGGCCCGTCGCAGGTGCGGGGAGGTCCCGCTGCTGTCGTACACCTCGCAGATGAGGGCCGCTCCGCGGATCAGCCGTAGCTGGACGGGCGGTTGCCCGTAGCGGATGGCGTTGGTGACGAGTTCGCTCACCAGGAGCACGGCGGTGAACGCCACGTCCTCCAGGTTCCACGCGGCCAGCCGGGCCGCCACGCCCGCGCGGGCGTCGGCCACCGCGGCGGGGTCGGACGGCAGGTCCCAGGTGGCGACGTGGTCCGCGTCGAAGGCCCGGGTACGGGCGACGAGCAGGGCGGCGTCGTCCTGGGGCTGCGCCGGCAGCAGCGTGCGAAACAGGTCGTCGCAGATGGCCTCCAGCGATTCGGCGGGCCGCTCCAGGCACCGGCGCAGCCGGGCGAGGCCGCTGCCCAGGTCGTGCCGTGTGCCCTGGACGAGCCCGTCCGTGTACAGGGCGAGGAGGCCACCCGGCGGCATGTCCCATTCGCGGGTCTCGAAGGGCAGACCGCCCAGACCCAGCGGCGGACCGGGACGGATGGCGGCGAAGTCGACCGTGCCGGCGGGCGTGACGACCGCGGGCGGCGGATGGCCCGCGGTGGCGGCCGTGCAGCGGCGGGACACCGGGTCGTACACGACGTACAGGCACGTGGCGATGAGGCCGGTGGGCACCTCCAGGTCGGGCGTGGGGGGCGCCGCCGCCTCCTCCTCGGACGCCACGTGGGTGACCAGGTCGTCGAGCTGTGTGAGGAGTTCGTCGGGAGGCAGATCGACGTCGGCCAGGGTGCGTACGGCGGTCCGCAGGCGTCCCATGGTGGCCGAGGCGCGCAGGCCGTGGCCCACCACGTCCCCCACGACCAGTGCGACCCGGGCCCCGGACAACGGGATGACGTCGTACCAGTCGCCGCCCAGGCCCGCCCGGGTGCGGGCCGGGCGATAGCGGTGAGCCACGTCGACCGCTTCCTGGGCGGCGATCCGCCGGGGCAGCAGGCTCCGCTGCAGGGCCAGCGCGGTCTCGCGTTCCAGGGTGTAGCGGCGGGCGTTGTCGACGGCCACGGCGGCCCGCGCGCCGATCTCCTCGGCCAGCACCAGGTCGTCCTCCGTGAAGGGCTCCTCGCGGCGGTGCCGGACGAGGAGTGCCACGCCGAGGGTGATGGCGCGCGCCCGTAGCGGGATGACCATCACCGAATGCACTCCGAAGGTGTGCAGCACCCCCGAGCGGTCCGCGTCCACCTGCTGCCAGGCCCTGATGGCCGGGTCGATGGTGCGGTGCAGCGAGGCCTCCCCGGTGGCCAGGCAGCGGGCGGGCGGCGTCGACGGGGGGTAGTCGTCCACGTCGCCGGGCCGGTACAGCGCCTCGGGCACCCCGGGCAGCACGGACTGCTGCGCCGCGCGCCGCAGGGTGACGGCGCCGGTGGGGGAGGGGCGCGGTTCGACCCCGCGGAACAGGGAGTCCAGCAGGTCGATGGTGACGAAGTCCGCCAGATGGCCCACCACCAGGTCGGCCATCTCCTGCGCGGTCCGCATCACGTCCAGGGTGGTGCCGATCCGTGTGCTCGCGTCGTTCAGCAGGCTGAGCCGCTCCCGGGCGAGGTGCTGCTCGGTGACGTCCAGGGCGGACACCTCCAGTTGCCGTATCCGTCCGTCGGGGCCTCTGAGCGGGGACACGGTGATGGACCAGACGCCCTCACGCAGTGCGGGCCGCGCCCTGCCCCGGACCCGGAACTGCTCGGTCTCGCCGGTGACGAGCACCCGGCGCATGCTGTCCTCCACCTCCTGGCAGACGGGGTCGGGCAGGATGTCCGTGACCCGCAGGCCCGCCATGTGCTCCTCGCTCTGGCCGAGCTCGTGCTGGGCACCGGCGCTCGCCCGTACGGCCCGCAGCGCGGAGTCGAACACCATGACCGGAAGACGGCACTGGGCGAACGCCGCCTCTTGCGTCGCCCGGTCCGCGTCCGGTGGCGGACGGGAGGGCGTGGCCACGACGAGCCGCTGAGCGCGGCCCTCCCCGTCCACCCAGGGATAAGCCCTCAGCCGCACTTTCAGCCGACGGCCGTCCTGGTGCCGGAGCAGGGCCGTTCCGCTCCACCCGTCGAGGGCCGCGTGGATCCCCGCCCCGGTGTCCGTGCCGGCGCCCGCACCGAGCAGACGGTCCACGGGGCGCCCAATGGCCGCATGGGGCGGGTAACCGAACATGCGCTCGGCGCCCGGGCTCCACCCCGCCACGACACCCTGGGCGTCGATGACGGCCGTGGCCGGTGCCGCCCGGTCCGGGATGCCGTCGGCATCGCCGTCGAGCGGGATGGCGTCGCGCATATGATCATCGCCCGTTCTGCCCATGGGGCCGACGGCGTCTCGGGCCGGGGACACCGGTGGTGCCGCGGACCGCCCCGCCGGTCCCGTCCCGCCGATCCCGACGCCGGAGTCTTGCCCCCTCACTCCACTTCTACCGTTCTTCGCCCACGACCGCGCGCCATGCGCGGAACGGGGCGGCGGGACGGCCGACGACCGGCCGCCCTTCCCACCCGACGCCCCGCCGGTCACGGCACTCCCGCGTCGCCTGCTCCGCGTACCGCGCCAGGCACATGCCCATACCTTCCGCGTTCTTTAGCATGGTGTGAGCCGATTCATACGGCGGGTGTGCCATCCGTCAGGGACGAGAGCGCGGTGACAAGACAGCAGGACGCGTCCGGGCTGCCCGGCGTACAGGGAGTGGAACGCGCCGACAGCCTGCCGTTCCACCCGCCCGCTGTGGCCGCCGCCCGCGCGGCGGCCGTGATCACGGCGCTGCTCGCCGCTCTCCTGGGCCTGGTCGGTCTGACCGGGTGGATCCTCGACGTCGACGTGCTGAAGAGCGTGCTGCCCGGTGTCGCGGTGTCCATGAAGGCGAACTCCGCCGTGGCCGTCGTGGCGCTGGGAGTCTCGCTGTTCCTCGTCGCACGGGGCCCGGTCCACGCGTGGACGACCACGGTGGCCCGTGCGGCGGCGGCCCTGGCACTGGTGCTCGGGGTGCTCACGCTGGCGGAGTACGTGACGGGTGGGGCCGTGGGCATCGACGAGCTCCTCTTCCGGGACGACACCGCCGACGTCCAGACGAGGGTGCCCGGACGGATGGCGCCGAACACCGCCGCGGCCGTGACGCTCGCGGGCGTGGCGTCCCTGTGCGCGAGTGCGCGCCGGATCCCCGCGTGGATCAGTGAGGTCATGGGGCTGCTGGTCGGGGCCATTGGCATGCTGCGGCTGTACGGGGCCGCCTACCAGGTCCCCGAGCTGGAGCGGTTCGGCGCCTACACGGGCATGGCCCTGCACACCGCGCCGGCCCTGGTCCTCCTGGGCGCGTCCGTCTTCCTGGCCCGGCCGGACGAGGGACTGTGCGGGCTCCTCATGAACGCGGGCACGACGGGCGCGCTGGGCCGCCGTCTGATCGTCACCGCAGTGATCGTGCCGCCGCTGCTGGGCTGGGGCGTCCTGGCGGGCGAGAGTGCGGGAGTGTTCGGGCCGCGGCTGGGGACCGCCCTGCTGGTGTGGGGCAACGTGGCCGCCCTCACCGCGGTGATCTTCGCGGCCCTGGCCGTGGGCCGCCGCGTCGAGGTGGCCCATGCCCGCCTCGCATGGCAGGTGCGCCAGAACGAACTGCTGCAGGACTTCATGGACCACACGCCCGCGGTGGTGTTCATCAAGGACCTGGAGGGCCGCTTCCTGGCGGTCAACACGAGGTTCGAGAAGAGCCTGGGGCTCGACCGCGACCGGGTGCTGGGCCGCCGTGACCTGGACGTTATGCCGACCGAGCTCGCCCGTCACGCGCGGGACGCCGACCTCGCGATGCTCGCCCGGGGCCGGCCCGTGCAGCGGGAGGAACAGCTCACCCTGCCCGAAGGTCCGCGGGAGTTCCTGACCAGCCTGTTCCCGCTCAACGACGCGTCCGGCGCCCCCTACGCCATGTGCGGTGTGGTCACCGACATCACCGAACGCGTCGCCGCTCAGCGCGAGGTGCAGCGGGGGCAGCGGCGGTTCCGCGCGTTGCTGGAGTCCGCACCGGACGCCACGCTCATCACGGACGGCAGCGGCACCGTCGTCATGGCCAACGCACAGGTGCGACGCGTGTTCGGCCGGTCGCCGGGCGACCTCGTCGGCACCCGGGTGGTCGACCTGGCGCCCGACTCGACACGCCGGCGGCAGGGCGCCCTCCTCCACGCCTATCTGCGACAGCGTGACCCGCAGCCGGCGGTCGTGGACCGGAACCTCTACGGGCTGCGCGGCGACGGCTCCGCATTCCCGGTCGAGGTCAGCATCAGCAGTCTCCAGGCCGAACAGGAGACCCTCGCTGTGCTGTTCGTGCGGGACATCACCGAGCGCAGGCGGGCGGAGGCCGAGCGCGCCGAACGGTACGAGCAGCAGCGGCACATCGCCTACACCCTGCAGCACAGCCTCATGGGGGAGCCGCCCACCCTCACGTACCTGCCCAGCGCGCACCGGTACCTGGCCTCCGTCCAGGACCCCGGGGTCGGGGGCGACTGGTTCGACATCATCCCCCTCGGCGGCCGCCGCACCGGCGTCATCATCGGCGACGTGATGGGCCGGGGACTGGAGGCGGCGGCCGTCATGGGGCAGTTGCGTGCCGCCTCCCACGCGCTGGCCCGTACGGGCGCGACGCCCAGCGGACTGATGACCTCACTGGACGCGTTCGTCGGCGACCTGGCCGGTCAGCTCGTCACCTGTCTCTACCTGGTCCTGGACCAGGACAGGTGCGAGGTCGCCGTCTGCTCGGCGGGCCACCTCCCCGTCATCGTCCTGCCTCCCGGCGGGCCACCGGGCCGGCTGTGGGCACCGGTCGGCGTGCCCCTGGGGGTCAACGACCAGGGCGGCGGCGGGGTGCCGTTCGAGGAGACGACCCGGCCGCTGCCGCCCGGCAGCGTCCTCGTCCTCTACACCGACGGGCTGGTCGAACAACCCGGCACCGACATCGAGGAGCGGATCGACGTCCTCGCCCGCACCGTCGGCGTCGCGCTGGGGGGTGCCCGCGCCGACCCGAAGACGCTCGACCGGGCGGCGGACCGGCTGATCAGCACCTTCATCACGGCGCCGGCCGACTACGACGACGACGTGACCCTGCTCCTGCTCGGCGTGCCCGGTCCGGACGGGGCGGACACCGAGCGCTGACGGGGGGCGCACGCGTGCGCGGGGAGACGGGGCCGACTGGTGCATGGTGCTTGGTGCATGGGGGCCTGGTACGTGGTGCGAGGTCGCTACGGCTGCTCCCGCAGTACCTCCGCGATCGACGAGATCGTCGCCGGCCCCACCCGGCAGCACCCGCCGATCAGCCGGGCTCCCGACGCACGCCACCCCGTCACCCGTCCGGCGGTGAACGTCGACCGGCCGGTCCAGGCCCGCGCCTCCGCGTCCCACGTCTCCCCGCTGTTGGGGTAGACCACGACCGGTTTGCCCGTGACGCGGGCGGCCAGGGCGACGGCGCGGTCGGCGTCCCGCGGGGTGCAGCAGTTCACGCCGACCGCGATCACCTCGTCCGCCGCCGCGGCGAGCGCGAAGGCGTCCTCCAGGGGTTGTCCCGCGCGGGTACGGTCGCCGGCCACCGAGTAGGACAGCCAGGCCGGGGTGCCGAGGCGGCGCAGGGCACGCAGCAGGGCCTCGGCCTCATCCGTGTCGGGGATCGTCTCCAGGGCCAGCACGTCCGGCGCGGCGGCGGCCAGGACCTCCATGCGGGGGCGGTGGAAGCGTTCCAGGTCCGTGACCGACAGCCCGTACCGGCCCCGGTACTCGGAGCCGTCCGCGAGCATCGCCCCGTACGGTCCGACCGAGGCCGCCACCCAGAGCGGGCGGGACGCCCGCGCCCGCCGGGCCGCCTCCCGGGCACACCCGACGCTCAGCGCGAGCAGTGCGGACGCCTCCTCCCGTCCGGTTCCGCGCCGGGCGAAGCCCTCGTACGTCGCCTGGTAGCTGGCCGTGATCGCCACGTCCGCGCCCGCCTCGTAGTACGCCAGGTGCGCCTCGGTCACCGCCGCGGGGTCCTCGGCGAGCAGCCGGGCCGACCACAGCTCGTCGCTCAGGTCGTGACCGGCCGACGCGAGCTGGTTGGACAGACCGCCGTCGAGGACGACCGTGCCGTCCGCGAGGGCCCCGGCGAGTGGGGGAGGGGTGCTCATACCGGTGACGCTAGCCGAGGCCCCGGCCACGACGCGCCCTCCCGCCCCACTGCTGGGATGCTGGAGCGGGGGGTGCAGCCGAACCTCGGGGGGCACAGCCGAACAGGGGCGGTGGGTGCCATGACCGGGCCGGAAGACGATGACCCGCCGGGGGCGGACGAAGTGCCGGGGGCGGACGACCCGCCCGGGGCCGAGGACCACGCCGACCCACGCGGTGACCCGTTCCTGCGCACCCGGTTCACGGTCCCCGCACGCCCGGTGACGTATCTGCGGCGGGAGCGGCTGAACGGGCATCTCGACCAGGCCCTGGGAACACCGCTGACGATGGTCAACGGCCCGGCGGGGGCGGGGAAGACGCTGCTGGTCGCGGACTGGGCCGAGCGGCGCGGCAGGCTCCCGGTGGCCTGGCTCACCGCCGACGCGGCCGGGGACGGGCCGGGGGTGTTCTGGGCGTACCTGCTGCGGGCCCTGCGTACGGCCGGTGTGTCCCTGCCCTCCGACGTCGGTGTCCCGGCGGACGCGAACCGGGTGGCCCCGGCCCTGCCGGTCCGGCTCGCCGCGGAGCTCAGCGGCCGGCAGCGGCCGGTCGTCGTGGTGCTCGACGAGTTCGACCGCGTCACCGCCCCGGAGATCGCCGGGCAGCTGGAGTTCGTCCTGCGCCACGCCGGGCCGGGGCTGCGTCTGGTCCTGGTCACCCGCACCGAGCCGCTGATGCCCCTGCACCGCTACCGGGCCGCGGGTGAGCTGACGGAGATCAGAGGTGCGGAGCTGGCCTTCACCCCTCAGGAAGCGGCCCAGCTGCTGGAACTGCACGGGCTGCGCCTGCCCCCGGCAGCGGTGCGCGCGCTCGTGGAGCGCACCCGGGGGTGGGCCGCCGGGCTGCGGCTGTCCGCCCTGGCGGCCGGGCAGAGCCCGGATCCCGAGGTCTACCTGAAGGAGTTCGAGGCCGGCCGCAGCACGATCGCCGACTTCCTGCTGGCGGAGGTGCTCAAGCGGCAGGACGCCCGGACCCAGGACCTGCTGCTGCGGGTGAGCGTGCTCGACCGGTTCGGCCCCGGGCTTGCGAACGCGGTCACGGGACGCGACGACGCCGAGGCCGTCCTGGCCCGGCTGAGCCGGGAGAACGCCTTCGTCGAGCATCTGGGGCACGGCCTGTACCGCCTCCACCCCCTGTTCGCGGAGATACTCCGCGCCCATCTGCGCATACGGCGGCCCGGAATGGAACCCGGACTGCACCGACGGGCCGCGACCTGGCTGCGACGGTCCGGGGCCCTCGCGGAGGCACTCGCGCACGGGGCCGCCGCCGACGACTGGGAGTTCACCGCCCATGCCCTGATCGACGATCTCGCCATCGGCCAGTTCTTCACCGGGCCGCGCTCCGACACCACGGCCGGGCTGTTCACGGCGATGGGGCGGGACGGCGCGGGGCCCGCCCAGGAGCTGGTGCGGGCGGCCGGCCGGCTGGCCCGGCGCGACCTCGACGGCGGGCTGGCCCATCTGCGCCGGGTGCGGTACGAACTGGCGGAGCACGACGGCACGACGGACGAGGCGGCCGCCCGGTTGAGCTGCGCCCTGCTGGAGGCCCTGGCCGCCCGGCTGGCCGGTGCGCCGGAGCGGGCGGAGGACGCGGCGCGGGCGGCCGAGGGCTTGTGGGACGCGGTCCCCGAGCTGCTGGACCGGCACCCTGAGGTCACCGCGCTGCTGCTGGACCATCTGGGCTCCGCGCGGCTGTGGGCCGGGCACTTCGAGGAAGCGCGGGACGCCCTGGTGACGGTGGCGGACTGCGCCCCGGGAGCGGCCACCGCACTCGTGCGCGAGGACGCGCTGGGCCGCCTCGCCCTGATCGACCAGCTCCACGGCTGGCTCGGCCGGGCCGAACGTTGGGCGCGGGAGGCCCTGGCGGAGACGGAACGGTTCGGGCTGTTCCCGTCCTCCGGCACCGGTGTGGACCGGGTCGTGCTGGCCGCCGTCGCCGTGGACCGCGACGAGCTGGGGCGGGCCCGGGCCCTGCTCGACACCTCGGCCGAGTCGCACCCCGCGTTGCGGGACCCCGTCCTGGAGGCCTGCCGCGCGCTGACGACCGCGCGCCTGCACCTGGCGAGCGGCGATCCCGGCGCCGCGCTGAGGGCCGTGGAGGCGGACGTACCGGCCGATGTCGCCTCGCCGTGGGTACGGGCGGAGACGGCGCTGGTCGCGGCCGCCGCTCACCTCGCCGGGGGCCGGGCGCGGACGGCCGTCGGGCTGCTCGCGCGGGTGCCCGACGAGCAGGTGGCGTGCGCCGTGGAGGCCGCCGGGGTCCAGCTCGCCGCCGGGCGGACCGCGGCGGCCGTACGCCTGCTGGACCGGGTGCGTCCGGAGGGGCGGGCCGGTCCCGCGGTGACCGTCCGGGCCGCACTGGTGCGGGCGCGGGCCGCCGACGAGGCGGGAGACCGCGCGGCGGCGCGCGGACTCGTGGGGCGGGCGCTGGCGGAGGCCCGCCGGGAGCGGCTGCGGCGGCCCTTCGCCGAGGCCGGGCCGTGGATCCGGCCCTATCTGCGAGCGGCGGCACCGCACCCGCCGGCGACCGGTACCGGCCCGCCCCCGCGCCGGCGGGAGCCGCCGCCCCCGGTCGTCGAGGAGCTGAGCGGACGCGAACGCGACGTACTGCGGCGCCTGGCCCTGACGATGTCCACCGAGGAGATCGCCGCCGACCTGTACGTGTCGGTCAACACGGTCAAGACCCACCTCAAGAGCGTCTACCGGAAGCTGTCGGTCAACCGCCGCAACGAGGCGGTACGCCGCGCCCGCGAACTGGACCTGCTGTGACGGGAGCACCACCGTGACGCACTGGCGGCCACCGGCCACCGGCGGCATCCCCCTCGCCGGTCTCCTGGTCATGCCCCGGCGTCCGGGCCCGGCGCCCGAGCGCGGCCGGACCGGCGGGCGGGGTGGGTCCGGCCGGAGGAGGCCGTGACGGCCGGCGCCGGGCACCCGGCCCCGGACGGCGCGGCGGAGCCGGCGGAGCACGGAGCGCACGCGGACTACACGGGCGGCGTCTACGGGTCGATGCTCGCGGCCTCGGTGATCGTCGGGGCCGGCACGCTCGGCGCCTTCCCCCGCCTGGAGCTGGTGCTGCTGCTGTTGCTCACCGGCGTCGTGTTCTGGATCGCGCACGTGCACGCGCAGTTGTTCGGGGCGCGGTTGGCGCAGCGCGGTCCCGACCGTGGCGTCGTCCTGCGGGTGTGCCGGGAGGAGTGGACGATCGTGAAGGCCGCCGTGCCGCCGGCGGTGGCCGTGGGGGTCGGCCCCGTGCTCGGCCTCGGCGTGCAGGCGGGCCAGTGGTTCGCGCTGTCCGTCGCCGTGACGGGGCAGGTGGGCTGGTCCGTCGCGGCGGCCCGCCAGGCCGGTGCCGGCCGGCGCATGCTGCTCCTGTCGGCCGTGGTGAACCTCGTCCTGGGCCTGGTGATCCTCTCATGCAAGCTCTGGCTGAAGCGCTGAGGCGCTGAGGTGCTGAGGTGCTGACGTGCTGAGAACGGGGGAGGCGGTACGCGGGTCGAGGGGTCTGGGGTCTCTCACCTGTACGGGGTGAGCCGGGCTGGCGCCCGGGCGCCGACGATGGCACGGTACGGGCACGGCCGGCCTGTCCAGGCCACCCGGGGAGCGGCTCATGCGCTACGAAATCCGTGTGGACGGGCATCTCTCGGAACCGCTGATCAAGGTGTTCCCGGAACTCGACCACGTGACGATGCCGGGGCAGACCCTGCTGTTCGGGCATGTCGTCGACGAGGCGCACCTGTACGGGCTGCTGGCCCGCTGCCAGTCCCTCGGGCTGCGGGTCCTGGAGATGCGCCAGGTACCGGAGTGACCGGAGTGAGCCCCCGGGCGGCGAGTCACGCGGTTCGGGCGTGCACCCGGCCCGAGCGTACGGCGGCGCCCAGCGCCTCGAAGTCACGCTCGTTCCGGTCGGCGTAGTCCTGCGCGAACCCGGTGAGCGCCCGGTCGAAGCGGTCGCCGCGCCCCAGGTAGGCGGCGATGGCGACGGGATCGCCGGAGCGGGCGTGGGCCCGCGCCAGACTGGCCCCGCAGAGGCGCGCGAACAGCCGCAGCAGGCCCGGGTCCATGGTCTCCGGGCGGGCGATGCCCTTCCAGTCGCGCAGCTGACGCACGTAGAAGTCACGGGGGCGTCCGTCGAGCCCCACGGCGTGCGTCCAGCCCAGCAGGATGTCGCTGGTCGTCTGGATCAGCCGCTGCCCGGCCACCACGCGCCGGCCCTGATTGTCGAAGCGTTCGCCGTCCGTGTACGGGGCGAGCACCGACTCCTGCGCCTCCTTGGCCTGCAACAGCAGGGGATCGTCGTCGTCCCTGCCGAGCAGGAGCACGATCCAGCAACGCGTGCCGACGCTGCCGACACCGACCACCTTCCGGGCCACGTCGACCAGGTGGTAGCGGCCCAGCAGATGCCGGCGCTCCGACGACAGCGAACCCGCGTACCCGTCGAGGACGTCGCGCAGGGCCCGCTGCTCGGTGGAGGGGTCGTCCAGCAGGTCGCGCAGCGGCGTGATCAACGGCGGATCCGCGGCGATGCGCCGCCCCTCCGGCGTGACACGGGTGAGCTTCGCGAACGCCTGGAGATGCGTGCGGGTCCGGGCGCGCCGGGTCGCCTTCGTGGTGCGGCGCCGCGCCTCGTCGTCCAGCGACGAGGCCATGAGCTCGCGCAGCCGGTCGGCGTCGTCCTGCGCGTACCAGATATCGAGGGTGCGCATCCCCGCGAACTCCCGCATGCGACGGCGGTACGCGGCCACGCAGGCGCGCACCGCGTCGTCCTGCTCGTCGAGGGCGAAGCCGTTCGCCCGCCCGGCGACGGCGAAGCTCGCCGCCAGCCGCTTGACGTCCCATTCGAAGGGACCGGCGAGGGTCTCGTCGAAGTCGTTGATGTCGAAGACGAGACGGCGCTCGGGGGAGGCCAGCAGGCGGAAGTTGAGCAGATGGGCATCACCGCAGAGCTGCACGGTCAGCCCGGTGTCCGGAGCCGGACCGAGGTCCGCGGCCATGACGGCCGCCGCACCCCGGTAGAACCGGAAGGGGGATTCGAGCATGCGGCCGTAGCGGATCGGCACCAGCTCGGGAAGGCGGGTCGCGGACTGCCGCTCGATCACGTCGACGGGGTCGGGCCGGTTCCGGGGCTCCTTGAACGCCCCGTGGGAGGCGCGCGGGGCACGGCCGCGCGCGTTCTTGCCGTGCGCGGCCCGCTCGGCCGGTGAGAGGAAGCAGCTGAACGGACTCGGTACGGCCATCGCTGTCTCCCGCCTGCACCTCGGACGACGCCTGCTCGCCGCCCAGTCCACCGCGCCCGCGCCAGGACCGGATCACCCGTCCCGGGTGAGGCCGTGGAGGGCCGGGGGACGGACCATGACCACACGGGGGCCGACATGTCGGGCGCAAGCCCGGGACGGAGGACGGAGATGAGCGACGCCATGTACCTCGCGTACGACTACCCCCTGCTGAGCGCCTTCTGGACCCTGCTGATCGTCTTCCTGTGGATCATGTGGCTGGTCCTGCTCTTCCGGGTCGTCGTCGACATCTTCCGTGACGACGACCTGAGCGGCTGGGCCAAGGCCGGCTGGCTGGTGTTCACGCTCTTCCTGCCCTTCCTGGGCGTCTTCGTCTACGTGATCGCCCGCGGCAAGAACATGGGGCGCCGGGAGATCGCGCAGGCGCGCGCGCAGCAGGAGGCGTTCGACAGCTACGTCCGCGAGACCGCCAAGGGCGCCGACGGACAGCGCAGCAGCGTTGAGGATCTCGCCCGGCTGTCCGAGATCAAGGCACGCGGCGACATCTCGGACGACGAGTTCCGCAGGGCCAAGGAGCTGGTCCTGAGCGGTCACGGCCCGGCGGAGAACCCGGGCCCGTTCACCTCGTCCACGGGGCGCTGACCGCACGACACCGAATCGAGGCATCCGCCATGGCAGCGACACACCCGACACACGGAGCACGCGGCGCGACCGGCTCCCACGCGCCGGCCGCGAAGCGGCAGTGGGCCGAGGGCCTGACGGTCTTCGCCGCCGTCTCCCTCATGATCGTGGGAGTGCTCGACGTCCTCCGGGGCGTCATGGGCATAGCCGAGGACGACGTCTTCGTGTCGACGGAGAACTACGTCTTCAAGTTCGACCTCACCGCCTGGGGCTGGACCCATCTGGCGCTCGGCGTCATCGCGGTGCTCGTCAGCCTCGGCCTGGTCCGGGGAGCCCTGTGGGCCCGTGTCGCCGGCGTGGTGATCGCCGGGCTGCTCGTCATCGCCAACTTCCTGTCCCTTCCGTACTACCCGGTCTGGTCCGTCGTGATGATCGCCTTCTCCGGGTTCATCATCTGGGCGCTGTGCGTGGCGCGACCGGGTTCCCGCTCCGAACGCTGAGCCCTCGCCCCGCGCGGTGTCGCGGACCGTCGTCCGGAGGGACGTGGCGAGCCCTCTGCCGGCGCCCTTCACCCCCGCGGCCGGCGCGCCGTCCCCGCTCGCGGCCGTCGGCCCGCGCCGCGTGCTCCGGGTCTGCCGGCATCGCCGGGCCGGCACCGACGGCCGCGGGACCTTGGTGGTGGGCGGCCCGCCCGCTGCGGGACCGTTCGGTGGATCGGCCCCCCCGGGGGGCGCCGCGGGTCCGCGTTCCGTGCGGGCGTATGGGATGTGGGTACGCGGTGGGGCAGCGGTCCCCCCGAGTGGTCGGGCGAGACCGGGCCGGCCCCGAAGGCCGCGAGGGACGGGGCCCCGGAACCGGCGCGGGACCAGGCCGACCTCGGAACCGGCGCGGGACCAGGCCGACCTCGGAATCGGCGCGGGACCAGGCCGACCTCGGAACCGGCGCGGGACCAGGCCGACCCCGGGACGGCGGGTGACGATGCCCGGTCCCTGAGGGGGAACGACCGGACGACGGCCCCGTGGGGCCGGGAAGGCGGCGGACATGTGCCGTTGGCTCGCCTATTCGGGCACGCCGATCCTGCTCGACAGCATCCTCTACAAGCCGGCCCACTCGCTGATCGACCAGAGCCTGCACGCCAAGATGGGCGTCGAGACCACCAACGGTGACGGGTTCGGAGTCGGCTGGTACGGGCAGGGCAGCGACAGTCCCGCGGTCGTCCGCGACATCGGTCCCGCCTGGAGCGACCGCAACCTGCGGGAGATCGCCCGGCACGTCGTCTCGCCGCTGTTCTTCGGCCATATCCGGGCCTCCACCGGCACGGCGGTGCAGCAGACCAACTGTCACCCGTTCCGGCACGGCCCCTGGATGTGGATGCACAACGGCGCGATCGAGGGCTTCCACCTCATCCGGCGCGACCTGGCGATGTCCGTCGACCCGGGCCTGTTCGCCGACATCGAGGGGTCCACGGACTCCGAGATGATGTTCTACCTGGCGCTCACCCTCGGTCTGGAGGGGGATCCGCCGGGCGCCGTCGCCCGGATGGCCGGCCTGGTGGAACGCACCGGCCGCGCGCACGGCGTGGACTTCCCCCTGCAGATGACGGTCGCGGTGACGAACGGCGAACGCCTGTGGGCCTTCCGCTACTCCAGCGGGAAGAGGACACGCTCGCTGTTCTACAGCACCAGCGTGGCCACCCTGCGCTCCCTCCACCCGGACCTGGCCTTCCTGCGCGAGATCGCCGACGACGCCCGCCTCATCGTCTCCGAGCCGCTGGGCGATCTGCCCGGCGCCTGGAACGCCGTCCCCGAGGGCACCTACGGCGTGGTGCAGCCCGGCGGGGACCGGATGCACGCCTTCGCGCCCGCGTAGAAGGCGGTTTCCGTCCGGTCCCGCCGGACCCGTTGACCTCCCGGCGGCACACCCTTACCTTTTCGGCGTTCGTCATGTCAGATGACGTTCGGTATACCGAGCACGCTCGTCCTTCGTCCTCCCCCACGAGAGGCAGACCGCATGAGCCGCGCCGCCGACCTCCCCGCCCCGTCCCCCGCCCGCAGACTCCTGCTGAAGGGTGCCCTCGCCGCGGGCGCCCTGGCCGCGGCGGCCCCCGCCGCCCACGCCGCGGCACCCCGGAAAGCGGCCCCGTACGTGAACCCGCTCGTCCGCAACCGGGCCGACCCGCACATCACCCGCCACACCGACGGCTTCTACTACTTCACCGCCACCGCGCCCGAGTACGACCGGATCGTCCTGCGCCGCTCCCGCACGCTGAACGGCCTGTCCCGCGCCGCCGAGTCCGTCATCTGGCGGGCGCACCCCACCGGTGACATGGGTGCCCACATCTGGGCGCCGGAGATGCACCGTGTCGCCGGCAGGTGGTACATCTACTTCGCCGCCGCGCCCGCCGAGGACGTGTGGGCCATCGGCGTGTGGGTCCTGGAGAACGCCCACCCCGACCCCTTCAAGGGCACCTGGGTGGAGAAGGGGCGGATCAGGACGGCCTGGGAGACCTTCTCCCTGGACGCCACCACCTTCGCCCACCGCGGCACCCGGTATCTCTGCTGGGCCCAGCACGAACCCGGCATGGACAACAACACCGCCCTCTGGCTCTCCGAGATGGCCGACCCCTGGACCCTGACGGGACCGCAGATACGGCTGTCCACGCCCGAGTACGGCTGGGAGCGCGTCGGGTTCGCCGTCAACGAGGGGCCGTACGTCCTGAAGCGCAACGGGCGGCTGTTCATGACCTACTCCGCCAGTGCCACCGACGCCAACTACTGCATGGGCCTGCTGACCGCCGACGAGGACGGCGACCTCATGGACCCGGCGAACTGGTCCAAGTCGCCCGTCCCCGTCTTCACCAGCAACGACACCACCCGGCAGTACGGCCCCGGTCACGGCTGCTTCACCGTCGCCGAGGACGGCCGTACCGACGTCCTCGTCTATCACGCCCGTCAGTACAAGGAGATCGACGGCGACCCCCTGCACGACCCCAACCGGCACACCCGCGTCCAGAAGCTCGGCTGGAAGGCGGACGGGACCCCCGACTTCGGCGTCCCCGTGGCCGATGGCGCGGCGGGGGAGGGGAGTTGAATTCCTCCGTCCACGGCGCCACCGCGTACGCGGAACCGGTCCGTGACGAACTGTTCGACCTGAGTCTGGTGCACAAGGGCCTTGTCGGGGTGGGATGAGCCCCTGGGGCGTTCCGACCGGAACCGGGGCGCCCCAGGCCCGTGCCGCCCCGTGGGGCACGGTTCCGACCCGACGTCCGGGTGGTGGGGGACGGCGAGTCCGAGGAGTGGGGAGAGCCGGGCGATCCGGGGTGCGAACCCGGTCCATGGAGGCAGCGGCGAGCCGTCGCGTCAGAGGCATGTGCCGATCACCCGACGGTGGTGCCTCGTTCATCCGCCGCCTCGATCCTCCTCACGCGGCGTGGTCGCGCCGCGGCATCGAGGAGACACTTCATGGGCCACGGACACGGGCACACGCACGGACCGCACCACCACCACGGGCACGACCACGGGCACGACCACCGGCACGAGGCGACGGCGCCCCTGCCCGCCGCCTTCGACACCTCCGTACCCGACGAGGCACTGAACCCCGAGCAGAAGTCCCGCCGCACGCTGCTGCGCCGGGCCGGGCTGCTCGGCGCGGGGCTCGCGGCCGGGACCGTGCTGCCCGTCGGCGGCACCGCGCCCGCGCACGCGGCGGGCGACAGCCGTCGCGGCAAGGGCGGCGGCAAGGGCAACAAGGGCTTCCTCTGGCTGGCGGGCGATCACCACATCCACACCCAGTACAGCAGCGACGGCAAGTACCGCGTGGTCGACCAGGTCCGCCAGGGCGCCCGGCACGGCATGGACTGGCTGGTCATCACCGACCACGGCAGCGTCACCCACGCGAGGATCGGCGTCGAGAAGGTCAACCCGGACGTCAGGGAGGCCCGCGCCGCCTACGAGGACACCCTGGTCTTCCAGGGCCTGGAGTGGAACATCCCGGCCGCCGAGCACGGCACCGTCTTCGTCCACCCCGGCCCGGGCGAGGTCTCCGTCCTCAAGCAGTTCGAGACCGACTACGACGGCGGCGTCAAGGGCGCCACCAGCTCCACCCCCGCCCATGAGGCGCTCGCCGTGGCGGGTCTCCACTTCCTCGCCGACCAGGTGAGACGGCGCAAGGTCCGCGACGCCCTGATGCTGGCCAACCACCCCGCGCGCAAGGGCATCGACTCCCCGCACGAGATCCGTGCCTGGCGCGACGCCACCGGCAGGGACCGGCAGATCGCCGTCGGCTTCGAGGGTGCCCCCGGCCACCAGGCCGCCGGCCTGCCCAAGCCGCTCGGCATGGGCCGCGCCCGCGGCATCTACGACGGCAGCCCCGGCGCCAACTCCTTCGTCGGCTATCCGCTGGAGAGCTACCGCACCTGGGGCGGCTTCGACTGGATGACCGCCACGGTCGGCGGTCTGTGGGACAGCCTCCTCGCCGAGGGCCGCCCCTGGTGGATCACCGCCAACTCCGACTCCCACCAGGTCTACGCCGACACCGCCGTCCGCGGCCCGGGCGGCGACTTCGCCACCGACGGCCGGTACCCCGACCCCGTCTACGGCGGCGGGATCGACGTCACCGAGGGCGACTACTGGCCCGGCCAGTACAGCCGCACCCACGTCGGTGCCGACGGCTTCTCCTACGCCGCCGTCATGGACGGCATCCGCGCGGGCCGTATCTGGGTCGACCACGGACAGCTCATCAGCGGCCTCGACGTCCGTGTCTCCGGCGGCGGCCGCTGGGCCACGCTCGGCGGCGCCCTGCACGTCCGCAAGGGCACCCGGGTCACGCTGACCGCCGACATCGCCCTCGCCGGCGGCCCCAACTGGGCCGGTTTCACCCCCGAACTCGCGCGTGTCGACGTCATCCAGGGTGATGTCACCGGACCGGTCGCCGACAAGGACACGTTCACCGCGCCCACGGCGAAGGTGGTCCGCTCGTACGAGATCGACAAGTCGGCCGGCACCGTCCGCGTCACCTTCGACCTCGGCCGCGTCGACCGCCCGCTGTACGTCCGGATGCGCGGCACCGACGGCAACCGGTCCGCCGTCGGCGCGAGGGGCGCCGAGGTGGACCCGGCGGGCCCCGCCATCGATGTCGTCGGCGACGCCGACCCGTGGCGCGACCTGTGGTTCTACACCAACCCGGTGTGGGTCCTGCCGTCGTGACCCCGTACGCCCTCACGGTGGACGCGGGTGTCACGGACCTGCTCGACGCCGACCGTCTGCTGCACCGGATGGCGGCCGGACTCGACCTCCCCGAGGACCTGTTCGGCTGCACCCACCTGGTGCGCGACGACCGGCCGCGCGTCGTGGTGTCCCTGTCCCTGCCCTCGCGACCGCTCCCGGACACCCTCCGGGAGCGGCTCGCGGGGTACGGTGCCGTCTCCCCGGGACTGCCCGACCCGGCGGGACGCGCGGTGCTCTATCCGGGCGTCCGCACGCTCACCGGCACGACGACCGTCGCGGAGCTCCTCGACCGCTCCGCGATCGCCCGCGTGACGGTGCTGGGCACGCCCGTGCCGCCCGGTCCGGGGACCCGCGTGATGACCCGCGACCATGTGCGGCCGCAGTGGCAGCGGGACGAACTCGTCCTCGCCGCCACCCCGGCCCGGGGCGGCACCCTCGTGCCGTTCGAGGCCCCGGACCCCACGCCCTGCTGCGCGGACCACTGACCGGGGCGGACGGTGGTCCAGGGGGTGCGCGACGACACGGGTCTCCCCCTCAGCCCTTGATCCCGGTCTGTGCGATGCCCTGGACCAGCCAGCGCTGGAGGAACAGGAACACGCACACCAGGGGGAGGATGGAAATGGCCGTGGCCATGAAGATCAGATGGAAGTTGACGGTCTGGTTGGTCATGTAGGAGGAGAGGGCGACCTGGACGGTCCAGGCGCTCGGGTCCTGGCCGATGACCAGGGGCCACAGGAAGGAGTTCCAGCCGCTGATGAAGGTGATCGTGGCGATCGCGGCGAAGAAGTTCAGCGAGTTCGGCACGACGACCCGCCAGTACGCGCCCCAGTAGCCGAGTCCGTCCACCCGCGCCGCCTCCTCCAGCTCCCTGGGGAACCCCAGGAAGTACTGCCGGAACAGGAAGCAGGTGAAACCACTGAAGAGCCCCGGAATGATCAGACCCCGGTAACTGTCCACCCAGCCCAGCGAGGAGACCAGCACGAAGCTGGGCACGAAGGTGACCGCGGTCGGCACCATCAGGGTCACCAGCACCGCGTAGAACACCTTGTCGGCGTGCCGGTACGGGATGCGGGCGAGACCGTAGCCGGCGAGCGAGCAGACCAGCAGGGTGCCGGCGGTGTGCGCCACACCGACGACCGCCGAGTTCCACAGCGAGCGGGCGAAGTCGACCGTCGGATCGTCGAACGGCTCGGTGATGTTGCCCCATTGGACGTCGCTGGGGAAGAACGTCCACTCCTCGCCCGTGATCTCGGCGTCCGTGGACAGGGCGCCCCGCACGATGAGATAGAACGGGACGAGGAACAGCAGCGCGGCGACGGCCGTGGCGGCGTACAGGCCCGCGGAGCCGACGACGCTCCCGCGCCGGACCCGGCGCGAGGTCCCCGGCTCGGGCGTGGTGGTGGTCACTTCGATCCCTCCCCCTTGCCGAAGCCCATGATCCGGCCCTGGAGCAGCGTCACCAGACAGATCAGCAGCGTCAGAATGAGCGCGCCCGCGCTGCCGGCGCCGTAGTCCTGGTTGTCGCCCAGCGCCTTGTAGTACAGCTCCACCAGGGGCGGCCGCCCCCAGGTGGTCTTGTTGAGCAGGTTGAAGAACTCGTCGAAGGCCTGGTACGCCGCCACGAGCAGCAGCAGGACCACGGCCGTCGAGGTCGTGCGCAGCTGCGGCAGCGTGATGTGCCGGAACGTCTGCCAGCCGGGTTTCGCCCCGTCGATGGCCGCCGCCTCGTACAGCTCGGGCGGGATGTTCTGCAGCGCCGCGAGGAACAGGATCATGTAGAAGCCGGCCTGCAGCCACAGCCGTACGGTGACGATGACCAGCCAGTACCAGGGAGGGTCGGGGCTGGCCAGCCAGGCGGTGGTGTCGGCGCCGAACCAGCCGAGGACCGTGTTGGCGAGTCCGAAGCGCACGCCGTTGAAGATGGACATCTTCCAGATGAGCGAGGCGGCTACGTAACTCACCGCCGTGGGCAGGAAGAACACCGACCGGAAGAACGCCCGCATGAAGCGCAGCCGGTTGACCGCGAGGGCGAGTGCGAGCGACAGGGCCCAGGTGGTGGGGACGATGATCGCGGCGAAGACGGTGAAGGTGACGAGGGAGCCCATGAACTCGTCGTCGGTGAGCATGGTGCGGTAGTTCTCGAAGCCGACGAACTCGCTGGGCGTGACGGTGAAGCGGGCCTCGAAGAGCGACAGCCAGGCGCTCCAGAGGATGGGGACGTAGACGAAGACCAGCAGGCCGATGAGGAAGGGACCGGTGAACAGCCAGAAGGCGAGGGTGCCGGCGGCCCGCGGGCTCCGCCGTGGCCGGGCGGGGGCGGGGCCGGTGACCTGGCGCCGTGTGGTGGTGGTCGACATCGTGTGAGTGCCCGTCCGCCGCTCTATCCGAAGAGTTTGTCGAGCTCGCGGTTGACCTTCGTGTCGGCCTTGCCGAGCTCGGCGTCCGGGTCACCGCCCTTGCGGACACAGTTGGCGAGGACGTCCTCCAGGGCGCTGATCATCGCCTGGGTCCAGCCGATGTTGTCGAAGTGGCCGAACTCGTTGAACAGCCGTACGCCCTCGGCCGGAAGGCCCGACTTCAGCTTGTCGGCGGACTCGGCGATGGAGGTGCGCGGCGGGATGTGGAAGCCGTAGGAGAGCGCCCAGTCCTCCTGGTACTCCTTCCGGTCGATCCACAGCCACTTCACGTACTCCTTGGCCGCTTCCACGTTCTTCCCCTTGGCGTTGACGAACATCGACCAGCCGCCGTTGTAGACGGCCTGCTTGCCGGACGGGGTGGCCTTGGGGAAGGGGAAGATGCCCAGGTCGTCGCCCAGTGCCTCCTGCATCAGGGGCATGGCCCACATCCCGCACCACTGGATGGCGGTGAGCCCCTGGTTGAGCGCGGAGGGGTCCCAGAAGTCGGTCGGCGCGTCGAGCAGCAGGTCGCCGCTGGAGAACAGCGTGCGCAGGGTGCGGAAGCCGTCGGCGACACCGTCCGTGTGGTACGCGATCTCGTTGTTCGCGTCCAGGGTGTCGGCACCGGACGCCCAGATCAGCGGGTTGACGATCGAGTGCATGGTGTTGCCGAGGTAGATGCCCTTGACCTTGTCCGTGGTCAACTCCGCTGCCGTGGCGAGGAGTTCGTCGAGGGTCCGCGGGATGCCGACGCCCGCCTTGTCGAAGAGCGACTTGCGGTAGAAGAAGAACTGGGGGTCGTCGATCATCCGTATGCCGTAGATCTTGCCGTCGACGGTGTGCGACTGGATGTCGGCCGGGTTGAAGTCGTCCTTCACCGGGTCGATCAGCTCGGTCAGATCGGCCACCTGACCGCTCTTGACGAGCTGGATCTGCGGATGGAACTCGAAGACGTCCGGCGCCTTGTCGGTGAGCAGCGAGGCGAACAGCTTGCTCTCGAAGTTGGAGCCCGTGATCCACTGCGTGGACACGTCCGCTTCCCCGTAGGCCTTGGCGTACCGCTTGATCGCCTGCTCGGTGCCGGCCTCGCCGTAGGCGTGGAAGTACTGGACCAGGGATGTGCCCGACCCCGAACCCGAGCCGCCCCCGCGGCCGTTGTTGCCGCCGCACGCGGCGAGCCCGCCGGCGGCGGTGAGTCCCAGGGCGCCGCGGAGTACTGCTCGGCGGTCCCATGTGCTGCTGTTCGATCCCGGCATGTCGGCGTCCTCGTCTCTTGTGCGGCTGTGGCTGCGACTGCGGCTCGGCTGGGTGGTGCGCTCAAGGACTTGCGGTGCGCGGGACGTTAACCTTCGGCCAATACTTCGGCAAGGGGTTGGACAAAGTGCGGTCGAAGTGGTGGGGGCTGTTCGTGATGACGAACAAGACGTTCCGGCGCGGGCGTTACCGCCGGGCGCCGGAGGTCCGGCTCCCGGCGCCCTTCCCGGCCGACTGCAACGCGCCCTCCAGCGCGAAGGTCGCCGCTCCCAGGCACACCGGGTCGGTCGGGATCGGGGAGAGGACGATCCGGGTGGCGGCCAGCGGACGGCGCAGCGCGTGCCGGGCCACGGCGGAGCGCACCTCGTCGAGCAGCGGCTCACCGAACGCGGCCGCGACCCAGCTGCTGAGCACGACCACCTCCGGGTTGAAGAGGTTGATCAGACCGGCGACACCGGCACCCAGATAGCGGGCGGTGTGCCGGAGCACCTCCAGGGCCACCGGATCGCCCGCGCCCACACCCCGGGCGAGCGCGTCGACGGTGGCCGTCTGGTCCTCCGCGTGCAGCAGCGGGCTGTCCGGGCTCAGCTCCCGCAGGTTCAGCATGATCCCGGGCGCCCCCGTGTACGTCTCCACACACCCCCGGTTGCCGCAGTGGCACGGGCGGCCGTCCAGGACGAGCGTGGTGTGCCCCCATTCGCCGGCGCTGTTGCTCACGCCCCGGTGCACCCCGCCGCCCAGCACCAGCCCGGCGCCCACCCCGGTGCCGAGGTTGACCACCACCGCGTCCCCGTGCCCGCGCGCCGCCCCGAACCACAGCTCGGCCACCGCGCAGGCGCGCAGCGGATTGTCCAGATACAGGGGATAGGCGATGTGCTCGGCGAGCAGATCGAGCAGCGGCACGTCGTGCCAGTCCCAGTTCGGCGCGTACGCGGAGACGCCGGTGTCCCGGTCCACCTGGCCCGGCACGCTCACCCCCGCCCCGAGCACCCGCGCGCCCTCCACCCCGGCCTGCGCCACGACCGCCCCGACCGCCGTGGCGACATGCCCCACGACCTGCTCGGGGCGGCCGTCCCCGGGGCGCATTTCCTGCTGGGCGCGGGCCAGGACGTTCAGCGCGAGGTCGAACAGCTCGACCCGGACATATGTCTCGGCCAGGTCGACACCGATCAGCGCGCCCCCGGACGCGTCGACGGCCACCAGCCCCCGGGGGCGGCCCCCGGCCGAGTCCTCGAAACCGACCTCGGTGATCAGGCCGAGGCCGAGCAGCTCACCGACCAGGGTGGCTACGGTGGCGACACTCAGCCCGGTCGCGGCCGCCAGTTCCTGCCGTGAGGTGGGCGACGCGGCGATGATCTGGCGCAGTACCTGATAGCGGTTGGCCGTACGGATGTCCCGTGATGTGCGCTTCACCGTCAGCTGCCCCCCTCCCTGCCGGGCCGGGCCGGCACCGGCGCGCGGCAAGGCTACGCACGCGACGGAACGTTCGACAAGGGCTTAGGAAAGGGGCTGGACGAAGTCCGGAGCGGACGGTGGGAAGGAGCGTCGGGCACGCGCGGTCAGTCGCCCAGCACGTCCCGGACGAAGGCGTTGGTGAACGTGCCCCGCGGGTCCAGGTCACGCACGAGCGCCCGGAAGTCGTGCAGGCGCGGATAGCGGGCGTGCAGCTCCGCCGCCGGCGTGGTGAACACCTTGCCCCAGTGCGGCCGCGCGCCGAACGGTGCCAGCGCCTCCTCCACCCGGGTCACCACGGGCAGCACCGTCCGGGTGTCCTCGACCCAGGTGAAGTGGACGGCCACCGTGTCCCGCCCGTGGGAAGGGCCGAGCCACTGGTCGTCGGCGGCGACGGTGCGCACCTCGCAGGTCTGCAGCACCGGCGCGACGGTCTCCCGGATCCCGTCCAGCGCCCGCAGCGCGCGAACGGCCGACCCGCGCGGCATCAGGTACTCCGACTGGAGTTCCGCCCCGCTGCTCGGCGTGAACTCCGCCCGGAAATGCGGCAGCCGCTCGTGCCAGGGGCCCGGCACCCCGAACTGCTCGGTGCAGTTCACCGCCGGCATCCCCGGCACCGGATGCATCTTCTCGGTCGCGGCGGCGGCCCAGGGGATGTCCGCCGGCGGCTGATCGGTGCGCCGCTTCACCCACACCTGGCCGAAGCCCGGCTCCCGCCAGTCGGTGAACAGACTCACGCTGTACGCCGCCGACATCACCTTCTCGAACGTGGCGTCGTCCAGCCCCTCCAGGGGCATCCCGGTGAACACCCGCTGCTCGACCTCGAAGGCCGGCTCCAGGTCCAGGGTGAGCGCGGTGACGACACCGAGCGCGCCCAGCGAGGTGACCGCGCCGCCGAACCGCTCGTCGCCGCGCGCCACGGTCACCGTCGAGCCGTCCGCCGTGACCAGTTCCACCGCGCGCACGGACGAGGCAAGCGGGCCGTTGCCGACCCCGGAGCCGTGGGTGCCGGTGGCGACCGAACCGGCCACCGAGATGTGCGGGAGCGACGCCATGTTCGCCAGCGCCAGCCCCCGCCGGTGCACCTCCCGGGCCAGCTCCGCGTAGCGCACCCCGCCCCCGACCCGTACCGTCCGGGCCGCCGTGTCCACGTCGATGCGCGCCGGGAGGGCGTCGAGGGAGAGCAGCACACCGCCGGCACCGGCATCGGCGATCGTGTTGAAGGAGTGCCCGCTGCCCAGGGCCCGCACCCGGGGGCTCGCGGCGACCAGCGCGCGCAGCGCGTCCAGGGTGTGCGGGCGGTGCAGTTCCCCGGCGGCGTACGTGATGTTGCCCGCCCAGTTGGTCACGCTCTCGGCCATCCCTCGTCCTTCCCGGCCCTCGGGGCCGGAAAGGGCCCCGTCCGGAACATATCCCGGGAGTGACCCACGCCATGTGGGGGGACCCGCCACCCCGGATGCCCGGCCGGGGGCATACCGTGAGGAGTCGTACGTCCGAACCGGGAGGAGAACGCGTCGATGGGCAGCCGCACCGCGCTGGTCGAGGATCTGATGGAGCGGTTCCCGCACGTACCGCGCGAGGCCGTGCTCAAGGAGGACCTGCTGCGCGGCGGTGTGGCCTTCGACCCGTCCGCGCTCAGCGACAACGAGAGCGGCGAGGTCAAGCCGAAGTCGTACTTCATCTTCTCCTTCGACCACGGCACCCTGCCCGAGCTGGGCGAGGCCGCGCTGCGGCGCCCGCCGGAGGAGATCATCCTCACCGGCGGCCCGTACGACCTGCGCCGCACGGTGGTGTCGGTGCGGGTGAACCCGGCCTCCCCCTACCGCGTCGCCGCCGACGAGCACGGCGTGCTCGGTCTCTACCTCGACGGCAAGCGGATCTCGGACGTCGGGGTGCCGCCCATGCCCGAGTACTACCGGCACACCCTGTCCAACGGGAAGTCGGTCATGGAGGTGGCCCCCACCATCCAGTGGGGCTATCTGATCTACCTGACCGTCTTCCGGGTCTGCCAGTACTTCGGCGCCAAGGAGGAGTGCCAGTACTGCGACATCAACCACAACTGGCGCCAGCACAAGGCGGCCGGCCGGCCCTACACCGGGGTGAAGGACGTCGAGGAGGTCCTCGAGGCCCTGGAGATCATCGACCGGTACGACACGGCGAAGGCCTCCACCGCCTACACCCTCACCGGCGGCGCCATCACCAGGACCGTCTCGGGACGCGACGAGGCGGACTTCTACGGCCACTACGCCAAGGCCATCGAGGAGCGCTTCCCCGGCCGCTGGATCGGCAAGGTCGTCGCCCAGGCGCTGCCCCGCGACGACGTGCAGCGCTTCAAGGACTACGGCGTACAGATCTACCACCCCAACTACGAGGTGTGGGACGAGTACCTCTTCAAGATGTACTGCCCGGGCAAGGAGCGCTACGTCGGCCGCGACGAGTGGCACCGGCGCATCCTGGACTCCGCGGACGTCTTCGGCGCGAGCAACGTGATCCCCAACTTCGTGGCGGGCGTGGAGATGGCCGAGCCGTTCGGCTTCAAGACGGTCGACGAGGCCATCGCCTCCACCACCGAAGGCCTGCGCTTCTTCATGTCGCACGGCATCACGCCCCGCTTCACCACCTGGTGCCCGGAGCCCACCACCCCGCTCGGCAAGGCCAACCCGCAGGGCGCCCCGCTGGAGTACCACATCCGGCTGCTCCAGGCATACCGGCAGACCATGGAGGACTTCGGTCTGTCCTCGCCCCCCGGCTACGGCCCGCCCGGACCCGGCCAGGCCGTGTTCTCGGTCAGCTCCTTCATGGACAGCCTGCCGGCGCGGGAGCCCGCCGAGACCGCCGAGACCGCCTGAGGCACCCGGGGCGGCCCGCCTCCGCGGGCGTCTCGTCAACAAGGAAGGCCGGAACCGAGACGTTCCGGCCTTCCTTGCGTATTGTCCACGCGAGGGGTTGCGAAGCGGCCACGGAAAGTGAAGACAGCGCTTGTCAGTTGTGCAGAGAACGTGCGAAGCTCTCGTCCACTGCCGCGAGGTTCCCCTCAACTCCAAAGTCGGAATGGCGAGTTGACCTCGCTCGTGGATGCAGGAGTCTCATGCCCGACCTGCCGAGCCCTCAGGACGCCACCGAGGCGGCGCTGTTCTCCGAATGCTGGGACGCGGTGCTCTCCTACGCCGATCTCTGCACGGCGGGTTCCACCGCCGCGGCACAACTGGCCCGCGAGGCCTTCGCCCAGGGCATAGGAGAGCTGCGCGCCGCGGAGGCGGGCAGCCTGCGCGGCACCGGCCGCCGTTCCAGCCGGCTGCCCCGGATACCCCTGCTGCTGACGGCCGTACGCACCACCGCGGCCGCCTGGGAGGAATCGGGGCAGGGGCACAAGCTCGACCCCGACCTCCGGCTGTGGCTGCACTCCGACCAGGCCGCCCGCTACACCGGCCCGCCGCTCGGACGCCCGGTCGCCGTACGCGGACTGCGCGATCTCCAGCAGGCGGACGCCGAACTGCTGTGGCTGGCCGACGCGGAGGCCCTGCCGCTGCCGCTGATCGCCCGCCGGCTCGGCCTCGACCCCGACACCGTGGCCGACGAACTCGCCCAGGTGTCCCGCCTGTTCCGGGACCGCTGCCACCGCAACCATCTCGACTCCCCGATGGGCGCGGAGTGCCGCAGCTACGCCCGGCTCCTCGACGCGGTCACCCGCTCGCCCGCCGCGGACACCCCCGAGGACCTCTCCCGGCACCTCGCCACCTGCCAGCAGTGCGCCGAGGCAGCCGCCTGTCTGCGGCTGCACGGCGGGGGACTGCCCGGGGCGCTGGTCGGCGGGGTGATCGGCTGGGGCGGCCTCGCCTACCTGGAGCGCCGCCGGCGTGCCGCCGAGGTACGGCTCGGCGCCGGACGCCCGGACCGGGCCGACGCCGGCACCGGTGACCCGGCCGACCAGAACGGCCGGACGCGCGTCGCCCGGCACGGACTGCTGGCCGCCGCCGCCCTCGTCTCCCTGCTCGCGCTCGCCGTCTCGCTGATGCCCTTCGGGGAGCGCACCGCCGAGAGCGCGGCCCGCCCCGACCCCGAACGCCCGCCGGCGGCCGACCCCGGCCCCTCGCTGCCGCCGGCCCCCACCGCCCCGACCGCCTCCACCGTCCCGTCCGACGACGCCACCCCCAACGCCCCGCAGGCGACCGCGGAGCGCACACCGGAGCGGAAGGACCCCGACCCCGACTCCGTACCCGAACCCCAGGGCACCTCCTCCGGCACCGCCGCGCCCGAGACCACCGCCGCCCGCAGCGGGCCCGCCCCCTGCCGGGTCGACTACGACCTGGTCAACCAGTGGCCCGACGGCTTCCAGGCCACCGTCACGGTGACCGCACCGCACCCGCTCGACTCCTGGCGCGTCGGCTTCACCTTCGAGGACGGCCAGCGCATCACCCAGGTGTGGGACGCCTCGGCGAGCCAGGACGGCTCCCGCGTCACCGCCACCGCCGCCGACTACAACAAGAGGGTCGCGGCCGGCGGGAAACTCGCCTTCGGTTTCCTCGCGTCGTGGCACGGCACCAACTCCCCGCCCACCGACGTCACCCTGAACGGCGCTCCCTGCGTCCACGCCTGACGCCGGCCAACACGCGGCGCCTGGTCGACTCGGGAGAGTGGCGGCAGGTACGTCCCCTCCCACCCCTGTCAGGCAAGGGGGAAGCGCTTGCCTGACGCCGCGTCTGCGCCACGATCCGCCGGACGGGCTCCACTCAGGCCTGCCGCGAACGTCCTGTCGGCCCGGCGCTCCTGGAGGCCGCCGGAGACGGCGCTCCCGTGGCGACCCCGCCCGGCGGGACCGCACGGTGTGCGGTGCCGGTGGTGTGCGCGGCAGCGGCCCGGAGCCGACGGCTTCGAGGGCGAAGGCCTTCTTCGGCTCGCCGGCTTCCGCGCGGATCGTTCCCGTCCCGAACCGGCCCGCCGCGCCGACCGTGGCCCGCCGCGCCGACCGTGGTCCGGCGGGCCGGCCGTGGTCGGGTGGGTGGCACCCCCCCCGGTGCTGGCCCTGGTCCGGGGTGCGGCAGTGGTCCGGCGTGCGGCCATGGTCGGGTGGGTGGCACCGGTCCGGCGGGCCGGCCGGGCACCGGACCGGCGCGCCGTGGGTCAGGGCATGCCGCCCTGGGCGATGTCGCCCATCTGCGGGAAGGCAACGACCGGCGGCCCCGGTTGCCGGGCGGGGGCCGGTGCGGGGGACGGGTCGGCGGCCCGGGGCCGGTGCACGGGGTGCATGCCGAAGAGCGAGCCGGTCGCGGCCGCCACTTCGGCGGCGCGGTCGGCCGACTCCCCCGCCGGTACGGCCAGCCGGCGCAGGGCACCGGCGAACACGTCCTCCACCAGCTCCAGTCTGCGGGGCAGGCCCGCCGTACCGGTCGCGTCGCCGCGTGGCCGGACGGACAGGGCGGTGAGGATCTCCTCCGCCCTGTACCGCGCCACGGTGAGGGCCTCCCAACCGGACGGCCGCGATGCGGCGCCGCCCCCGGCCCCCGGCACGGGCAGCCCGAGGACATCGAGGATCCGGTGGCCCACGGTCGAGTGCCACCCGGTCAGGGCGCCGTGCAGCTCGGCGTGCAGACCGTCGAGGAACGTCAGCAGTCCCGCCGCGCCGTCGGGCGAGCCGCGGTACCGCTGCCGGAAGCCACCGCCGTACTCCCCGGGGTCGCCCAGATACTCCCGAAGGTCACCCAGACTGTGCGCCACGGCGTCGGCCGCGGCCTGGCAGGCGTGATCTGTGGGCATGCGATCTCACCGCTCCGTCGTGTCGGCCGCACCGGCTCCGGGAGCCGGCCGGCCGGGCCCCTGCTCCGCCGCCAGGGCGAGGAACTCGGCCAGATGGATGGCCTTCGCGCGGGAGCGGACACGGCGCAGTCCCTGTTCGAGCTGTCGCAGACAGCCCGGATTCAGCGCCACGACGTAGTCCACGTCCGCATGCTCCACCTCCGTCAGTTTCGGGTCCAGCACCTTCTTGCTGTCGGCCGGCCGGAGCATCGCGTAGGTTCCGGCCGCGCCGCAGCACTGTCCCGCGCCGGGCAGCTCGACGTAGTCGGCCACTTCGGCGATCAGCTCACGGGGAGGTCGGGTCACTCCCAGACCGTTGCGCAGGTGGCAGGAGTCCTGGAGGGCGGCCCGCGCTCTGCGGCCGTCGACCGTGACCTGCCCGGCCGGCCGGTGCCCTCGCTCGTCGAGGTATTCGCTCAGCTCCCGTACCCGGTCGCGGCCGAGGTGGTGCGCGAGGTGTGCGGCGCAGCCGCCCGCCGTGGTGAGGACGGTGCCCGGCAGTTGTTCGCCGAGCGTGCGGGCGAGCTTCTCACCGGTGGCCGAGTCGCCGTTGTGCGCGTGCAGCGCGCCGCAGCAGCCCTGCGCGGCCGGCACGTCCACCTCCGGGCACAGGCGCCGTACGGCTTGCGACACCTCCGGGTAGAGGCCGCGTTCCACACAGCCCAGCATCAGGGACACGGGCTGCTCCGGCCCCTCCGCCGGATTCGTCGCCGGCGGGGACGACGGAGACGACGAGGGCGCGGGTGTGGCATCGCGCGGCTCCGTCTTCCTGCCCGGGCCGCGGGCATGACGCCGCACGAGCCCCTGGAGGCGCAGCAGCCCCGGCCGGGAGACCAGCGCCATCAGGCCCCGCGCGATCCACGGCCGGTTACGGCCGCTCCACTGGTGGTCGCGCCACTGCTCCAGCAGTTGGCCGTACTCCACGCCCGCCGGGCACACCGTCTCGCAGGCACGGCAGCCGAGGCAGAACGAGGACTCCTCGGCCAGCGTGGGATCGTCGGGACCGAGGTCCCCGGTCTCCAGGGCCCGCATCAGGGTGATGCGCCCGCGCGGGGACGAGGTCTCCTCGCCGGTGAGGGCGTAGGTGGGGCAGGCGGGCAGACAGAACCCGCAGGAGATGCAGCGGTCCAGCAGTTCCTTGTCGAAGATCCCGAGGCCCGGCGCTCCGGGCGCCGGGGAAGCGGTGGGAGCGGGGGAAGCGGGGGAGGCCGTGGGGGCGGGCCCGCAGGCCCCTCCGGCGCACCCGGCGCCGGAGGAGCCGCACGGGCCGGAGTTGTCCACGGTGTCGTGGTCGGTCATGAGCCGAGCTTTCCGGGGTTGAGGATGCCTGCGGGGTCGAAGGCCTTCTTGATACGGCGCAACAGGGCGACCTGGTCGTCCCCGAGCCGGTCGGCCAGGTACGGCAACTTGGCCGCCCCCACGCCGTGTTCGCCGGTGATGGTGCCGTCCATCCCGATCGCCGCGGCGAAGATCTCGGCGAAGGCCTTGTGGGCGCGGTCGGCGCCCTCGCCGTCGTCGGGGTCCAGCACACAGGTCGGGTGCAGATTGCCGTCCCCGGCGTGGCCGAAGGTGGCGATCCGCAGGTCGTACCGGTCGGCGATGGCGTCGATGCGGTCGACCATCTCGGCCATGCGGTGCCGGGGCACGGTGGCGTCCTCGAGGATCGTCAGCGAACCCAGCCGGGACAGCGCCGGCAGGGAGCAGCGACGGGCGGCGAGCAGCGCCTCCGCGCGGGCCACGTTCTCCGCGAGCGTGACCTCCAGCGCACCGTTGTCCCGGCAGACGTCCCCGATCCTGGCGAGGTTCCCGGCGACGTTCGCCGCCGAGCCGTCGTCACCGAACAGCAGCAGCGCACCGGCGTCCTCGCGCAGGCCGAGGCCGGCGAACGCCTCGACCGCGTCGATGCACTTGCGGTCGAGGAACTCGAGGGTCGCCGGGACGATCCCGGAGGCGATGACGGCCGCCACCGCGCGGGAGGCGTCGGCGAGGCTGTCGAAGTACGCCACTCCGGTGCCGGTCTCGGCGGGTGCCGGGAGCAGCGCCACGGTGGCCTCGGTGATCACCGCGAGGGTGCCCTCGGAGCCGGTGAGCAGCCGGGTCAGGTCGTAGCCGGCGACGTCCTTCCACAGCCTGCCCCCGGTGCGGATGACCTCACCGGTGGGCAGGACGGCCTCGAGCCCGAGGACGTAGTTGCGGGTGACGCCGTACTTGAGCCCGCGCAGGCCCCCGGCGCAGGTCGCCACGTTGCCGCCGATCGTGGAGACGGTCCTGCTGCCCGGATCAGGGGCGTAGAGCAGGCCCTTGGCGGCCGCGGCGTCCGCCAGCACGGCGGTGGACACCCCGGTCTGCGCGCGGGCCAGCAGTTCGTCGGGGCTGATTTCGAGCAGCTCGTTCATCCGGGTCAGGACCAGGACGATCCCGCCGGTCAGCGGCACGGTGCCGGCGCACAGGTTGGAGCCGGCACCCCGCGGCACCACGGGGATGCCGCGGGCGGTGGCGTAGCGGAGGACCGCCGCGACCTCCTCGGTGCCGCCGGGCAGCACCACGGCCTGCGGCCGGGAGTGGAAGAGCGGGGTGGCGTCGCGGGCGTACGCGGTGAGGGCGCCGTCGTCGGTCCGTACATGGTCCTGCCCCACGATCGCGGCCAGGTCCCTGGCCAGATCGGTGCCGGCGGGCATCAGCGCACCACCATCCAGTCCAGGACCGGGGTCGACTGGAGGTAGACCAGGCCGCAGACCACGACGAGCATGCCGAGACCCCAGCCGACGACCTTGCGGAACAGCTCGCCCTCCCGGCCTTCGAGGCCGACGACCGCCGCGGCGATGGCGAGGTTCTGCGGGGAGATCATCTTGCCGAGCACACCGCCGGTGGTGTTGGCCGCGCCGAGCAGATAGGCGGAGATGCCGGTCTCCTCGGCGGCGGTGACCTGGAGCATGCCGAAGAGGGAGTTGGAGGAGGTGTCGGAGCCGGTGACGGCCACGCCGAGCCAGCCGACCACGGGGGAGAGCAGGGCGAAGGCGGCGCCGGTCTGCGCCAGGAACAGGCCGAGGGTGACCGTCTGGCCGGACAGGTTCATCACATAGGCCAGGGCGAGCACCGACATCACGGTGACGATCGTCCAGCGGAACTGGCGGATCGTGTCGATGTAGGCGCCCGAGGTCCGCCGGCCGCCGATGCCGTAGAGGATGGCGGTGAGCAGTCCGGCCACCAGCAGGACGGTTCCGCCGGCGTTGAAGATGTTGAAGTTGTACGTCAGGGCGGACAGCGGCTCACCCTTGGCGTTGACGACGTCCAGGCCGGGCCAGGCGAACTTCCAGCCGGAGTGGGCATCCAGCCAGGCCTTGACGGGTCCGGCGGTGGCCACGGAGAAGAGCGCCACGACGATCAGGTACGGGGCGAAGGCCTTGAGGGCGGAGCCCTCGCCGGTCTGGCGGCGCCGTGCGATCGCGTCCGAACGGTCGGTGGCGGTGGAGCCGCCGGCGATGACCGGGGTCTGCGCCTGCGCGGCCAGCACCTCCTTGGGCTGCCAGACGCGCAGCATGCCCACGACGGCCAGGGCGCCCGCGAAGGCGGCCACGATGTCGGCGATCTCGTACGAGATGTAGTTGGCGCTGACGAACTGGGCGGCGGCGAAGGCGAATCCGGCGACGAGGGCGATCGGCCAGGTCTGCTTCACACCGCGCCTGCCGTCCACCATGAAGACCAGGACGAGCGGCACGAACAGGGCGAGCAGCGGGGTCTGGCGTCCGACCATGGCGCCGAGGTCGGCCGCGTCCATGCCGGTGATCTTGCCGAGGGTGGTGATCGGGACCGCGATGGCGCCGAAGGCGACCGGGGCGGTGTTGGCGACGAGGGAGACCGCGGCGGCCTTCATCGGCCGCAGGCCGACGGCCATCAGCATCACGGAGGAGACGGCGACCGGGGTGCCGAAGCCGGCGAGCGCCTCGAGCAGCGCGCCGAAGCAGAACGCGATGATCACGGCCTGGACCCGCTGGTCACCGGAGAGTGATCCGAAGGCCCTGCGCAGCACCGCGTCCCAGCCGGTGATCTCGGTCATCTTGTAGATCCACAGTGCGTTCAGCACGATGAAGATGATCGGAAACAGGCCGAACGCGGCTCCCTCGCTCGCGGCCAGCGCCGCCTGCCCGACGGGCATCGAGTAGGCGAAGACCGCCACCCCCAGCGCGACCGCCAGGGACACCAGCGAGGCCTTCCACGCCTTCCACTTCAGCCCGCCCAGCAGCACGAACAGGGTGACGAGGGGAAGTGCGGCGAACAGCGCGCTCCATGCGAGAGACCCCCCGACGGGGTCGAAGATCTGTTGGTAAGCAGCCATGACGCGTCCTTGCTTCATGTCCGGAAATGGACGTGATCCCCGTCACTCCTGTGTGCGAGGTCGGTCGATTGTCAGACAATCGAACTTGTCTGTCAATGGATCGCGTACGCCTGCGTGAGAGAATGACGTCGTTCCCTTCGGAGGTATTCATGGCTCAGGACGCCGCCATCCGGCTGTCCACCGTCTCGGTCGTCGAGGCTCTTGCCGCATCCCTGCGCGACCGGGTGCTCGACGGTCAGGTGAGGCCGGGCACGGCCATAGCCGAAACCGAGATCGCGACCGACTACGGCGTCTCGCGGCCCACCGCCCGCAGTGCGATCACCGTCCTGGTCCATGAGGGACTTCTGCACCGCCACGCCAACAAGTCGGCCTATGTGCCCCATCTCACCTGGGGCGACGTCGACGATCTGTTCCTGGTCCGCACGCCGCTCGAGACGCACGTCGTACGGGTTCTCGTCGAGCGCGACGCGGTACCGGTGACCGCCGCCGAGCGGGCCATCGCGGATCTCGGGCGGCTCGACCCCGACGCGCCGCACAGCGCCTTCGTCGAATTCGATCTGGGCTTCCACCAGTCACTGGTGGACGCGATCGGCAGCCCCCGGCTCAGCCGGCTCTACCGGGGCATCAAGGGCGAGATGCACCTGTGCATGGTGCAGACCCGGCACACCCTGGGGCGCGAGCGCATCGTCGCCGAGCACGGCGCGATACTGGACGCGCTGCGCGCCGGTGACGCCGAAGCGGCGATCCGCCGCATGGAGGCCCACCTGGACGGTGCGCGCAGCTCGCTGCAGCGCATCTTCGAGGAGGACCGGACGCCCGTGTAGGACGCCGTCACGGACCCCGGGGACGGGCCGCTGGTCCGGTCCCGGGTTGCCGTTGGCCCGGTCCCGGGTGATCCCCGGTGGTCCGAGGCCCGCACCCGGGGGAAAAAGCGATGGCACGCGGGCCCATGGCCCCCTAAGGTGAGTCCCGCAGCGTTCGACGACCGGAGTCGCGAACGCCCATGATGTCGATCCGAGTGCGCAACGGGAGGTGTGACCGATGGCTGTCGCCGCGACGGGCCGTGCCCGCATCCAGACGTTCGTCCACTCCACCTCCGTGGCCACCGGCTGACCTCACCTTTCCTGTTCCGCGTGCGTAACACGGCACGCGGCCGCCGGGGCCACCCTTGAGAAGGGTCACCCCTCTTGAGTTCCCACTCTCCTTCGTCCGCGCTCGCCCCTTACGGCTGGAACGACGCCTGGGCCGACGCGTTCGCCCCGTACGCCGAGGACGGGCTGCTGCCCGGACGCGTCGTCCGGGTCGACCGCGGGCAGTGCGACGTCGTCACCCCCGGCGGGATCCTGCGGGCCGACACCGCCTTCGTCACCCCGCACGACCCCCTGCGGGTCGTGTGCACGGGCGACTGGGTCGCCGTCGAACCCGGCGGCAATCCCCGCTACGTCCGCGCGTATCTGCCGCGCCGCACCGCCTTCGTGCGCTCCACCTCCTCCAAGCGGTCCGAGGGGCAGATCCTCGCCGCCAACGTCGACCACGCCGTCGTCGCCGTCTCGCTCGCGGTCGAACTTGACCTGGCCCGCGTCGAACGGTTCCTCGCGCTGGCCTGGGAGTCCGGTGCGCAGCCGGTGGTCGTGCTCACCAAGGCCGACCTCGTGCCGGACGCCGCGACCCTCGCGCATCTCGTCCAGGACGTCGAGACCAGCGCGCCGGGCGTGCCGGTCCTCGCCGTCAGCGCAGTGGACGGGGTCGGCCTGGACGTCCTCACCGCCGTCACGGCCGGGGGCACCTCGGTGCTGCTCGGACAGTCCGGCGCCGGAAAGTCCACCCTGGCCAACGCGCTCCTCGGCGAGGACGTCATGGACGTCCGGGCCACCCGGGACGCCGACGGAAAGGGCCGCCACACCACGACCACCCGCAACCTGCTGGCGCTGCCCGGCGGGGGTGTCCTCATCGACACCCCGGGGCTGCGGGGCGTCGGCCTGTGGGACGCCGGAACCGGTGTCGGCCAGGTGTTCGCCGAGATCGAGGAGTTCGCCGAGGGCTGCCGGTTCCACGACTGCGCCCACGAGAGCGAGCCGGGCTGCGCCGTCCTCGAAGCCATCGAGACCGGGCAGCTGCCGCAGCGCCGCCTGGACAGCTACCGCAAGCTGCTCCGGGAGAACCAGTACATCGTGGCCAAGACCGACGCCCGGCTCCGCGCGGAGATCCGCAAGGACTGGAAGCGCAAGGGCGCCCTCGGCAAGGCGGCGATGGAGGCCAAGCGGGGCCGTCTGCGGTAGGTCCCGTCGTCACCACCGTGATGTCCGATTTCCGCCAGCCGGGGCATCCCGGGTGGCGGAGACTGGACGGTGTGATGGACGAGGACAGCAGGTACGAGGCGGTGCGCAGCCGGGACGCCCGGTTCGACGGGGCGTTCTTCTTCGCCGTGCGGACGACCGGCATCTACTGCCGGCCCAGCTGCCCCGCCGTCACCCCGAAGCGGCCCCACGTGCGGTTCTTCGCGACCGCCGCCGCCGCGCAGGGATCCGGGTTCCGGGCCTGCCGGCGGTGCCGCCCGGACGCCGTGCCCGGCTCCGCCGAGTGGAACGTACGGGCCGACGCCGTGGGCCGGGCCATGCGGCTGATCGCCGACGGCGTCGTCGACCGCGAGGGCGTCGCCGGACTCGCCGCCCGGCTCGGCTACAGCGCCCGCCAGGTGCAGCGCCAGCTGACCGGCGAACTCGGCGCCGGTCCCGTCGCCCTCGCCCGGGCCCAGCGGGCGCACGCCGCGCGGGTGCTCCTGCAGACCACAGGCCTGCCGGTCACCGAGATCGCCTTCGCCTCCGGTTTCGCCAGTGTGCGGCAGTTCAACGACACCGTGCGGGCGGTGTACGCCACCACCCCCAGCGGGCTGCGGGCCGCCGCGCCCCGCGGTGGCCGGACCGCCGCACCGTCCGCCGGGATCCCGCTGCGGCTCGCCCACCGGGGCCCCTACCGGGCGGGCCCGGTCTTCGACCTGCTGGAGCGCGAGGCCGTGCCCGGCGTGGAGGACATGAGCGGTACCCCCGGCACCCGCACCTACCGGCGCACCCTGCGGCTGCCCTACGGCACCGGCATCGCGGCGGTCGGCGAACGCGCCCACACCGGGACGGGCGCCCACCCCGGCGGCTGGCTCGACGCCCGGGTCCACCTCACCGACCCGCGCGATCTGACCACCGCCGTGCACCGGCTGCGGCGGCTGTTCGACCTGGACGCCGACCCCTACGCCGTCGACGGACGCCTCGGCGCCGACCCGCGGCTCGCCCCGCTGGTCGCCGCCCGCCCCGGGCTGCGCTCACCCGGTGCCACCGACCCCGACGAACTGGCGGTACGCGCGCTCGTGGGCCCCGCGGACGCCGCCGAGCTGGTCCGGCGTCACGGCAAGATGCTCGACGCCCCCTGCGGAAGCCTCACCCACCTGTTCCCCGAACCCGCCGTCCTCGCCGGGGCCACCGACGGCGCCCTGGGCGCGCTCACCGCCGCCCTCGCGGACGGCACCGTACGCCTCGATCCCGGCGCCGACCGGGACACCGCCGGGGACGCCCTCGCCGCCGTCCCCGGCCTGGACGAACGGACGATCGCCGTCATCCGCACCCGTGCCCTCGGCGACCCCGACGTGGCCCCGCCCGGTCCGGACGCCCCCGACAGCTGGCGCCCCTGGCGCTCGTACGCCCTGAACCACCTGCGTGCCGCAGGGGAGTTGGAGTGATCATGGAGACCGTGACGTACTGGACGAGCGTCGGCAGCCCCGTCGGGCCGCTGCTGCTCACCGCCGCCCCGACCGGCGAGCTGACCTCGCTCTCCGTGCGGGGCCAGAAGGGCGGGCGTACCGTGCTCGACGACTGGCGGGGCGATCCGGGGCCGTTCCGCGAGGCCGAAGGGCAGCTCGCCGCGTACTTCGCCGGGGAGCTGAAGGAGTTCCGGCTGCCCATGAGGGCCGTGGGCACTCCGTTCCGCGAGAAGGTGTGGGCCGCCCTCGACGACGTCCCGTACGGGGCGACCGTCTCCTACGGCGAGATCGCGGCGCGGATCGGTGCGCCCCGGGCCGCCGTACGCGCGGTCGGTGGCGCGATCGGCGCCAATCCCCTGCTCATCGTCCGCCCCTGCCACCGGGTGATCGGCTCCGACGGCTCGCTCACCGGGTACGCGGGCGGGCTGGAGCGGAAGGTGCGGCTGCTGACCCATGAGGGCGTCCTGCGGCCGTGAACGGGAGGAGGCGGACACGGGGGAGGAGAGGGCGGCCCGCCGCGGTCAGCCCCAGAACACCGCGCCCAGCCACGCGGCCGTGATCAGCTGGCAGGCGAACAGCTCCGTCAGCAGGCTCCAGCCCCCCGAGCGCATCGCCGTGCGCGTCGCGGCGGCCGCCTCGCCGCGGCGGCCGAGGCGGAGCCGCTCATGGAGGTAGATGCCGCCCAGGAAGCCCGGGACCGAACCGAGCACGGGCAGCAGGACGAACCCCAGGAGCGACCCGCAGCCCGCGTACGCCAGCATCCGGGCGTCGGCGCCGCCCGCGCGCAGCCGGCGGGGCGGCAGGGCCCAGCGGACCACCTGGGACAGCAGCAGGACGACGGTCGCCCCCACGCACACCCACCACGCGAGGGGCTGCGGATCCTTCAGCGCCCACCACAGGACCGCGGCCCACACCAGCCACGAGCCGGGCACCCCTGGCAGCAGTACTCCGCACAGGCCGAGCAGGAGCACCAGTCCGGCCAGCAGGAGGTCCCACGCTCCCATCTGTCCAGAGTGCCGGAGGCGGGCGGGCGTCGCAGAGCGAGCGTGCGGGAGCGACGCGACGCGGGGCGGAGCTGCCCCCGTGACCCCCCTAGCACAGTCGTCCCGTCCTTCACCCGGGCGGCCCTCCCGCGGATGCCGCCGGGCGGAGATTTTCCGGATGCCCCGTTTTCAACCCGCCCGCGCGGGCGACAATTGGGGGCATGAGTCAGCAGGGGGGAAGGCCCACCGGTCCCGAGGACGACTGGTGGGGACAGCTGTACGACGACGCCACCGACGACACCGGGCCCGCACCGGCGCCCGATTCCCTGGACGACCGCTTCGCCTCGGCGTCCGGCGCGCTGGACGCCGGCCGGCCGGCGCCGGTGACGGGATTCCCCACGCCCCGTCCGCCTTCCGCCCCGCCCTCCGGCGCCCCGTGGGAGCCTCCGCCCGCCGTGCCGGTGGGCCCGGTGACCTTTCCCCCACCACCCCGCCGACCGCCCGCGCCGCAGCCCGACGAGGATGCGGGGCGGGGCATCCCCGGGGGCGCGCGTCGCGGCGACTCGGAGAACAGGGGCGGCGGCCGGAGTGCCTCCGGAGACGGTGGGCGAGTCCCGGGAGACCCGGGCCGTGGTGCTCCCGGAGACGGCCGCCGGGCCCCGGACGGTGCGGGGCGGGGTACCCCCGAGGGCGAAGCCGGCGGTTCCGCGGAGGGCAGCGGCTGGACTGCTTCCGGGAAGGGAGAAAGGACCCCGGAGCCTGCCGACCGGGGCGCCCCCAGGGCCGGCCGGGGCACCTCGGGGGGCGAGGGTCGGGGCGTTCCCGGGAGTGTGGGCCGGCGAACGCCGGAGGATGCGGGCAGGGGCATGGCCGGTGAGGCGGGTCGAGGGCGGGGGAACGCGGAGGACGCGGGCCGGAATGTCCCCTCGGACGGTCGGCGAACCTCGGGGGGCGAGGGTCGGGGTATTCCCGGGAGTGTGGGCCGGCGAACGCCGGAGGATGCGGGCAGGGGCATGGCCGGTGAGGCGGGTCGAGGGCGGGGGAACGCGGAGGACGCGGGCCGGAATGTCCCCTCGGACGGACGGCGAACCTCAGGGGACGAGGGGCGAGGAAATCCAGGGGACGTGAGCCGGGGTGCCCCGGAGGGTCTGGGTCAGGGTGTGCCCAAGAGTGAGGGCCGAGAGGCCCGGGAGGACGCGGGCCCGGATGCCGCCTGGGACGGCCGGCGGACCTCGGGGGCGGAGGGTCGGAGGCGTCCGGGGGACGTGAGCCGGGAAGCTCCGGGAAACGTGGGCCGGGGCGCCCCGCAGGGGGTGGGCGGGGGGACCCCGGAGGACGCGGCGCCCGGCATGGCTCCCATCGCCTTCGGCACCTGGACGCCCTTCCCCGCCTCGGCCGCCGAGGAGCAGGGGCCCGCCGCAGGCGGTGACACCCCCGCGCCCGGGGACACCCCGCCCCCCGCCGACCCCCGGAGGGAACCGCGCCCGGCGCCCCCCTCCCGCGGCTACGTCGGATCCCGGCCCCCGACCTATGACGCCGAGCCCACCGCCCTCCCCGAAGCCGACCCCGACGACCTGGACGCCCTGGTGCCGGACACCGTGCTGGACGGCGCCCGGTACGGTGCCTGCACCCTGCGGGCCGCCTCCGTGCGCGGGGACTCCGCGCGTTACCGGGGAGAGCCCCGGCGCGACGCGCTGCTGACCGCGCGGTTCGGGACGGGCGAGCGGGCGCTGCTCCTCGTGGCGCTGGGGACCGGCGCCCGGACCGCGCCCGGGGCACATCTGGCCGCCGCCGAGGCCTGCCGCTGGATCGGTGGTGCGGTGGGGCGCAGCCACGCCCGGCTCGTCGACGACATCAGGGCGGCCCGGCGCGGCGACCTCAAGTCGGGGCTGCACCGCCTCACCGACCGCACCCTCGGCAGGCTCCGCGCCGGCGCGGCCGAGCGGGGCCTCGAACCCGACGCCTACACCGCCGGCCTGCGCTGTCTCCTGCTGCCCGCCGACCCCGAATGCCGCACCCGGGTCTTCTTCGGGGTCGGCCCCGGCGGACTGTTCCGGCTGCGGGACGGCGAGTGGCGCGACATCGAACCGGAGGTCGCCCAGGTCAAGGGTGAGCCCGTGCTCTCCTTCGGCTCACCGGTCGCCGAGCCCTCCGCGGGTGACCACCTCACCATGGACCTGGGCATCCCCACACCCCCGAGCCCCTACGAGCCCGCCCCCGAACCACCCAGAGAGCCCTTCCGCTTCCGTACCTCCGTAGCCCGACCGGGTGACACCCTGCTGTTGTGCGGGACCGGCCTCGCCGACCCGCTGCGGGGCGAGGGTCAACTCCGCGCCCACCTGGCCGACCGGTGGTCCCGCCCCGAACCGCCCGGCCTCGCCGCGTTCCTCGCCGACACCCAGGTGCGGGTCAAGGGATACGCCGACGACCGGACGGCCGTCGCGGTATGGGAGGCGTGAGTGCCCCCGGTGTGAATTCATGGAACCCGTCAGGCATCTTCGGCACCGGAGGGGCAGACGGAACCCATGGCCAAACAGAACATCGCGGAACAGTTCGTCGACATCCTCACCCGCGCGGGGGTCAAACGCCTGTACGGCGTCGTCGGAGACAGCCTCAATCCGGTCGTCGACGCCGTGCGCCGCAACTCCGCCATCGACTGGATCCACGTCCGGCACGAGGAGACCGCCGCCTTCGCCGCCGGCGCCGAGGCCCAGATCACCGGCAGGCTCGCCGCCTGCGCCGGCTCCTGCGGCCCCGGCAACCTCCACCTGATCAACGGCCTTTACGACGCCCACCGCTCCATGGCCCCGGTCCTCGCCCTCGCCTCGCACATCCCGTCCAGTGAGATCGGTCTCGGCTACTTCCAGGAGACCCACCCCGACCGGCTGTTCCGCGAGTGCAGCCACTACAGCGAGCTGATCTCCAGCCCGAAGCAGATGCCCCGGCTGCTGGACACCGCCATCCAGCACGCGGTCGGCCGCTCCGGCGTCAGCGTCGTCTCCCTCCCCGGTGACCTCGCCGACGAACCCGCCCCGGACCAGGCCCCCGAAACCGCCCTGGTCACCTCGCGGCCGACCGTCCGGCCCGGCGACGACGAGATCGACCGCCTCATCGACATGATCGACAGGGCCGAGAAGGTCACCCTGTTCTGCGGCGCCGGCACCAAGGGCGCGCACGCCGAGGTGATGGAGTTCGCGGGAAAGATCAAGTCCCCGGTCGGGCACGCCCTGCGCGGCAAGGAGTGGATCCAGTACGACAATCCGTACGACGTCGGGATGAGTGGACTGCTCGGCTACGGTGCCGCCTACGAGGCCACCCACGAGTGCGACCTGCTGATCCTGCTCGGCACCGACTTCCCGTACAACGCCTTCCTCCCCGACGACGTGAAGATCGTCCAGGTCGATGTGCGGCCCGAGATCCTGGGCCGGCGCTCCCAGCTGGACCTCGCGGTGTGGGGCGATGTGAAGGAGACCCTGCGCTGTCTCACGCCCCGGGTGCGCACCAAGGACAACCGGAAGTTCCTCGACCGGATGCTCAAGAAGCATGCGGACGCGCTGGAAGGCGTGGTGAAGGCATACACGCGGAAGGTGGAGAAGCATGTGCCGATCCACCCCGAGTACGTGGCGTCCGTACTGGACGAACTGGCGGACGACGACGCGGTGTTCACCGTCGACACCGGCATGTGCAACGTCTGGGCGGCCCGGTACATCTCGCCCAACGGCCGCCGCCGGGTGATCGGTTCCTTCTCCCACGGCTCGATGGCCAACGCGCTGCCGATGGCCATCGGGGCGCAGTTCACCGACCGGGGCCGGCAGGTCGTGTCGATGTCCGGCGACGGCGGATTCACCATGCTGATGGGGGACCTCCTCACCCTCGTGCAGTACGACCTGCCGGTGAAGGTCGTCCTGTTCAACAACTCCTCCCTCAGCATGGTCGAGTTGGAGATGCTCGTCGCGGGACTGCCCTCGCACGGCACCGCCATGAAGAACCCCGACTTCGCCGCCGTCGCCCGCGCCTGCGGTGCCTTCGGGTTGCGGGTGGAGAAGCCCAAGGACCTCGCCGGGGCGCTGAAGTCGGCGTTCAAGCACAAGGGGCCGGCCCTGGTCGACGTCGTCACCGATCCCAACGCGTTGTCCATCCCACCGAAGATCAGCAAGGAGATGGTGACCGGCTTCGCCCTGTCCGCCTCCAAGATGGTGCTGGACGGCGGCGTCGGCCGGATGGCGCAGATGGCCCGGTCCAATCTGCGCAACGTGCCCCGACCGTAAGGGTGGCAGGCCCCCCGGGCGGATACGTGGCCAGTGCACTTCGGCCAACAACCGCTCGTCGACGAGTGGCATGACTGCCGTGTGGGGTGACCGGGCAAAGATTCCCGTGAACGCGTTCGACCAGCAGGGGGAATCGACGACGGCACGCGGGCGGGGGTCATGAGGAGTCAGGCTTCGGCGGCTCAGCTGAGGCGCACATTGGGACGGGCGGACCTGAGAGCGGTACCCGAGTCCCGCAGGGCTCTGCGCGAACTGCTCGCGCACTGGGGGACACCGGAACGGTCCGCGGTCGCGGAACTGCTCACCAGCGAGCTCGTGACCAACGCGCTCGTCCACACCGACGACGGGGCGGTGCTGACGGCCACCGTGGGACCGCGGGGACTGCGGGTGGAGGTACGGGACTTCGTGGCGCGTGAGCCGCGGCCGCGCGTACCGGGCGCCGACGAGGGGACGAACGGCCGGGGTCTGGTGCTGGTCGAGTCGCTCGCCGACGAATGGGGCGTCAACAGGCACGACGTGGGCAAGTCCGTGTGGTTCGCACTCGAGGCGGACGCTGCCTGAAGGGCCGGTGACGCGGCGCGGGGGTGCGGCCCGTGTGGGCCGCACCCCCGTCAGGCGTCAGGCGTCAAGACGTCAGCCGAACTGCTGCTCGAGGTCCTTGAGCTTGCGCTCCAGGGAGTCCAGGCGCGGCAGGGCCTGGGTGTCGTCCTCGGCGGTGAGGTCGACCCGCATCGGGTCAGCGCCGGTGCGGACCGGCTGCAGGGAGGGCCGTGAGGGGACGGGCAGGGCCTCCTTCGCCGATAGGGCAGGCTCCGCGGAAACCATGTCCGATTCGCGCTCCACGGTCGCGGTCTCCAGCTCGCGCCCGCCGCCGCGGCCTATGAAGCCGCGCTGGCCACGGCTGATCGCCTTCAGCCGGGCCCGTTCCATCCGCTGCTCGCCCCGCCGGCGCTGCTTCGCCTCGGCCTTGCGGATCCTGTCCTCGCGGACCTCCTCGACTGCCTCGTCGAGGCTGCGTACGCCCTCCAGCAGCATCAGCGACCAGGCGCCGTAGGTCTCCCGGGGGGCACGCAGCCAGCGCACCATACGGATCTGGGGAAGCGGACGCGGGACCAGGCCCTGTTCGCGCAGGGCGGCCCGGCGGGTCTGCTTCAGCGCGCGGTCGAACAGGACCGCCGCCGACAGGGACATACCCGCGAAGAAGTGCGGGGCGCCCGCGTGGTCGATGCCCCGGGGGGCGTGGACCCAGTTGAACCAGGCCGCGGCGAAGGCGAACGTCCATACGAGTATGCGTGAACCGAGGGCCGCGTCACCGTGGCTGGCCTCGCGCACGGCGAGCACGGAACAGAACATCGCCGCTCCGTCCAGACCGAAGGGGACGAGGTACTGCCAGCCGCCGGACAGGCCCAGGTTCTGCTCGCCGAAGCCGACCAGCCCGTGGAAGGAGAGTGCGGCGGCCACCGCCGCACAGCAGAACAGCAGGACGTAGGAGAAAGTGCCGTAGAGGGCTTCCTTGCGCCGACGGCGTTCCTCGCTGCGCTCCCACGAGTCGTCCGCGCTCGTGTCCTTGACCGAGGAGCGCTTTCCGCGCGCCAGCACCGCCACCGCCGCCAGCATGCCGAGGAGCAGCACGGCGCCCGGAAGCAGCCAGTTCAGCGATATGTCGGTCAGTCTCATCTAGGGGTCCCTTGCATTGGGATAGGGCGTAACGCCCGCCATAGTGGCCCAATCCCAGCGGCCCTCAGGGGGTTTCGGGGCAAGAGGCCGCCAAGGGGGTGCGAGGGGGTGCCCAGGGCGACGATCTGCTCGAACTGCCGCATGAGGGGCGGGAGTTGAGTTCGAATAACACTACCCGTACAGGCGGTTCCACGGATAGTTCCCGCGGCAGGTGAGGAAATTGTGAATCACTCGTGACCTCTGGCGGGCGTCGATCGGCCGATTCTACGGCCCAGAAGGTCCGCTCTTGTTCGACGCGGTGTCAACTCGCCTGCGCGGCCGGGGCGGTGGCACGCCCGGCGGTCCGCTTCCCGGCGCAGGTGCGCGGGCAGCTGGCGCAGATGTCGGCGGGGCGCAGCGTGTAGAACATGCAGCAGCTGATCCGGTCCCGGGTCGCGCGCTCCGACTCCCCGTCGGCCCCGGCCGGCCGGCGGAAGGCCGCCGCGCCGACGTACGGCGTCGTCGCGCCCGGCAGCAGCCGCTCCAGCTCGCTCAGTCCCCGCTCCTCCTCGCCGAGCAGCTGGGAGACGTACCAGAGGCTCTCGACGATCTCGTCGGTCGCCATGCCCCACAGGGCACGGCCGCGCCGCCGCGTCCGGGGGCCGAATCCCGCCAGGACGGGTTCGAGGTGCTGGGCGGCCGCCGCGCGCACCTCCGCCCGCAGTGCCTCCTCGTCGGGCACCACCCGGGCGCCGGGCAGTCCGGCGGCGGGGTCGCCGGGCAGACAGGCGAAGCCGTCCGGCCGTACGGCCATGCGCCCGACCGCGAGGCCGGCGGCGGTGCGGTCGAACGAGACATGCGTCACGGGGTAGCGCGGCACCCGGCGGTGCAGGAACCATGGCACGGTGATCAGCAGGCAGGCGGGCCAGGCGTAGCGGTGCAGACCGAAGCCGGCGATCACGTCCGGTCGGGCCTGCCGGCCGTAGTCCCGCATCACCTGGGTGTCGTCCCAGGCCAGGAAGGATTCGAGACCGGAACCGCCCTCGGCGAGCTCCGACGCGGCGACCCAGCCGCCACCCCTGGGCAGTTCCTCGTCGGCGCCGAGTTCGGTGACGGCCAGCGCGGGAAAGGCCTCCGCCAGGCGGGCGTACGCGTCCGCGACGGCCGAACCGGGCACCGGCATGGGACCACCCATTCATGTCTCGAGGGGCCGAGTAATAAAGGTAAGGCTCACCTTACCGAAGATCGCCGGGATGTGAACTGGTGTCCGGTGCGCTTATCGTGCTTGACGCAGAGGTGACAAGCCGCCGTAATGACCGCAAGTACCGACACGTCCGCGGGAGGACCTGGTGAAGCAGGGCATGCAGGGCTCCGTGGGGGCGGAGCCGGGTGAGACGGACCGGCGGCGGGGCGGTGGCGGTGAGCGGGGCGGCGAGCGCGGCCGGCCGCGCGAGGGCGAGTACGACCGGCTCCGCGAGCGACCGGGAGGCGCCGAGGGCGCAGACCGGCCGGGCGCCGGCGAGGGCGCCGACCGGCCGGGTGGCGCGGAGGGCGGCACCGCGCGCGGTGAGCACACGCACAGCGAATCGGCCCTGCCGCGGCCCCGGGCCGCCGTCCAGCGGTCCTCCGTGCGCGGACAGGTCCTCGCCGCGCTGCGCACCGCGCTGGTGACGGGCGACCTGCGCCCCGGCGAGGTCTACTCCGCGCCTGTGCTCGCCGAACGGTTCGGCGTCTCCGCGACGCCCGTCCGGGAGGCCATGCAGCAGCTCACCCAGGAGGGCGCGGTCGAGGTCGTGCCCAACCGGGGGTTCCGGATCGTCGAACGGGGGATGCGGGAACTGGCCGAACTCGCCGAGGTGCGGGCGCTGATCGAGGTGCCCGTGATCCTGCGGCTGGCGCGGACCGTGCCGGCCGAGCGGTGGGCCGCACTGAGGCCGCTCGCGGAGGCGACCGTGCGTGCGGCGTCCTCCGGGTGCCGGGCGACGTATGCGGAGTCCGACCGCGCGTTCCACCGTGCGGTGCTCGGTCTCGCCGGTAACGAGCAGTTGGTGCGGATCGCGGAAGATCTTCACCGGCGGGCCCAGTGGCCGTTGGTCGGGAGCGTTTCCGGTGCCCGGGGGCGGGCGGAACTGGGCGCGGACGCCCATGAGCACGTGGCGCTGCTGGACGCGTTGATCGCGGGGGACGCGGAGGTGGTGCGGATGGTGGTGGGGGAGCACTTCGGCGGGGCCGTGTGAGCGGGTGGTGCGCGTGCGTGTGCTCTGCCGAGGGCGGGGCGTCGCGGGCTCGGTGAGGTCCTGTCGCGAAAGTGGCGCCCGCCTGACGACGCCCGGCACGCACGCTCGCCGCACCGGCCGAAAGCCCGGGTACGCCCGGTACGAGGGCTTCCCGCCGGCACACCGAGAGCACACACCGGACGCCGCGCCGCCGTTCTTCGGGCGATGCGCCGCCGCCGTTCTGGCGATGCGCCGCCGTTCTTCGGACGCCGCGCCCCCGTTCTTCGGGCGATGGGCCCCCGTTCTTCGGAGGCTGGGCCGCCGTTCTTCGGACGCCGCGCCGCCGTTGTTCGGGCGATGCGCCGCCGCCCTTAGGGCGACGGCGCCAGTTTCGCCACGGGCCCTGGCCTCGCCGTCCCTTTCCCCGTCCCCCGGGGGCTGCGGCCCCGGGGCCCCTGTCGGCGCTGACGCCTTGCCTTCGGGCGCCGGACGGGCCGAGGCCGGTTATGCCGTCGCCGCCCCCGGGGTGGGCGGGGACAGCTGGCCGGCCAGCCAGGTGGGGACGCCGCCCAGGAGGCGGAAGAGGCGGTTGGCCTCCTCGCGGAGGCGGGAGGCCTCCGGTTCGACTTCCGTGTGGGCGAGGGAGACCAGGGCCGGAGCCGTGCCGACGAGGTAGCCCAACTCCTCGCGGATCCGGAGGGATTCGGCGAAACCGTGCCGGGCCTCGGCCAATTCGCCGTCGCGCAGGGCGAGTCCCGCCAGGTGCCGCCACGTGCCGGACAGCAGCAGCTGGTCGGCGTGCGCGGTGGCACCCGCGTGGGCCCGGCGGTACGCGGCCCGTGCCGCCTGCGGGGACCCGGTGAGGTTCTCCGCGATCAGCCCGCGCCGGAAGTCCAGCAGCGGCCGCCCCGCCGCCCCCGGAGCGATCAGCGCCGCCGCCCGCCCGAGTGCGGCCCGCGCCTCGTCCGCCCGGTCGCGGACCCGGAACAGCGTGGCCGCGTAGGCCAAGTGCCCGCGTTCACAAGCGGCCGCCCCCCGCTCGTCGTCGGTGTGCGCCAGCGCCTCGGCCGTACGCAGCGCGTCCTCGGCCTCCTCCCACCCGGCCTCGGTGTACAGACACCGCTCCACCAGCAGCGATGCCCGCTGCAGGGCCGTGTCCGGGGTGGCGGGTGCGAGCAGCGCGGCGGCGTCGGCCCAGCAGGCACGTGAGCGCAGCCGCCACACCGCCGTCTGGAGAGGATCGTCATCGGCGGTCGTTCCGTCACCGGACATGGCGGTATGCGCCACGTTGCCCTCCCCGAGCACGCCATTGAGCTGTTGAGTGGTGGCCGCATCTCAGCACGAACCACAGGGCCCGGCCAAGAGGGTGGGTGAAGGATTTCACAAAGTCGTGGGCTGCGGACCCCGAACCGGCCGGATAGATCCTCTTCGGCTCAACTCATGCGCAGTGCGAGGAAGAAGTCCAGCTTGTCCTCCAGGCGGGACAGGTCACGGCCCGTCAGCTGTTCGATGCGGCCGACGCGGTAGCGCAGCGTGTTGACGTGCAGGTGGAGACGGGAGGCGCAGCGGGTCCAGGAACCGTCGCAGTCGAGGAACGCCTCCAGCGTGGGGATCAGCTCGGCGCGGTGCCGGCGGTCGTAGTCCCGCAGGGGGTCCAGCAGGCGGGCGGTGAAGGCACGGCGTACGTCGTCGGGGACGAAGGGGAGCAGCAGGACGTGCGAGGCGAGCTCCTGGTGGCCGGCCGCGCAGACCCGGCCCGGGCGGGCGGCGGCCACGCGCCGGGCGTGCCGTGCCTCCTCCAGCGCGCCGCGCAGCCCCTCCGCGGAGTGCACGGCGGCGGAGACACCGAGGGTGAGCCGGCCGTCCCCGTCGAGGCCGGCGGCGAGCGGATCGCGCACGGCCTCCAGCAGGGCGTCGGCGAGCACTCCCTGGACGGAGTGGTCGTCCCCGCCGGTCACCGCGGGCAGCGGTACCAGCGCGATCGCCTCGTCCCCCGTGTGCGCCACCGCGATGCGGTCGACGTGCCCGGAGCCGGTCGACGCGGGGTCGACCAGGATCTCCTCCAGCAAGGCCCGTGCCACCGGCCCGCCGTCGACCTCCCCGCCGTCCCACTCGACCCGGGCCACCACGACCTGCCAGTGCGGCGCGGTCCCGAGCCCGGGCAGCAGCACCGGAGCGGCCACCCGAAGCCGTGCCGCGATCTCGGCGGGCGCGGCCCCCGTCTGGACCAGCTCCAGCACCTCCTGGGCGAGCCGGCGCCGCACCGTGCGCGCCGCGTCCCGGCGGTCCCGTTCGACGGCGATCAGCTGGGTGACCCCCTTCAGCAGGTCCAGCCGTTCCCCGGCCCAGTCCCCGGCATCGGCCTCGACGGCCAGCAGCCAGTCGGACAGCACGCTCTCGCGCACGTCCCGCGCGCCGGGCGCGGTGTGCTCGCCGGTGCCCACCGGAAAGAGGCTGTACGTCGTCTGCCCCAGGGTCACCCGGTGCGGTCCGGGCCGGCCGGTGCGGACGGCCGCCAGCTGCTCCGCCGCGAGCCGTACGCACACGTCGGCGGGCAGCGCCGGCTCCGCCTCCGGCACCCCGGAGGTGTCCGGTGACCCCACCAGGTCCGGTCCCGTCCCCTTCGGCCCCGTCCCCTTCGGTCCCGCGATCAGACGCCCGGTGGGCGACAGCACCCAGGCCCGCAGATCCAGGTCGGAGCCGAGCAGGTCGAGCACGACGTCGGGGCCGCCGCCCGCAGGGCCCGACGTCATCATCCGCCGGTGCCGGTCCACGACGGCCGCGAGATCCCCGGCGCGCTCGCCGGAGACCTGCCGTACGACATGCTCGGTGATGGTCGCGAAGGCCACCGACTCGTGCACCGCGAGCAACGGCAGCCGGTGCCGCGCACAGGCCGCGACCAGGTCGTCCGGCACCTCGCCCAGCTCCGCCGTGCCGGCCGCGAGCGCCGCCACCCCGGCCTGCGTCAGCAGGCGGACGAACGGTTCGGAGTCGGCGGCGTCCCGGCGCCAGGCCAGTCCGGTGAGCACCAGTTCCCCGCCCGAGAGATAGCGGCTGGGGTCCCTCAGATCGGTGGTCATCACCCCACGCACACCGCGGTCCAGCTCGTCCTCGCCACCGAGCAGTTCCAGGCCCAGCGCGTCGGTGTCCAGCAGTGCGCGCAGCCGCATTCTCGTTGCCGCCGTTTCTGTCTCGATGTCTACGATGGACCCTGAAGGGATCTTCCGGTGAGCGCCCGTGGGTGGCTGATCAGGGGTGTCGGCCGATCCCTGGACCGCGTCCTCCGTTTCCGGAGGAGGGCGGGGAGGACACGGACGGCCTCCGTTCATACGAATCTACAAGATGCCTTTACTGGCCAGCTCACTCGTTCATGGTTTCCGTGACTGACCCGGGCGGAGCACACAGCGGTGTACTGGACCCATTCCGCGTGAACACCGCATGGAGCACCGCGTGAACAGCGCACGGAACAGCGCACGGAACACCGCATGAACGAGCCGGGCCCGCCGCACACGGATTGGCTCAATCCGAACGCCTTACGAGACGAAGAAGAGAGCCGTTCATGGACTTCCTTCGCCCCGCCGGCTGGGAGGAGGCGCTCGCCGCGAAGGCCGAGCACCCCACCGCCGTGCCCATCGCGGGTGGCACCGACGTGATGGTCGAGATCAACTTCGACCACCGCCGGCCCGAATACCTCATGGACCTGAACCGCATCGGCGACCTCGAGGAATGGGAGGTCGGGGAGGACAGCGTACGGCTCGGCGCCTCCGTCCCGTACGCGAAGATCATGGAGCATCTGCGCGCCGAGCTGCCGGGCCTCGCCCTCGCCTCGCACACGGTGGCCTCCCCGCAGATCCGCAACCGCGGCGGCGTCGGCGGCAACCTCGGCACCGCCTCCCCGGCCGGCGACGCCCACCCGGCACTGCTCGCCGCCGGAGCCGAGGTCGAGGCCGAGTCGGTACGCGGCACGCGTCGCATCCCGATCGACGCCTTCTACACCGGCGTGAAGCGCAACGCGCTGGCGCCCGACGAACTCATCCGCGCCGTCCACATCAAGAAGGCCGACGGCCCGCAGCAGTACTCCAAGGTCGGCACCCGCAACGCCATGGTCATCGCCGTGTGCGCCTTCGGGCTCGCGCTCCACCCGGAGACCAGGACGGTGCGTACGGGCATCGGCTCGGCCGCCCCGACGCCCATCCGGGCACACGTCGCCGAGGAGTTCCTGAACGCGGCGCTGGAGGAGGGCGGCTTCTGGGACAACGGGAAGATCGTCACCCCCTCGGTCGCCCAGCGGTTCGCGGACCTGTGCGCGGCCGCCTGCAACCCCATCGACGACGTCCGGGGCACCGCGGGCTACCGCCGCCACGCGGTCGATGTCATGGCGCGCCGCACCCTGACCTGGACCTGGGAGTCCTACCGCGGCACCCACCGCACCACCAAGGGAGCCGCGTGATGCGCGTCGAGTTCACCGTCAACGGACGCCCCCAGGAAGCGGACGACGTCTGGGAGGGCGAGTCCCTGCTGTACGTGCTGCGCGAACGGCTCGGACTGCCCGGTTCCAAGAACGCCTGCGAACAGGGCGAGTGCGGCTCCTGCACGGTCCGGCTCGACGGGGTGCCCGTGTGCTCCTGTCTCGTCGCCGCAGGACAGGCCCAGGGCCGCGAGGTCGTCACCGTGGAGGGCCTGGCGGCCCTCGCCGCGCGGCGCTCCCGCCAGGCCGGCGGGACGTGCGGCACCCCGCCCGACGAGGGCCGGCCGGTTCACGGCACCGGCCCGGAGACCGGCGAGGGCACCGGACTGGCCCCCGTCCAGCAGGCGTTCATCGACGCCGGCGCCGTCCAGTGCGGCTTCTGCACCCCGGGGCTGCTGGTCGCCGCCGACGAGATGCTGGAGCGCAACCCCGACCCGAGCGACGCGGACATCCGCGAGGCCCTGTCCGGCAACCTGTGCCGCTGCACCGGCTACGAGAAGATCATGGACGCGGTCCGGCTGGCCGCCGCCCGCCGGTCCGAGGGGGTCTGAACATGCCGACGAACGGAGTTCCCCCCACGCTCACCCAGGCCTCGGGGACCAGGGGCGGCATCGGCGAGTCCACCCTCCGCCCGGACGGCACCCTCAAGGTCACCGGAGAGTTCGCGTACTCCTCCGACATGTGGCACGAGGACATGCTCTGGGGCCAGATCCTGCGCTCCACCGTCGCCCACGCCGAGATCGTCTCGATCGACACGAGCGAGGCCCTCGCGCTCCCGGGCGTGTACGCGGTCATGACCTACGACGACCTGCCGACCGACGTGCGAACCTACGGCCTGGAGATCCAGGACACCCCGGTCCTCGCCCATGGCAAGGTCCGCCACCACGGCGAACCCGTCGCGATCGTCGCCGCCGACCACCCGGAGACCGCGCGCCGCGCCGCGGCCAGGATCAGGGTCGAGTACCGCGAGCTGCCCCTCATCACCGACGAGGCCTCCGCGACCGCCCCCGACGCGGTCCTCGTCCACGAGAGCCGCGACGACGACCACAGCGGCCATGTCCCGCACCCCAACATCGTCCACCGCCAGCCCATCGTGCGCGGCGACGTGGCGGCGGCACGGGAGCGCGCAGACGTGATCGTCGAGGGCGAGTACACCTTCGGCATGCAGGACCAGGCCTTCCTCGGCCCCGAGTCCGGCCTCGCCGTGCCCGAGGAGGACGGCGGGGTCCACCTCTACGTCGCCACCCAGTGGCTGCACGCCGACCTGCGCCAGATCGCGCCCGTGCTCGGCCTGCCCGAGGACAAGGTGCGGATGACCCTGGCCGGCGTCGGCGGCGCGTTCGGCGGCCGCGAGGACCTGTCGATGCAGATCCACGCCTGTCTGCTCGCCCTGCGCACCGGCAAACCCGTCAAGATCGTCTACAACCGCTTCGAGTCCTTCTTCGGCCACGTCCACCGCCACCCGGCCAGGCTCCACTACGAGCACGGCGCCACGGCCGACGGCAAGCTGACCCACGTCAAGGCCCGCATCGTCCTCGACGGCGGCGCGTACGCCTCCACCTCCGCGGCCGTGGCCGGCAACGCCGCCTCCCTCGGCGTCGGCCCGTACGCCGTGGACGACGTCGAGATCGAGGCCGTCGCCCTCTACACCAACAACCCGCCCTGCGGCGCGATGCGCGGCTTCGGCGCGGTCCAGGCGTGCTTCGCGTACGAGGCGCAGATGGACAAGCTGGCGGCGCGGCTCGACATGGACCCGGTGGAGCTGAGACAGCGCAACGCCATGGAGCAGGGCACCCTCCTGCCCACCGGGCAGCGGGTCGACTCCCCGGCACCGGTCGCCGAACTCCTGCGCCGCGTCAAGGCGATGCCGATGCCGCCCGAGCGCCAGTGGGAGTCCAGCGAGGGCGCCGACGTACGCCAGCTCCCGGGCGGCCTGTCCAACACCACCCACGGCGAAGGCGTCGTCCGCGGGGTCGGCTACGCGGTCGGCATCAAGAACGTCGGCTTCTCCGAGGGCTTCGACGACTACTCCACCGCCCGGGTCCGCATGGAGGTGGTCGGCGGCGAGCCGGTGGCCACCGTGCACACCGCGATGGCGGAGGTCGGCCAGGGCGGGGTCACCGTCCACGCCCAGATCGCCCGCACCGAGCTGGGCGTGGGCCAGGTGACCATCCACCCCGCCGACACCCGGGTGGGCTCGGCCGGTTCGACCTCCGCCTCCCGGCAGACGTATGTCACCGGCGGCGCGATCAGGAACGCCTGCGAACTGGTCCGCGAGCGGGTACTGGAACTCGGCCGGCGCAGGTTCGGCTCCCACCACCCGGCCTGGGCCACCGCCGAACTCCTGCTGGAGGGCGGCAAGGTCGTCACCGACGGAGGCGAGGTGCTCGCCGATCTGGCGGACGTCCTCGGTGACGAGGCCGTCGAGATCGAGCAGGAGTGGCGGCACCGGCCGACCGAGCCCTTCGACCCGCTCACCGGCCAGGGCAACGGCCATGTCCAGTACTCCTTCGCCGCGCACCGCGCCGTCGTCGAGGTCGACACCGAACTCGGCCTGGTCAAGGTCATCGAACTGGCCTGCGCGCAGGACGTCGGCAAGGCACTCAACCCGCTGTCCGTGATCGGCCAGATCCAGGGGGGCACCACCCAGGGCCTGGGCGTGGCGGTCATGGAGGAGATCGTCATCGACCCGAAGACCGCGAAGGTGCGCAACCCGTCCTTCACGGACTACCTCATCCCCACCATCCTCGACACCCCGACCATCCCCGTCGACGTGCTCGAACTCGCCGACGACCACGCCCCGTACGGCCTGCGCGGCGTCGGGGAGGCCCCCACTCTGTCCTCGACCCCGGCCGTCCTGGCGGCCATCCGCGACGCCACGGGCCTGGAGCTGACCAGAACCCCGGTCCGCCCGGAGCACCTCACGACCGGAACCGGATAGGGGCCCGCCGCGGTGTGCCGCCCGCGGCGGGCGGCCACGGACAGCCGCGTTCCTCCCCTTTCCGCAGCCGCAACCACAGCCGCAGCCGCAGCCGAGGAGACCGAGACATGCTGGACATCGCCGAGGAGCTGCACCGGTGGGTCGGGCAGGGGCGTGACTTCGCGGTCGCCACCGTGGTGGCGGCCGACGGCAGCGCGCCCCGCACGCCCGGCGCCGCGCTCGCCGTCGACGCCGACGGCACGGCCGTCGGCTCGGTCTCCGGAGGCTGCGTGGAGGGCGCGGTGTACGCGCTGTGCGAGCAGGCGCTGAGGGACGGCGAAACCGTCCTGGAACGCTTCGGACACAGCGACGAGGACGCCTTCGCCGTGGGCCTGACCTGCGGCGGTGTCATCGACGTCCTGGTCACCCCGGTACGGGCGGCGGACCCCGTACGCGCGGTGCTCGCCGCCGCGCTCGACGCCGCCGCACGAGGGGAGGCCGCGGCGGTGGCACGGATCGTGAGCGGTCCGGCGGAACTGACAGGACGCGCGCTGACGGTCCGCCCGGACGGCTCGTCCGCCGGCGGATTCGGCGCCCACCCGGAACTGGACCGTACGGTCGCCGCCGAGGCGGGCGCCTTCCTGGCCGCGGGCCGCACCGGCACCCTGGAGATCGGAGAGCGGGGACCACGCTGCGGAGCACCGCTCACCGTGCTGATCGAGTCCTCCGTCCCCCCGCCACGCATGATCGTCTTCGGGGCGATCGACTTCGCGTCGGCGCTGGTACGGGTCGGCAAGTTCCTCGGCCACCACGTCACCGTGTGCGACGCGCGCCCCGTCTTCGCCACGAAGGCACGCTTCCCCGAGGCCGACGAGATCGTCGTCGAGTGGCCCCACACCTACCTGGAACGCACGTCCGTCGATGCCCGTACGGTCCTGTGCGTGCTGACCCACGACGCCAAGTTCGACGTACCGCTGCTGCGCCTCGCCCTGCGTCTGCCGGTGGCCTACGTCGGGGCGATGGGCTCCCGCCGCACCCACCTGGACCGTGACGCCCGCCTGCGCGAGGCCGGCGTGAACGACCGGGAACTGGCCCGCCTCAGGTCCCCCATCGGCCTGGACCTGGGCGCCCGTACGCCTGAGGAGACGGCCCTGTCCATCGCCGCGGAGATCGTTGCGAACCGGCACGGCGGCACCGGCGTCCCCCTCACCGGCGCCCACACCCCGATCCACCACGACACCGCCACCGGCCCGGCCGGCCGTATCGGGGCGGTTGCCTGACGGCCCGACCGTTCAGAACTGACGTGGAGCCGCCAGAACGGCGGAAGCACGACGGACCTCGTCGAGGAGGTCCCCGAGCGATCTCTGCAGCGCGCGCAGCCCGGGGTGACCGTTGCCGTAGGCAAGCTCCTGCATGCGACGCAGAGGCTGTACGAGGACCCCGTGCAGTTCCTCGGCCCGGTCGGCCACCTGGCTCAGCCCGTCCAGTACCCGCTCCCGCCACTTAAGGCTGCCTGAGCAGGCGGTTCAGTGCGCGGCCGAAGGTGTGGCGGCCCGCTGCCGCCAGTGCCGGGTCGAGGCGGACCGGGAAGGGGCGGACGTGGATCTCCTCCCGCCACACCACCCGTGCCCGCCCCCCGGGACCCGGCCGGACCTCGATCTCCGCCCAGCCGGTGACGACGCGGCCCCGCTTCTCCAGGCGGCAGAACCCCGGGGAGCCGTCCGCCGGGGGCTGCCACACCGTCACTTCCATCGGGTCGTCGAAGGACAGGGGGCCCAGGCCCGTGCGGGCGACGAACACGGTGCCTTCGCCGGTGGGCGGGGGAGTGGTCACCGTGACGCGGGTCAGCGGGACCACGTCGCCGTGGCGGGGCCACGTCGTGAGCCGGCGCCAGGCCTCGTCGGGGGGAAGCGGTGCGGTGCGCTGGAGCTGGAAGGTGGCCACGGGGGAATCCTAGGAAACCCGGGCCGTCCGGCGGCAGGTCCGGGGACGGCTCACCCGTCCGGCCCAGTCGCGGGCGGCCCGTCCGGTGCTCGGTCGCGTCCCGCGAGGTGGTGTGAGATCGAGCGCTTCGCCCTCCGGTACCCGGCTCGCGACGATCTCCACGTCGGCGCGGCACGCGAAGTGGCCCGGGCAGGCGCCGGAGGTGCCCCAGCCGGTCGACGTACCCGGCGTGACCTGCGAGTTCCGGTCCGCTGATCGGCTGCACCACCCGGCGGGACGCCATCCGGTGCTCACCGGTACACCTCGCCGGGCTCCGCCCTGCCGGGGGCCAGGAGTTGTGGCACCGTCACGAACACGAAGCCCCGCTTTTCAGTGCGTCGATGATGCCGGGCACGGCGGGGACGGTCCCGTCGTAGATGTCGTGGAGCAGGATGATGCCGTCACGGGACGACCGGTCCAGGACGCGGCGGGTGATCAGGTCGGAGTCGGTGGTCTTGTAGTCCTTCGCCGTCACGCTCCAGAGGACCTCCGAGAGCCCCAGCTCGCGGCTGATCCCGTGCACGGTGTCGTTCGTACGGCCCTGGGGCGGACGCATCAGGGTGGGGCGGCGTCCGGTGAGGCGTTCTATCTCCTCGTTGGTGTGCCGCAGTTCCTCACGTATGTCGTCCGGTTCCAGCTCCGTCAGGATGCGGTGGGTCCAGGTGTGGCTCGCCACCTCGTGGCCCTCGTCGGCCATCCGCCGCACCAGCTCCGGGTAGGTGTCGATGTGCCGCTTGCCCAGCAGGAAGAACGTCGCCGGGACCTGCTCCTCCTTCAGGATGTCCAGCAGTCGCGTGGAGTTCTCGCTGGGGCCGGCGTCGAAGGTGAGCGCTATGCACTTGGCCTCGCGGCAGTCGACGGTGCCGAAGCGGGCCTGGACGTCGGTGGTCCGTACGGCGCTGGGAGCGGTCGTCTCCAGTCGGGTGCAGCCGCTCAGCGCGAGGGACAGTGCCGTGGCCGCGGCCAGGAGCGCCGCCGTATGGAACGTGGTCCCCGGTCTTTTCATCTTCCTGGTCAGAGAAGGCATGGCCGGACTATACATATTGTCTATAAACACCATGTATAGTCCGTTTTGTGTGTCCGTATTCGGGGTGGCGTGCTGTGTGAGGGTCGTCACTCGGTCCGGGCGGTCATGGCCTTGTTTGAGGCCACCGCGAACGCGGCACTCGCGTCCCGCGTCATACCCACAGCCCGCAGGAGGGCGTTCGGATGATCTCGTACGCCGTCGTGATCCCCACCCTGGTGCGGGACACCCTCGCCGACTGTCTCGCCGCCCTGGCCGCGGCGCGCGGGCCCCGCCCCGACGAGATCGTCCTCGTCGACGACCGGCCCTCCCCCGCGCCCGGGGCCGACGACGCGATGCAGCACGCGCTGAGCGTCCTGGGCGATCTGCGCGACCGCACCACCGTGATGAACGGTGGCGGCCACGGGCCCGCCGCCGCACGCAACACCGGACTGCGCGCCGTCACCGCGCCCTGGGTCGCCTTCCTCGACGACGACGTCCAGGTCGGGCCGCACTGGTGCGCACAGCTCCTGCGCGACCTCGAAGAGGCATCCCCCGACACCGCCGGTGTCCAGGGCGTCATCACCGTGCCGTTGCCCGGCGGGCGCCGTCCCACCGACTGGGAACGCGGCTCCGCCGGGCTCGCCCGTGCCCGCTGGACCACCGCCGACATGGCCTACCGCACCGAGGTCCTGAAGCAGGCCGGGGGCTTCGACGCACGCTTCCCCCGGCCCTTCCGCGAGGACGCCGACCTCGCGCTGCGCCTCCTCGACGCGGGCTGGCGGATCCGCCGGGGCCACCGCACCACGTTGCACCCCCTGCGCCCCGCCTCCCGCTGGGCCTCGCTGGAACAGCAGCGCGGCAACGCCGACGACGCGCTGATGTGCCGGCTGCACGGCCCCGACTGGTGGGACAAGGCGGTCGCACCGCGCGGCCGGATCCGCCGGCATGCCGCGATCACCGCCGCCGGTGCCGCGGCCTGCCTTCTCGGAGCCACCGGCCACCGACGGGCGGCCTCCGCCTGCGCGCTCGGCTGGGCCGCGGGGACCGCCGAGTTCGCCCGCGCCCGTATCGTCCCCGGACCGCGAACCCGCCACGAGGTGGCGACCGTACTGGCCACCAGCGTGGCCATACCGCCCGCCGCGACCTGGCACCGGCTGGCCGGGGCCTGGCGCCACCGCCACGCCCCCGCCTGGCCGGAGACGACCCGGTGAGCCCGGTGAGCCCGGTGAGGCGGTGCTCGCCGATCGAGGCGGCACACGCCTGAACGGACGCGTGTCCCGCGAGGCGGTGCTCGCCTGAGCGGACGCGTGTCCCGGGGGGTCCCGGCGGGCCTTGGTCCGGCCGATGGACCCCTTCCCGGCGTGGCGCGGACGGGCGCCGACGGGTACGGGCTAACCCGCCGTGGCGCGGGGTGTCAGGAGTTCCATCAGCCGGTCCGCGCCGTCCGGCACCCGGCCGTCGCGGAACGCGTCACGGACCTGCCGGGCGGCCACCCGTCCCGAGGTCAGACACCAGTCCCACCAGCGCTCCAGCCGGCGCTCGTCCAGCGCCTCGGCGGACAGCAGGGCGGGCCAGCCGCACGCATGGGCCTGCGCGGTCACCTCGGCGCCGCCCGCCACCGGGTCCACCGCCAGCACCGGGGTGCCGACCCGCAGCGCGAGCACCAGCCCGTGCAGCCGGTCGGTGACGACGAGATCGAGGCGGGCCAGCACCGACTGCACCTGCGCGGGTGTCGCGCTCAGATGCCAGTCGTGGGTGTCGAGCCGGGTCTCCAGCTCCAGCCGGGCACAGTCCTTGCCGGCCAGCCACCGCGTCACCCGCTCCGCGACCTGGCCGTGCCGACGCTGGTCCCCGTACTCCGGCTGCCCCCGGTCGAGGATCACCCCGACCACGGGCCGCGCGGGCACCGCCGGGGCGCGGGCCGCCAGGTCCTCGGACGGCTCCCTGCCCGGGGCGTCCCGCGCCAGTACCCGGTGGAAGCCCGTCGCGGCGCCGTCGCCGGGATCGATCACCGAGGTCCCCACGGCGATCCGCACACAGTGCGCGAACCGCCGGTGCAGTTCCTCGACCTGCGATCCGTGCAGCACTCCGGCGACGAACACCAGGTGGGAGTAGTCGCCGGGCCGTACGGCGTCGAGGTGCAGCGCGTCGGGGAGGAAGCCGGGGCTCCAGGCGACGTCGTACGCCGTCCCGGACCCCCGCAGCACCTCCTCCACCCGGCGCAGCGCCAGTACGTCACCGGCGGTCGCCTCGCCGTCACGGAAGCTGAACCACCCGGTCAGCAGGACCTTTCCCGGACCCACGCGCTTGCGTTCGTTCACGAGGCCCCGAGTGCCCCACTCCGGCGGAGGACAATCCGTCCGGTCAGGGCCGTACGGGACTCAGCGGGGAGCCCGCTCCCGCCGGGCGCCCGGGTCGCCGGCCAGGGCCCTCCTGGCCTGGTCCAGGGTGCGTTCCGCCACCTCCCGCACTTCGGCCACGACGTCACCGCGTTCGCGCACCAGGCCGTCGTAGACCGGCAGATGATCCTTGGCGGGGGGATGGGATGTCACGAGGCCCTGTCCTTCGGTGGGGGATGCGTTCCGGGCGCCGTCGGACCGCCCTTCGACCACCAGGACGGACGTACGGACCCGTAGAGGACAGCGTCGCCCGGCCCTCACGGCGTTACTCCCGTCCGCGGAATGTCCTGAATGCGCGCAGAGACCCCGCCCTCGCGGCCGAATGCCGACCGAATGCGGACAGAATCCGGCCGCAATCCTCGCTAGCGTGCCGGTATGACGAAGACGAAGCGCGGCGTCACCCCGCCCCCGGCCGCCGTACTCGGCACCCGGGCCCTCAACCGGGCCACGCTCGAGCGGCAGCTGCTGCTGCGGCGCTCGCCGATGTCCGCCGGGGACGCGGTCGGGCACCTGCTCGGTCTCCAGGCGCAGAACGTCAAGCCGCCCTACTACGCGCTCGCCGCCCGCCTCGACGGCTTCACCCCCGAGGCGCTGTCCCGGCCGATGGCGGACCGTGAGGTCGTCCGTATCGTCACCATGCGCTCGACCATCCACACGCACACCGCACGCGACTGCCTCACCCTGCGGCCCCTGGTGCAGCCCGCCCGCGACCGTGAGCTGACCCAGTTCCGGCGCGGGCTCACCGGCGTCGACCTGGACCGGCTCGCCGTCATCGCCCGTGAACTCGTCGAGGCCGAGCCGCGCACGATGAAACAGTTGCGCGAGGCCCTGCTGGCCGAGTGGCCCGACGCCGACCCCCAGGCCCTCTCCGTCGCCGCCCGCTGCAAGCTGCCCCTGGTGCAGATCACCCCGCGCGGACTGTGGGGACGCAGCGGACAGGTCGTGCTCACCACCGCCCAGCAGTGGCTGGGCCGCCCCGCCGAACCGTCCCCCGTGACACCGGACGAGACGGTGCTGCGCTACCTCGCTGCCTTCGGGCCGGCCTCCGTGAAGGACATGCAGACCTGGGCCGGACTGACCCGGCTCCGCGAGGCCTTCGAACGCCTGCGGCCCCGGCTCGTCACCTTCCGGGACGAAGGCGGCACCGAGCTCTTCGACCTCCCGGACGCACCCCGCCCCGACCCGGACACCCCGGCCCCGCCGCGCTTCCTGCCCGAGTTCGACAACCTGCTGCTCTCCCACGCCGACCGCACCCGCGTCGTACCGGCGGAGTTCCACGGCCGCAGCTGGACGGGCAACGTCACCCACCGGACGCTCCTCGTCGACGGGTTCCTGGCGGGCCTGTGGCGACTGGACGGACAGACCCTCGTCATCGAGCCGTTCGGGCGGCTGGGCAAGAGCCGGTGGGACGAGGTGGCCGAGGAGGGCGAGCGCATGCTCGGGGTGATGCACCCCGGCGCCGTGTACGACATCCGTGTGGGGACGGTGCGCGGATGAATCCGGGTATGGATAGGGGGCGTTGCGGGCTGCTCGTGGAAGCCCGCAACGCCCCCTGGCTCGGCACCTGAGGGGTACTCAGGAACTCATGGAGACAGGTGCGCGGATGCCGTGGCCGTCGTACCGCCGACAGCGGGCTGCGGGGCGGCGACGGAACAGGGGGCGGCGGTCGCCGTGACGGCGGCGGCCCGTCTTGCGCGGGTGAGCCCGGACATCGGTCTCCTCACGAGGTTGCCGGTGGGGGGTCGCACGGGTCGGGGGTCGAGCCCGGGGGCTTCGGCCTCCGTGTGCCCGGCGAGCGGCACGCAGTTCACGCTACGACCCCCGCGCCATCCCCCCAATGAGGGAAGCCCCTAAGGGAGTTGGGCAGGGAAAACCCTCGGTCCCCGGCGGGCGTCCCGGCGGGGTGCCCGAAGAGCGACGCTGTGGGGATGCCCGGGGAGGGCGCCTGGTGGGGTACACGGAGGGGGAGCAGAGCGGGTAGGCCGCGAAGGGGGCCCGGTAGGGTGCGCGGGGCGGATTGCCCGCAGAGGGAGCTCGGCGGGAAGACCCGGGGGTGGGTGGCGGGGGCACGGACGGGGCGCGGGGCGGGAAGCCCGCAGAGGGTGTCCGGTGGGGGTGCGCGGGCAGCGGGCCTGCGCGGACAGCGGGCCTGCGCGGGCAGTGGGCCTGCGGAACCCGCGGAGCGAACCGCGCTACGGGGTGCGGCGGCCCGCCGCCAGTCGGACGATGTCGACCCGGGACCGGATGCCCAGCTTGCGGTACACCCGGGTGAGGGTCGCCTCCACGGTCTTCACGCTGATGAACAGCCGGCCGGCTATCTCCCGGTTGGTGGCACCCTCCATCACCAGCGCGGCGACCTGGCGTTCCATCTGGGCGAGCCCGTCCAGAACGGCCGGAGTGGCGGCCGGCACCGGTTCCGCCTCCGCGGGACCCGCGGCCACGGCCCGGTCCACCTGACGCAGCCACGGCAGTGCCCGGCAGCGCCGGAACAGCCGGGCCGCCTCCTCGTATCCGCCCGGCCCCGGGTTCCGGGAGCGCAGCCGCGCCAGCGCGAAGGCGGCGCGCGCCTCCTCCAGGCCGAACCCCAGCTTGGCCAGCCGCTCCTGCGCCGCCACCAACTGCGCCTGCGCCGCCTGGTTCTCACCCCGCGCGGCACGCACCAGCGCCTCCGCGCGGTCGAGTACGGCCAGCACACTCGCCCGGTTCAGCCGCAGCGCGTGCACCCGGGTGACGTTGATGAGGTCCTGCGCCTCACCGGGCTCACCGATCCGCACCAGCGCCTCGGCGAGGTCGCCCTGCCAGCGGCCCCGCGCCGGGTCGTTGATGCCCATGCCGTGTTCCAGTTCCCGCACCCGGCGCAGGGAGCGGACCGCGGCCTGAGCGTCACCGGCCACCAACTGGGCGTAGCCCAGGGCGGCCAGGGCCAGCGAGAGATACAACTGGTCGCCGTCCACCTCCGCGTGGTCCGCGGACTCGCGGGCCAGCGCCAGCGCCCGGTCCACGTCCCCGCCCGACGCCTCCGCGAGCGAGGCGAGCATGGCGGAGGCGCTTTCGCCGATCCCGGAGTCCCGGGCCAGCCGTAGGCTCTCCCCGGCCAGGTCCAGTGCCCGGCCGCAGTGCCCGAAGCGCAGTTCGGTGTCGGCGAGCAGCCGCGAGAAGTGCACCTCGCTCTCGACCATGCCGCGCCGCCGGGCCTCCCGCAGCAGCGCGGTGATGGCCGTACGGGCCTCGGGCAGCTGGTCGCTCATCAGCAGCCAGCGGAATCTGGCCATGGCGGCGCCGTTGTGGTGGCTGGCCACATCGGGGTCCTGGGGCTCCTGGAGGGCCCGCTGGATCGTGGCGGGAGCGTCCGGGTGCCCCATCAGCGTCTCGGTGGACGACTGGAAGGCGAGGGCCATCAGCTCGGTACGCCGGTCCCCGCCCCGGGCCGCCAGCTCCGCCGCGTGGGCGGCCTCCTGGCGGGCCTTGGCGAAGTCGCCGTCCACCACCACCTCGCGCCAGGCCAGCTGGTAGTGGACCAGCGCGAGCAGCCGGGGGTCGTCACCGGCGTCGGCCAGTACCTGCGGGAAGACCGCGTCGACCTCACCGAGGGCCTGCCCGGCCGCCTCGATCACCACCATCCAGGCCCGCACCCGCTCCGCCGGTACCGTCGCCCGGGTCAGTACCTCCCTGGCTATGTCCCGGGCCAGGTCCACCTCGCCCGCGTTGATCGCGTCCTCGGCGGCCTGGAGCCGCCGCTCGTCCGGGCCCGGCTCACCGTCGGCAGGGGTGTGCCGGGCGGCGAGCAGCCCGAGCGAGGCGGCCACCGACGGCGCCCCGCGGTCCCGCGCCAGCGCGGCGGCCTCGCCCAGCCGGGCCGCCACCTCCGGGTCGGTGCCGGTGGCGGCCAGCGCCAGATGCCGGGCCCGCTCGATGGGGTCGGACGCCGCCGTGGACAGCGCCGTGTGCACCGCCCGCCGCTCCCGCGCCGGGGCCTCCGCGTACAGCGCGGCCGAGATCAGCGGATGCGCGAAGCGCAGGGCCGGCTCCTCCGGATCCGTCGCCAGCAGCCCCAGGGCGGCGGCCTGGGCCGTCTCGGCCTCGGCGTTGTCCCGGCCGGCCGCGTGCAGCAGCGCCAGGGTGGGCCGGGCGCCCGCGCTGGCCACCAGCAGGGTGCGGCGCGCCTCGTCCGACAGCATCTCCAGCCGGCTGAGCACCAGCGCCCGCAGTGACGTCGGCACCGGCAGCGGCTCGCCCGGACGGGGCCGGGTGGGACTCTCCGCGAGGGCGCGGCCCAGTTCCAGCGCGAACAGCGCGTTGCCCGCGCTGGTGCGATGGATGTCACGGACCGTGGAGCGGGACAGCCCGGTGTAGCCGCGGTGGTCGAGCAGCGCGGACACCTGGCCGCGGGAGAACGGGCCCAGCCGCACCGCGAGCGTGTCCGGCGGGCAGGCCCGCAGATGACGGTCGTACTCCTCGCCGTCCGTACGGACCGCGCACAGCATCCGCACCGGGCTGTCGTCGAGCCGGCGGGCGGCGAAACCGAGCAGTTCGGCGCTGGCCGGATCCAGCCACTGCAGATCGTCGGCGACGAGCAGCACCGGCCCCTTCGCGGCCAGCGCGCGCAGCGTGGACAGCACCGCGAGCCGCAACGCGAGTCCGTCCCGCTGGAGCGTGGACTCGCCGCGCCCGGTGAGCGCCGACTCCAGGGCGGTGCGCTGGGCGGCGGGCAGCCGGGGGGCCACGTCGTCCAGCACCAGACCGAACAGATCGGCCAGCGCCAGGAACGGAAGATGTGATTCTGACTCCGTGGCCGAGCAGCGCAGTACCGTCCGCGCCGCCCCGGCGTTTTCCGCCGCGAGTGCCCGCAGCACAGTGGATTTTCCAATTCCGGCAGGCCCGTGGAGCAGCACGCTGCCCCCTCGGGCGAGCTGCTCCCGGGCGTCGGAGAACAGCTCCTCCCTGCCGATGACCAGGTCGGGGCGGTACCTGGCAGACTCCTTGAAGTCCGGTCGCACGGTCACCGCTCCCCTCCGTGTGGCGCGTCCAGGCCAATATTAGGCAACGGGCTCCTTAATTCCGGCCGGACGGTGTAGTGAGTCAAACTACATGGAGCGCGACAACCGTAAATCCAAAGTCGTACCGGTGGTAATGCCCGATTCGGCACATCTCCGCACCCCGCGCCCCGCACCCTGGGGCAACCATCTCGCGCGGTGGGCCGCGACCACGCCTGCCCCCCGGGTCCGCACGCCCGGTTTCCGCATCGCGGAGCGCGCATATACGCGTTGACCGTCCCGGCCGGCACCCCCAGCCGCGCTGCGGCCACCCTGTCGGTGGCCCTCGCGGTCACCCAGGCGAGCACATCCACCTCCCGGAGCGTCGGCCGCACCGCCGGGGACCGCGCGCTGTCCGCTGTGAGCAGGCACACGCGGCGCGCGGTCCTGCGGGGCCCCGCGCGCCGCGGCCGGCTCACCGAGGGCGACCGGTGCCATCGAGTCGGCGGTGTGCTCGTGGCCGGTCCGGCGGCCGGGGGCACTGCGGTGATCACTTCGGCGGTCTCGTCGTCGGCGTCCCTCCGGCGGGCGGGACGCCGACGCGCATGCACACACGGGGCCACCGGTCGAGCCCGTGCGCGGCCTCCTCGGCGCGGATCCCGCGCAGCCCGGGGGTGAGTTCCGCCTCGGTCAGGGTGCGGAAGCCGAGGCGCGCGTAGTACGGGGCGTTCCACGGGACGTCGGCGAACGTGGTCAGCGTGAGCGCGGCCAGACCCTCCTCGCGGGCGTGGTGGGCGGCGTGGGCGAGCAGGGCGCGGCCCACCCCCCGGCGGGCCGAGCGGGGGTGGACGGACACCTGCTCGACATGGAGCGCGCCGTCCACCGGTTCGGCGATCAGATAGCCGACGGGCCGGTCGTCGGGCCCGTCGGCCGCGACCCAGCAGCGGCCCGCCCGCCGGTAGCGCTCCAGCGTCTTGAGGGCGGGTGGTTCGTCGTCGGCGATGTCCGGCAGGCCGATGCCGCGGAACGGGGCACCGGCCGCCCGTTCGATGTCCTGGAGGGCGGGCAGTTCGCCGGGGGCGGCGGGACGGATGCGCATCCGCCGAGTATCGGGCGCCCGGGGCGAGTGCGTCGCCGGGTTTTCAGGACCCGCCGGCGTGCAGGGTGTCGGCGGGGCCGTTCATGGGCTGCGGGGTGCCGGTGAGGTCCAGCAGGAACAGCGGGACGCCCAGTGCGTCGGCGCGGGACCGGGCCTCCTCGGTGTATCCGGCGACGGAGAAGTACAGGCACACGGAGGATTCCGTCATCGCCGTCAGCCACAGACACTCCACGTCCCGTGGGGTGGCCGGCCGTGCCGAAGGGTCGACCCGGGTCAGGACACCCCGGCCGGCCAGGCCGATGCCGGACGGGGGCCGCCGGTCCGCGCGCCGGATGTCCTCGTGGCCGAGCCGGCGCAGATACAGCACGGCGGCCGTGACGGCGTCCCGCGCGGTGCGGATCGGCACCGCGGGGAGGGCGGGGCGTCCGGGCCTGCCGGGCCGGACGGACGCCTCGGGGCCCGCCACCGGGATCCACAGCACCGTGCCGCACGGGCAGCCCAGTTCGGGGCGCGGCCACTCGCCGCGCCGCCCGCAGCCCCCGCAGCGCAGGGTGATCCACTCCTCCCGCCAGGCGCGAGGGCCGACGGTGCCGGGTACCCCGTCGAGGTCCAGGGGCGGGCTGACGGGTGCGCCGCACGCGCAGGGGTACGTCGGTGCCGTGTAACGGTGTGAGCGCAGGCAGGAGGGACAGTGCACCGGCACGCTCTCCGACATGGCGCCCCTCCCGTGTTCGCGAGACAGCGTCCATCGTCCTCCTCCGGCCCGCCCGTGTCCGGCGCTTGCTCCTCCGGGGGAGCTTTGGGACGAGGCCGGTTCAGGGCGGCAGGGGGCCGGGGCGCAGCCCCGGGACAACGGTGCCGGGTACTTCGTCGAGGTCCAGGGGCGGGCTGACGGGTGCGCCGCATACGCAGGGGTACGACGGTGCCGTGCAGCGGTGCGAGCGCAGGCAGGAAGGACGGTGGGCGGCACTTGACCTTCCGGGGCAGTTCGGCTGGGGCGCGGCCCCCGGGGCGGGACGGGAAGGGGAGGCGGGGCGTGAACCGCTCGGGCGAGCGGGCCCTCCTCGCCTCGGGACGCCCCCGCGGGCTCAGTCCGAGCCGCCGCCCCCGCAGCCCCCGCCCCCGCTGCAGCCCTCGCCCCTGCTCCCGCAGTAGAGGTGTCCGGCGCTGCCGTAGGTGCCGCCGCGCGGGGAGTGCCGGACCAGGCTCTTCTCCCGCAGGCTCACCCGCTCGGTCAGCCCGGCCCGGAGGGCGAAGCGGGGCACGAGGACCCGCAGGGCGGCCACGTCGTGCAGGGCGACGGCGAGGAGTATGTCGTGGTCCGGCAGGCCGCGCCGGGCCTCCGGCAGCGGATATGCCTTCCGGAGCACCTGCAGCCGCCGCCGGGCCGCCCTGGTCCGGCCCAGCGGCGGATACCGGAGCATCCCCGCCTCCGCGAGCCCGACCCGCACCTCGGCCACCGCCCAGCGCACTGTCAGGTCCCGGACCAGCTCCCTCACCTCGGAGGGCTCCTGAAGGCAGTGGTACACCGCGCTCTCGAGATACGCCGCCCGCATCGCGCCCGTGACGGCCCCGTCCCGCCCCTCGACGTCCTCGACCGTCTGTCCGGGCGGTGGAAGCGGCGGCAGGGCCCGTCCCGCATCCCCGTCGACGGCCCGTATCGTGCCCGGCGCGCCCGCCTCGACAGCGCCCCGCAGATGCAGGGCCACGACGGCGACGGTGACCGCGGCGCGCGGGCCGCCGGCCAGCAGGGCGAGCTCGTGCGGCGTCCCCCGGACGCCCTTGCTGCCGTTCATGGCATGGCACCCCCTGAGCCGGGGCCCGCCGCCCCCGTGCCGGCGGGCCCCGTGTGCGAGGAGTGTGCCCGACCGCGGGGCCGGCCGAAGCCTCCCGGGGCTGCCTTCAGAGGAACATTTGAGGGTTCCGTAGCCGGGGTACGGCCGATGCTGTACGGAGGCTACGGCTCGTGGTGCTCCGACAGACCCGGCCAGTCGTCGGGGCCGCCGCCCTGCCACTCGATGAGGTCGGTTCCCTCGACATCGGTGACGTACAGGTCGGCCAGCCGCAGGATCTCGCCCACGTCGTCGACGTGTGTGGCGATGCCCAGCGTTTCGTCGCCCGTGGTGACCCGCCGGGAGCCGTCCAGAGCGGGCGAGTGCACCACGATGTGCGGATGCTCCGTCGGTTGTGCCATGTCCCCAGGCTGCTCCGCCCCGCCCGGATCCGCACCCCGGCGACGTGAGGGCCCGGATACGGGAACGTCCGCATCCGGGCGGCCGAGTCGCACGGGCCGGGGTTGTCGACGGCTGCGGCGGCTCTCTGGCGCCTGCCCGCAGGTCGAAGGAGAAAGCCCGCGGCCTTCACCGCCGCACTCTTCAGCCGCCGAGGCGCGCCGGCCCTTGAGGGCGCCTCTCGGCGGGGTGTGGCCGGCGGGCCTCGCGAGGCAGCCGGTCGAAGGCCTCGGTGCCCGAACGGTCGCCGGGCTTGTCCCAGCGGGCAACCCGCCTGTCGTAACCGGCCGTGCGCAGCCGGCCGGGCAGGTCCTCCAGCGGGAGCGAGCCCGTGCCGGGGCGTCGTGGCCGGGCTGCCGGCCGCGGCGCATGACCGGTCCCCGTGCGGGTCGATCACCGACGGCGTGTCCTCGCCGTTCATCGCGAGGTGGTTCAGGTCCATCAGGAACCGCGCGTGGTCCAGGACCGTGGCCGCATGGCGCCTGCCCACGGCGTCCACGCGGCCGGCGCGACTGTCCGTGGCCGGGGAGCGGCTGCCGAGATGGCGCGGGGCAAACGTCATGGGTGACGTGTTTGAGCCGACAGTTCTGGGAAGGCGAACGTCCATGGCTGGTCATAGGAGTTGGGGGACGGCGATGATCAGATCCCGGGCGGTGCCCACGAACGGCCTCTCACCGGTCTACAACGAGACAGGCGCCGCGTCCGCGAGGTTCCTGCTGTGGCTCCGGGAGGAGGTGGGAGGAGCCGAAGGGCGCCGTGTGGCCAGCTCCGCCTATGCCCACCAAGAGCGTTGCACCCTGGACATGGTCGGAGACGTCGTGGACCGCCTGGCCGCGCTCGGCTGGATCGCTGTCCACAACGGCTCCGGTGCCGTACCGCCCCTGGTCGGCCCCACCCCCGCCGGACTCGCCGAGGCACGGGTCTGGGACGAGGCGTACGCCGACCGGGAGACCCGTCGCCGTTATGCCAAGGCGGCCCTGTTCGCCTGGTGGGACCGGGCGGGCCAGTACCACGACGGCGGGGCCGGCGCGGAGGACTTCCTCTGGGCGCGGGAGGCCTTCTACTGCGGCCGGCAACTCGCCTTCGAGGACCTGGAGTACGCCAAGGACCACCTGGACCTGCCTGCCCCGGTGCATGTCGGCGTCATGGAGCACGGCGCCGGAGTCTTCCTCTCCTTCGAACAACTGGCCGGCCTCGTACGGGCGTCCCGCCCCGATCTGTCGGAGAGCGACACCGAGGTACGGCAGGTACGCGAACTCGCCGCCGCCCTGACCGACGCCTCACGGTCCGGCGCCCGGCCTGACGCCGGAACCGTGGAACGCTTTCTCCGCAGCAGCCGGGATCTCGTCCAGGCCGGATCGAGGTCGGTGGGCTCCATGAGCCGTGACATGGCCTCCGGTATCGTCTCCGACATCCTCGGCTCCATGCTGAGGCTGGGATGACCGGCCCTCGGGGCCCGGCCCCGGCGGACCACCAGATCCCGGAGGTGTACGCGCGTCAGCCCGTGCTGCGCCGGCTGGTGCCGAGGCTGGTCGGTCTCAGCCGTGACCACCACCGCAGGGTCCCGCACCGCGAGTTCGCCGACGACCTGCCCGTGGTCCTGCTCACGGGGCGGCACGGCACCGGCAAGAGCGCCATGCTGGACGACCTCCAGCAGGCATACGCCCCCGACAGCGGCCCCTGGCCCGGCCCGCGCGTGCCCTTTGCGCGCATCAACTGCGCGGAGCTCCAGGAACGGGCCCCGGTCGGACCGGAGATGTCCAACAACTCCTACGCGGTGGAGATGCTCGTCGAACTCGTCGCCCAACTGTCCCGCCCTGTCGCCGGGTTCGGACGGCTGCGCTTCCCGCGTACCACCGCCGGCCTGCTCGCCGTGGTGTCCGCCCGGCGCCCCGGCGACGACCGCGAGCTGCGGGTCACCGACCGGCACGCGGCCACCTTGATGGGTGTCCCGCCCGAGGCGCACCCCCGCCCCACCTGGGACACGCTCTTCCGGACCGCGCTGCCCGCACCGCCCGTCGGCGGCTCCCTCGACCCGGAGGCGTTCCCCGAGGCGGCCGTGCGCACCTTCCTCGGTGGACGGCGCCGCGGACTCTCCGCCCGTCGGCTCGTGGCCTGGTACGAGACGTACCGCAGCGAGGCCGACAACCGGCTGCGCGGTCTGCCGCCGGGCGCGTCCGGACAGCCGCACCCCGTGCCGGCCGCCGAACGAGCGCCGTTCGTGGCCCGGCTCTGCCAGGAGTTCCACCAGGGACGCGGCTTCCGGCGCGGCGTCGAACGCATGCTGTCCGCCGCCTTCCTCGAGGACGTGCGCTACGGTCCCTTCCGCCGCGCGAACCGTGCCCCGCGCCCCCTGGTGCTCCTCGACAACGCGCACACCGACGCCGGCCGCGACTTCCTGGAACTGCTCCTGGAACAGCGGGCGGGGCGCGGCGCCCGCGACCGGATGGTGGTGATCGCCACCGAACTGCACGGTGACGACAGCCCGGATCCGCGGGTCGACGCCCCCGACGGCGGGGACGACCCCTACCCGGAGGCGGCGCGGCGCTCCCTGCCCGACATCGGCACCGACTCCGGCTGGAGCCGCGAGTCCACCGCCCCCTCCGCCGGAGTGCTGCTGCTGCCGCTGCCGCCGCTGGAGTGCGAGCACCTGGAACGGATGCTCCGGCGTGACGACCACGCCTCCTTCGACCCGTACATCGCGAGTGCCCTGCACGACCTCACCCGGGGGCACCCCATGGGCGCCCGCAGGCTGTGCGAGGCGGTGGTGGACCGGGCCCGCACGGACGAGTGGGTGGCCGCCGGGGAGCTGCTCGACCTGGTTCACCCGGGCGGGGCCGGCGAGTCGGTCGTCTGGCGGCTGCTCGACACCCTGGTCGGCAGCGAGAACCACGACGAGCTGTGCCTGTTCTCCCTCGCCTGGGACCGGGAGGCCGCCGAGCAACTGGCCGAACGCTGGGTGCCGCGCCGCATCGACGGACTGCCCGCGGCCGACGGCGCCGCCGGCCGGCTGGAACGGGAGCGCTGGTCGCGCGGACCGGGCAGCCGGCCCTTCATCACGGACCGCTTTCTGCGCGCTCTGCTGGTCCACCAGATGCGCAGTGGACGCGGCGGCCGGGGCGTGGACTGGTCCGGTGCGCACGGACTGCTCGCCGCGCACCACCGGCGGCGAGCCGAGGCCCGCTCGGGACGTGCGGCGCGTGACGAGTGGTCCCGCTTCCTGTGGCACCGGCTGGCCGCGGGCGAGGCACGGGAGGTCGTCGACCGGCTGTACGCGGAGTTCGTCCGGCCGGACGGCGACGCGCTCGACTGGCTGCGCATACTGCGCACCGTCGCCCATGCGCCGCGTCCCCCCGGTAACGACTGGTTCGAGCGGTGTCAGGAGGTCGCCCGGGGGCGCCGGGACCTGCTCCATCTGCGCGCCGACCCCGGCGCCGGCCTGGAGAAGCAGGCCGTCAACCGGCTGCTGCACGCTCTCTGGTACGCGGCGGACGAACTGGCCGAGGCGGACCGCGAGCTGGCCGACAGGATCGGCCAGGACCTGTCGTTCCTGTCCGCCCAGCATCTCACCGGCCGTGCGGTCCTGGCCCAGGCCGCCATCCGCTGGCCCCGCTCGGTCAAGGACGGTGAGGACTGGCCCCTGGACCACCGTTGGCAGGGCGACCGGCCGGGCGCCGGAGCGGCACGATGAAGCCCCGGGACCGACGGACCTGGAGGTGGCTGCCGGGGCGGCTCCGCTTCCGAGTGCTTGGTCTTGTCGACGTAGTGGCCCTGTGGGCCGTGGTCGCCGCCCTCACCACCGCGGGCGCCTGGTGGGGCCTGGACAGTTACCGGCAGCACCGCGACTACTGCTCCGCCGACCAACAGCTGCGACGGACGGGCCCGGGGCGGGAGTGCATCGGCGTGACGGCGAAGGCGTATCCCTTCGCCCCGGACCTCGCGGACGTCCTGGGCCGGATCGAGGACGAGAACGAGGCGGCGAGCGCGTCGGGCAAGCCGGTGGTGAGTATCGCCCTCGTGATGCCGTACACCTCCCGCAGCCCCGGCGCGGCCATGTCGAAGGAGCTGATCCGGCACTCCCTCCAGGGGGCGTACATCGCCCAGCGCGGACACAACCACGGCCCGGCCACCGGCGACACCGCCGTCCGGCTGCTCTTCGCCAACGTGGGCGAGGACCTGAGCCACTGGCGGCCCGTGACCGACGCGCTGGCCGCCCAACGCGGGGACAGGGCCCCGGTCGTGGCCGCCATCGGCTTCCCCAACAGCGACGACGCCACTCTCGCCGCTGTACGGGACGGCCTCGGACCCGCGCGGATCCCGGCGGTCAGCGCCGTGCTCAGCTCCCGCGACATGGAGCACCCCTATCTGTTCAAGGTCTCGCCCTCCACCGACCAGTTGGTCGACGCGCTCCAGCGCTACGTGGGCGCGAACGAGGTGGACCGGAAGAACACCTTCATGATTGCCGACGACCGCGACGACAACTACGTCGCCAATCTGCGCCGGGTCTTCCGCCGCGAGTTCGGCGCGCAGTACGGCATCACCCCCGACCAGGTGGAGCGGCGCACCGAGACCTACCAGGGCATCAAAGGGCCCGCCCGGGGCACCCCGCAGATCTTCCGGCGGGCGGTGGCCGCGATGTGCGCGGTCGACGCCCGCACCGTGTTCCTGGCCGGCCGTGACGCGGATCTGCCACCCTTCCTGGAGACCATCGACCGCACCAGTTCCTGCGACCGGGGCCCGGACGATGAACCGCTGCGCGTCCTGCGTGTCAGCACCGGCCGCGACCCGGTCACCGAGACCGACGCGATGCGCCGCACGGCCGAACGGAACAACGTCGAGATCGTGACCGCGGCCGCCGTGGACGCACCCCGCTGGCTCTCCGGCCCCGACGGCGACAAACGGATCCCGAAGGCCTTCGCCCCCTTCGCCGACTCCTACGAGCGCTCCTTCGCCGGTGAGGCCCCCGACGCCCTCAACGACGGCTACGCCGTGATGTACCACGACGCGCTCACCGCCGTGGGCACCGCCGTGGCCGCGGCCCGGGACAGCGACATCGACGCCGTGACCCACAACGACGTCTACGACGAACTGCGCCGCGGCAGCCCTCTGGAACACTGCGCCGCCGGCTGTGTGCCGGGCGCGAGCGGTGTCTTCACGTTCGCCGACGAGAGGGCGGGACGGGACTCCGGCACCGGACCGGAGCGGGTGGCGGGCCTGTGGCCGGTCTGTAAGCCGGTGCCCGTGGTGACCTTCCCGGAGGAGCGCCGGGACCGGTCGCCGCTCCACCGGACGTATCAGGAACCGGGTGAGCACACCTGCCCGCGGCCCTGAGCGGACGGTCACCGGGGCGCGGACCGGACGCGGCAGGGGAGGGGGCGTCATCCGGCGCGTGGTTGATCCGCCCGTCCATCGCGGTGGGCGGCGGCCGCAGCCGGGCCGGCTCTCAGCCGCGGTAGGCGTGGGTCTGGGTGGCCTTGGCCGAGGCCCAGACGGTGGCGCCGGGACGCAGGTCCAGCTCGGCGGCGGCGACCGTGGTCAGGTCGGCGGCGAGGGGGAGTTCGCCGGTGAGGTCGGCGCGGATCCGGTCGCCGTGGGTCTCAAGACCGGCCACTTCGCAGCGCCAGAGGTTGCGGGCACTGGCGCCGGTCGGGCGGTCCCGGTACAGGGTGACGGCGCTGGGCGGGAAGGCGACGAACACGGGCCCGGTCAGCTTCTCGGCGGTCGTGATGGCGGGTCCGTCGTCGAGTCGCACCGTGTGGCCTTCGGCCCGGCCCCGGTAGAGGTTGAGGCCGACCAGGTGGGCGATGTAGTCGGTGCGGGGGTGGCGGGCGATGTGGGAGGGGGCGCCCTCCTGGACGACCCGGCCGTCCTCGATGACGACGAGGTGGTCGGCGAGCACCATGGCGTCCAGCGGGTCGTGGGTGACCAGTACGGCGACGGCCTCGAAGTCGGCGAGGTGGCGGCGGAGCTGGGCGCGGACGTCGAGGCGGGTGCGGGCGTCGAGGGCGGCGAGCGGTTCGTCGAGGAGGAGCAGCCGGGGGTGGGTGGCCAGGGCGCGGGCGAGGGCGACGCGCTGGGCCTGCCCGCCGGAGAGCCGGCGGGGCTTCGCGCCGGCGTGCTCGGCGAGGCCCATACGCTCCAGCCACGCGGCGGCCCGCCGCCGGGCCTCCGCCTTGCCCGCGCCCCGGCAGCGCGGGCCGAAGGCCACGTTGTCCAGCGCGGAGAGGTGGGGGAAGAGCAGGTAGTCCTGGAAGACGACACCGACCGGCCGGGACTCCGGCGGCGTACGGTCCAGCTCCCGGCCGTCGAGTCGCAGATGACCGCCGGAGAGCGGGAGGAGGCCGGCGAGCGCCCGCAGGGCGGTGGTCTTGCCGGCGCCGTTCGGGCCGAGCAGGGCGACCACGTCGCCGGGCGCCGTGCTCAGCGGCACGTCGAGACGGAAGGCGCCGCGCTCGACGACGAGCCGCGCGTCGAGGCCCTCGGCGGACGGGACGGCGGTCCCGGCGGTGTCGGACACCGGTGTCCTCTCCCTGGCGGTCACGAGGCGGTCATCCAGCGGTCGCGCAGTCCGGCGAGTACGGCGACGGACACGGCCAGCAGGACCAGGCTGAGGGCGATGGCCGCCTCCGGGTCGCTCTGCAGGGCGAGGTAGACGGCCAGCGGCATGGTCTGGGTGCGGCCGGGAAAGTTCCCGGCGAAGGTGATGGTCGCGCCGAACTCGCCGAGCGCCCGTGCCCAGGCCAGGACGGCGCCTGCCGCGATCCCGGGTGCGATCAGCGGCAGCGTGACCCGGCGGAACGCGGTGAAGCGGGAGGCGCCGAGGGTGGTGGCCGCCTCCTCGTAGCGGGGGTCGGCCGCGCGCAGCGTGCCCTCGACGCTGATGACGAGGAACGGCATCGCCACGAACGCCTCGGCCACGATCACGCCCGCGGTGGTGAACGGCAGCGTGATGCCGAACCAGGAGTCCAGCCACTGCCCCACGACCCCGTTGCGGCCCAGCGCCATCAGCAGGGCGACACCGCCCACCACCGGCGGCAGCACCAGCGGCAGGGTCACCAGGGCCCGTACGAGACCGCGTCCCGGGAAGTCGACCCGGGCCAGTAGCCAGGCCAGCGGAACGCCGATCACCATGCTCACCACGGTCGCCGCCGTGGCGCAGATCAGCGACAGCCTCAGCGCCTGCCACACCTCGGCACTGGTCAGCAGCTCGGGCATGCTCGCCCAGGGCGCCCGGATCAGCAGGGCGACCAGGGGGAGCACCAGGAACGCCAGGCCGATCAGCGCGGGCACGAGCAGCGGAAGGGGAGCCCCGCCCCGGAGGCGGTCGGCCCTTCGGGGGCGACGCCGCGGCCCACCCGGACGAGGGCCGGCCGCGGTCCCGTGCTGTGTGGTCACGGCGCGGTGAACCCCGCCCCGGTCAGCACCTCCCGGCCCTCGGCGGACCGCACCAGCTCGATGAACGCGCGGCCGGCCTCGGCGTTCGGCGCGTCCTTGAGCAGGGTGATCGGGTAGTCGTTGATCGCCTCGGCGGCCTCGGGGAACTCCACGCCCTCCACCCTGCCACTCGCCGCCCGCACATCGGTCCTGTAGACGACGGCCGCGTCGGCCTCCTTCAGGACCACCTTGTTGAGGGCGGACTTGACGTCGTCCTCGTAGGAGACGGGCGTGAGCTCGAGGTCGGCCGCGGTCAGCGCCTTCTCGGCCGCGGCACCGCACGGCGCCGCCCTGTCGCACAGCACGACCTTCGGACCACTGGCCGTGAGGTCCTTCAAGGTGGCGATCCTGTCCGGGTTGCCGGGAAGGGTGGCGATCTCCAACTGGTTGCGGACGAACGTGGCCGGGGTCCCGGCGGCGTCCCCGGCGTCCGTGACGACCTTCATCGTCCTGGGGCTGGCGGAGGCGAACACGTCGGCCGGGGCGCCGCTGGTGATCCCCGCGGCGAGCGAGTCGCTGCCGCCGAAGTTGAAGACGACCTTCGTGCCCGGGTGCCGCTTCTCGAACTCCTCGCCCAGCTTCGTGAAGCTCTCCGTCAGCGAGGCGGCGGCGAAGACGTTCACGGTCCCGGACAGCTCGCCGGAAGCGCCGGCCGAGGCGTCGGACCCGGTGCCGGAGTCCGCGCCGGAGGACGAGCAGGCGCTCAGGGCCAGCAGCGCGGCCACGCCCGCGCCGGTCACCTGAAGCACCCGGCGGTTCCGGCGTGCGATTCGGGTCATCACGGTCCACTCCCTCACGGTCCTGCACGGACACGGCTACGGGTCACGGCAACCGCCGGAACGCGGCTGCCGACCCGGGATCCCGATGATATCGCCGCAGATGCAAGGTGAAATACCAATGCGGCCCTCGCATCTGCCGGTCTTGCTGTGCGAATCGGCTGACATGTGCGGATGTGCGCACAGGGTGGGGCCGGGTATCTCCAGGTCGGCTAGGGTCGCCTCGTGGTGGGCGGACCGCTCCCTCGTGGTGAAGGTGTTCGGCTTGCGGTGCGCCCTCGCGAGGGGTGGTCTGGGTGGAAGAGCGGGTCGGAGAGGTCGAGGGGGCGCAGTGCGTTTGAGAGTGGAGTTCACGACCGAGCCCTTCGACCTCGATGAGGCGCCCGCGCACGCCGTGGTGGCCCGGAGGGTCATCGAGGGGGCCGCGCTGGACGCGGTGGACGTCGGCCCGTTCGGCAACACCGCCGAGGGCGGCGCCGACGCGGTGCTCGCCGCCGTGGACGCGCTGCTGCGCCGGAGCCTGACGGCCGGCGCCACCCGTGTGTCGCTCCAGATCAACGTGGTCGAGGAGGGCGACCGGTGACCGGCACCGGTGACGCCGCGTTCATCGCGGCGGTGAAACCGCTGGTCGACGCCATGGGCGGCGAACTCCTCCCGCCGGACGAGGCGGGGGCCGACGACGTGGTGCTCTCCTGGGAGGGGGCCGCCGCGGTCGCCGTACGGCTGCCGCAGCTCGCGGACTCCCTCGATCACATTCTCGCGGCCCTGGAGCGTCGACAGGGCGTGCCGCTGGCGGAGCTGGACCGCAAGGCGAAGCAGGAGATCGTACGAGGTCTGGAGGCGCGCGGTGCCTTCGCCGTGCGGCACGGCGTGGAGATCGTGGCGAGCGCGCTCGGGGTGAGCCGCTTCACCGTCTACAACTACCTCAACCGCGACAAGGGCGCCTGACCTCCGGGGCGTCGGCGCTCTCCTGTTCACCACTGGTCGATTTTCAACAAACTGTTGACGCGCGGTCCGGAACAGCGTTCACTGTCGGCACGCCCGTTCGCTGCGCAAGGCCGTCCATGGCCACGGAGGCTCACGTGACGCCGACATCCCCGCCCCCGGGGCCGGCCCGCTTCAACGCCCTGGAGGAGCAGGCGGCCCTCGCGGCGCTCCACGAGGTGTGCGCCGCCTCGGCCTGGGCCCGCCGACTGCTCACCTCACGCCCCTACGCCACCGCCGACGACCTGTACACCGCCAGTGACGCCGCCACGGCCGCGCTGACCACGGCGGATCTGGAGGAGGCGATGGCCGGGCATCCGCCGATCGGCCGCCCCAGGCCCGGGGACCCGGTCTCCGCGCGGGAGCAGAGCGGGATGGCGGGCGCACCGGACCGGCTGAAGGCGGAGATGCTCGAACTGAACCTGGCCTACCAGGAACGATTCGGTCATGTCTTCCTCATCTGCGCAACCGGCCGGACCGGCGAGCAGATGCGCGACGCCGTGCGGGAACGGCTCGGCAACACGCCGGAGCGGGAGCGCGAGATCATCCGCGCCGAACTGGGGAAGATCAACCGCATCCGGCTGGCCCGCCTGCTCGAACCCGAAGCCGAAGCCGAACCAGAAGCCCCGGCCGAACCCGAAGCCGAAGCCGAAGCCGAAGCCGAACCAGAAGCTCAAGCCGAACCAGAAGCCCCGGCCGAACCCGAACCAGTAGCGCAAGCCGAAGTCGAAGCCGAAGTCGAAGCCGAAGTCGAAGCCGAAGCCGAACCCGAAGCGGAAGCCGAACCCGAAGCGGAAGCCGAAGCGGAAGCCGGAGCCGGAGCCGAAGTGGAAGGGGAGACGGAAGCCGGAGCCGGAGTCCACGCCGCGGAGGACCGACCCACATGAGCACCGACACCACCGCCTCCGTGTCCACCCACATCCTCGACACCAGCGCCGGCCGCCCCGCCGGGGGAGTCGCCGTCCGCCTCTCCGCGCGTCCCGGCCGGCAGGCCGCCTGGCAGGCGCTCGGCGGCTCCGCGACCGACGCGGACGGACGGTGCAAGGACCTGCCGTCCCTGCCGGAGGGCACCACTCATGTACGGCTTGACTTCGCGGTGGAGCCGTACTTCGGGGAGGACGGCGGCGCGGGTGTGTTCTTCCCGGAGGTGGCGGTCACGTTCGCCGTCGTGCCGGGCGAGCACTACCACGTACCGCTGCTGCTCAGCCCGTTCGGCTACTCCGTTTACCGAGGGAGCTAGCACACCATGCCCACGATCCTGGGACAGAACCAGTACGGCAAGGCCGAGACCCGAGTCGTGAAGATCACGCGGGACGGCGCCACCCACCACATCAAGGACCTGAACGTCTCCGTAGCCCTCTCCGGCGACATGGAGGAGGTCCACTACTCCGGATCGAACGCGAACGTCCTGCCGACCGACACCACCAAGAACACCGTGTACGCCTTCGCCAGGGAACACGGCATCGCGTCGGCCGAACAGTTCGGCATCCACCTCGCCCGGCACTTCGTCACCTCGCAGGAGGCCATCCATCGGGCGCGCATCCGCGTCGAGGAGTACGCCTGGGAGCGCATCGCGACCTCCGACGCCCGCGAGGCCCGGCACTCCTTCGTCCGCACGGGCCAGGAGACCCGCCTGACACAGGTCACCTACGACGGCGCGACGTGGGAGGTCGTCTCCGGGCTGAAGGACCTGACGGTGCTGAACTCCACCGACTCGGAGTTCTGGGGCTACGTCAAGGACAAGTACACGACGCTCAAAGAGGCCTACGACCGTATCCTCGCCACCTCGGTCTCCGCCCGCTGGCGGTTCCACTGGACCGGCGACGAGGAGCCGGTGCCCGACTGGGAGACGTCCTACGCGGAGGTCAGGAAGCATTTGCTCCAGGCCTTCGCCGAGACCTACTCCCTCTCGCTGCAGCAGACGCTCTACCGGATGGGCGCGCGGATCATCGAGCACCGGGGCGAGATCGACGAGGTGCGCTTCTCCCTCCCCAACAGCCACCACTTCCTGGTGGACCTGGAACCGTTCGGGCTGAAGAACGACAACGAGGTGTTCTTCGCCGCCGACCGCCCGTACGGCCTGATCGAGGGCACCGTGCTGCGGGACGGCTGCGAGGCGCGGATCCCGGTGGACCTCACCAACCTCTGACCGCGGCGAAAAGGGACGGACCATGGCAGCAGACCGGCGCATCGTCATCGAGAACTGCGCGATCGCGACCGTCGACGCGCACGACACCGAGTACGCCTCCGGTCACCTCGTCCTCGCCGGTGACCGCATCGAATCGCTCGGCGCGGGCACGGCCCCCCGGGACCTCCGCGACGTCGTACGCCGGATCGACGCCACCGGGCATCTGGTGACCCCCGGCCTGGTCAACACCCATCACCACTTCTACCAGTGGATCACCCGGGGTCTGGCCACCGACCACAACCTGTTCGACTGGCTCGTCGCGCTCTACCCGACCTGGGCGCGGATCGACGAGCCGATGGTGCGCGCGGCGGCCCAGGGTTCGCTCGCGATGATGGCCCGCGGCGGTGTCACCACCGCCATGGACCACCACTACGTCTTCCCGCGGGGCTCCGGCGACCTGTCCGGCGCGATCATCGAGGCCGCTCGTGAGATGGGCGTCCGTTTCACCCTCGCCCGCGGTTCCATGGACCGGAGCGAGAAGGACGGCGGGCTGCCCCCGGACTTCGCCGTCGAGACCCTCGACGACGCGCTCGCCGCCACCGAGGAGACGGTGCGCCGCCACCACGACACCTCCTTCGGCGCCATGACACAGGTCGCCGTCGCCCCGTGCTCGCCCTTCTCCGTGTCCACCGAACTGATGCGGCAGGGCGCGGAGTCGGCCCGCCGTCTCGGCGTGCGCCTGCACACCCACGGTTCGGAGACCGTGGAGGAGGAGAAGTTCTGCCACGAGCTGTTCGGCATGGGCCCGACCGACTACTTCGAGTCCACCGGCTGGCTCGGCGAGGACGTGTGGATGGCGCACTGCGTCCACATGAACGACTCCGACATCGCCGCCTTCGCCCGTACGAGGACCGGCGTCGCCCACTGCCCCTCCTCCAACGCCCGCCTCGCGGCCGGGATCGCCCGTGTCCCCGACCTGCTCGCGGCCGGTGTCCCCGTGGGTCTCGGTGTGGACGGCACCGCCTCCAACGAGTCCGGCGAACTGCACACCGAACTGCGCAACGCCCTGCTCGTGGGCCGCCTCGGTGCCCACCGCGAGGCGGCCCTGAACGTCCGGCAGGCGCTGCGGCTCGGCACCCATGGCGGGGCCCAAGTGCTCGGCCGTGAGGGGGAGATCGGCTCCCTGGAGCCCGGCAAGCTCGCCGATCTGGTGCTCTGGCGGATGGACACCCTCGCGCACGCCTCCATCGCCGACCCGGTGACGGCGCTGGTCCTCGGCGCGGCGGCCCCGGTCACCGCGTCCTTCGTGGGCGGCCGTCAGATCGTGGAGAACGGCCATCTGCTCACGGCCGACGAGGACGCGATCGCCCGCTCCACACGCGCCGAGGCGCGGCGACTGGCGGACATCGCCGCGCGGGGCTGACTCCCGCCGACGCTCCCGGCCCGGAGGCGGCCCTCACGGGCGGGCGGGCCCCGGCCACGCCATCAGGTTCGCGAACAGTTCGGCCTGCTCGATCGCGTCGTCCAGGGCGTGGTGGGTGTGTCGGCGGCGGGACAGCAGCTCACGCGGCATGGTGCGCTTGGCCACCGCCCGGAGCGGCAGCCCCGCCTTGGTGGCGTACAGGGTCTTCATGTCGAGGCAGCCCGAGTGTCCGAAGGGACTGGCCCCGGTGAAGCGGATCAGGTACCAGTACAGGAACGTCCAGTCGTACGACGCCGGGTAGCCGCACATCACCGGCTGGGCGCCGGCCGCCGCCTCACCCACCCAGGTGGTGAACTCCCGCATGACGAGCGTCGGTTCGTCGCCCTCGGTACCGAGCCGATCCCGGTCGAGTCCGCTCACCGCCAGCGCCTCGGGCTCGAACTCCTCGCTGATCGGGCGCAGTTCCCGGTAGAAGGTCCGCTCCCCGGGATCGGCCGCCCGGAATCCGTCGGCGTCCTGCACACCGGCCACCGAGGCGCCCAGGCTCAGCATGGAGTACGGGCCGGGGATGGGCCCGTCGGCCTCGATGTCGACGGAGATGTACAGGCTGGGTCTGGGACGTCGTGGTGTCATGGGACGCAAGGATCGCAGGCCGGGGCGTGCTCCCGCACCCGGAATCCGCCGCCGTCAGGCCGCGCGGGCCGCCGCCACTTCCGCCCGCAGCCGGGGGAGCATGTCGTGGTAGACGCCCGGGCAGAGGGTCTGGCCGTAGTCCTTGTGGCCGTAGATCTGCGCGGACGGGATGCCGTACCGCGCGCAGGTGTACGCGCAGAGCGCCACCAGTACCTCCCACTGGGCGCCGGGCGGTACCGCGCCCGCGTGGTAGGCGCCCTCGTTCGCGATCCCGATGGCCTGGCTGTTCTGCCCGGAGGTGTGGGAGCCGAGCACGAAGTTCCGGCCCCCGGTGAGCGCCTGGAGGCTGCCGTGCCGGCCCTCGGTGATCCAGCCGCCCCGGCTGACCAGGAAGTGGTAACCGGTGTCGACCCATTTGTTCTTGTCCAGGTGCAAATCCTGGACCCAGTGGGCGTGGGCGTGCGCCTGGGCCCGGGAGAAGTCGGTGGAGTTGGTGCTCACCGTGTGGTGGATGACGATCCTGCTCGGCCGGTACGCCAGGAGGCTGATGGTTCCCTGCGGGGACCGGGCGCCCCACGCCGCGGTGGAGTCGATGTCCGGCTCGACGACATCGGCGTCCTGGGCCCGTGCGGTGCCCGGCAGTGCGGTGGCGGCGGCCAGGCCGGCCGCGCCGGCGAGCAACAGGCGGCGTCGTGAAGCGTTCTCGGGGGGCACGATCACTCCTCGGTTCGGGGGAGAGGGTGGGGGACGCGGGGGAGCGGGCGACGGGCGGCCGCCGGCTCCCCCGCGTGATCGCGTAGGGGGGTTCGTACCGTCAGGTGTTGTTGGCCAGCGCCAGGAGCCGGTCGCGGGAGCCGTTGAACTTGTTGCGGTCGACGTTGCCCGCCACGCCGCCGACCGAACCGGTGCTGGTGTACTGCCACACCGTCCAGGTGGGGAATCCGCTGGGGATCGTGGGGGACGACGCGGAGGTCCAGTGAGCCACCCACAGCGGGCTCTTGGCCGACATGCCGGTCCAGTTGCCGGTGCAGGTGTTCCACCAGCTCGCCGTCGTGTAGATGACTACATCACGGCTGGTGCGCGCCTTGTAGGTGGTGTAGAAGTCGTTGATCCAGTTGCGCATCTGGGTGGTGGACAGGCCGTAGCACATGGCTCCGTACGGGTTGTGCTCGATGTCCAGCACGCCCGGCAGGGTCAGGTTGTCGCGCGACCAGGCGCCGCCGTTGGTGGCGAAGTAGTTCGCCTGGGTGGCGCCGCTGGAGGCGTTGGGCAGCGCGAAGTGGTAGGCGCCGCGGATCACGCCCGCGCCGTGGGCGGCGGGGTAGTTCGTGTTGAAGCTCGGGTCCTTGTAGCCGGTGCCCTCGGTCGCCTTCATCCAGGCGAACTGGATCCCGGAGTTGCGGACCGAGGTCCAGTTGATGGAGCCCTGCCAGTGCGAGACGTCGATGCCCTGGACGCCGTCGGTCGGGGCCAGTACGCCCCTCGACGGCTCTTCGGCGGGCACGCCCTCGTGGACGCGGGTGCCCGCGCCCATGTAGGCCTCGCCGGGCTCGATGGTGACGCGGTCCCGGTCCGGCAGGGGAGCGGCGGTCGCGCCGCCGACGGCGGTGGCCGTCAGGGCGAGGGCGGTGCCGACGACGCCGAGCGCCGTGGCGGTGCGTCTGCGGGGGCCGGTCAGAGCGCGCGGGACGGAGATCATGGGGCTGCCTCCTGGACACATGTGGGGATGAGCGAAGGAGGTGACGTCGGCCGCTGCCACCTGGGCAGATCCGTGCTGAAGAGCTACTGATTGACGTGCGCGCGTCATTAGTTACGCACGTAGATTCCGGGCCTGTAAAGAGCCTTCGTTCCTCGCTGGTGGTCTGGTCCACTGTAGGAGCGGATGGCCTGGAAACTCGGGATCCGGGCGGCGGAAACTTTCAGTGCGTGAAAACCCGACTACAGTCCGAACAGGGCGGGGTCCTTCGCCAGGTCCCGGAAGACGTCCTGCGGGTTCGGCACGAGCTTGCGCTGCTTCAGGTCCATCAGCCCGCCCGCGCCCGTGAGCTCGGCCGCCACGGTACCGTCGGCCTTGCTGATGGTCTGCTCGATGGTGAAGATCTTGCCGCCGCTCCAGAGGAAGGCGCAGCTCACGTCGACCTCGTCACCGGCGAGCAGTTCACGCCGGTAGCGGATGGTGGTCTCCAGAGCGACCGGTCCCACCCCCTGGGCGAGCAGCCCCGACTGGGTGATCCCCGCCGCCTGGAGCAGCGACCACCGCGCGTGCTCCGCGTAGTTGAGGTACACGGCCTGATTCAGGTGGCCCTGCACATCGGTCTCGTACCCGCGCACGGTCACGCGGACGGAATACGGCTCGCTCACTGCGCCGGTCCCCTTCATGCCTGTTCGGTTCGGTGCGTCGCCCCCCGATCTTGGCATGCCCCTCACACGCGGCGCGGGGAGGCCAGCAGATAGCGCGCCCGCGTCCTCGGCTCGGTGTACTCCCCGGCCTGCCAGCCGGCCCGCTCCAGCGTGGCCGCACAGGCCCGCAGCGCGTCGCCGTCCGGCTCGTACACGGCGACCGCCTCCGGCTGCGGGGTCTCCCGCACGCGGTAACCGCCGTCCCCGGGGTCCGCGCCGGCCGGCCGGTGCCCGGCGGCCTCCAGGGCGAGCGCGGCCGCCCGCACCAGATGCGACCGCTCCCACCCGCAGGGCCGGTCCGTCGCCCCGTCGGGGTTGGTCATCCGGCGCAGCTCCAGCATCCCCTGCCAGGCGCTCCGCACCTCCCGGAGCCGGGCGGGACCGTCGGAGGGGGCCGTCTCCTCGCCGCCCACCCGCGCGGCGAAGCCGCCGGTCGTGTCCGGCGGCGCCGACGGCCCGGCCTCGGGTTCCGCCTCCCGGATCCGGTGCCCCGCCGGAGTCAGGAAGTGATCGTGCGGCGGCCGCGCATGGCGGAACGCCAGCCCACGCTTCACCAGCGCGGCGAGCTGCGCCGGCGTACCCCTCAGCCGCCCGGTGTCGGGATCGGCGGCCTCGATGAGACGGCGCTGCGCGGCGGTGGGCGGTCGGGTCATCGGCGTCCGGAGGCGTGGGGGAGGAAGGCGGCCCACTGGTGGGGGTCGAAGGTGAGACGGGGGCCGTGTATGTGCTTCGAGTCCCGTACGTGGATGGATTCGGGGGTGGTGGCGATCTCGACGCACTCGGGGCCGTCGTTCGTGCTGTAACTACTCTTGCGCCACTCCAGCTCGGGACCGTACTCCGACGGACGGTTCGTCATCAGTTCTCTCCCAGCACTTTCTCGATGAACGCCAGCGACTCACGGGGTGTGAGGGCCTGGGCCCGGATGATGCCATAGCGGATCTCGAGGATTTGGATGTCTTTGGGATCGGAGATCAGCCGGTTGATCAGCTGGACCTCCATGTGGCCCACGGTGACCCCTTCCCTCAGTCGCAGCAGTTGCAGCGCCCCCGCGAGTCCGGCGTGGTCCTCGCGATCCGTCGGCAGTACCTGAATCTCCACGTTCCGCCGCCGACCGATCTGCAACAGACGTTCGAGCTGCTTGCGCATCACCATTCTGCCCCCGAGCGGGCGGCGCAGCGTCACCTCTTCCTGGACAAAGCTGAAGACGGGAGCGGACTGCTGGTCGAAGATCTTCTGTCGCGCCAAGCGGGCCTCGACGAGTGCGTCCACGTGATCCTCGGTGTACGGAGGTCGCCGCATGCCATAGATGGCCCGTGCGTACTCCGGCGTCTGGAGCAGACCGTGCACGACGTGATTCGCGTAGGCGCACAGCTCGACCGCCTCGTCCTCCAGTTTGGCCAAGTCCCGTACCTTTTTGGGAAACTTGGCCTTCTCCACATCGGCTTTCAGCCCGGAGATCAGGCCACCCGCTTCCAGGACCCGGTCCGCCGCTTCCAGGAACGTCTCCGTCGGAGCCCTGCGTCCGCGCTCCACGGACGACACCTGCTCCTCGCTGTACCTGATGGCCGTTCCGAGACCGGCCTGGGTCAGGCCCTCCCGTTCCCTGCACATCTTGATGACCCGCCCGACGGTCCGCAGGACGGCCGCCGACTCCTCGTCCGCGCCGTAAGGTTCCACGCTCATGTCCCCACACCTCCATGTGCCACCCGTGCCCAACTCGCCGCCGGTGCGGAACGTCACGCGGCACTGCCCGGACAGCCCCGGACAACATCCGCACGGAGACCCCGGTGTGGTGCGAGGTCCACCCTGGCTCAGCGTGGGGTGACCGGCGGCGTGGCCCTCCCGTTCGAGCGGGTCGCGCGCAACGACGCCAGGAGGTGCAGCCGGTCCGCGTCCGCGCTGCCCGGCTCGGCGGTGAAGACCAGCATGACCGGGCCCGGTCCGCCGGGCAGCGGATAGGTGTCCCAGTCCAGGACGATGTCGCCGACCTCGGGGACCCGGAAGGTCTTGGTGCCGCTGACCGACGCCCGTACGTCGTGCCGGGCCCACAGCCGCCGGAACTCGGCGCTGCGGATGCTCAGCTCGCCGATGATCGCGGTGGCGCGCGGATGGGTGGGGTCGGCGGCGACGGCGGCGCGCATCATGCCGATGTACTCCAGGGCCTGCCGTTCCCAGTCCTGGCAGCTCCGCTCACCGGTCAGCGTGTCGTCGAACAGCAGGAGGAGCATGTTGAGCCGGTCGGGCGGGTAGCTGTCCGGGCTGCCGAGCAGCGCCTCCGCCATCGGGTTCCAGGCGAGCAGGTCGAGGTGCCGGCCGAGCACGACCGCCGGGGTGTCCATCACCCGCAGCAGCCGCCGGGTGCTCTCCGGCACCGTCTCCGGACCGCGGTCCGGTCGCGCGGGCGCCGGCCGCCGAGCGGCATGGGCCAGGCCGAACAGGTGCCGGCGTTCCGCGTCGTCGAGGCCGAGCGCGCCGGCCAGCGCGTCCAGGACGTCGTCGGACGGACGTACCTCCCGGCCCTGCTCCATCCGCTGGTAGTAGTCGGTGCTCAGCCCGGCCAGCAGGGCCAGCTCCTCGCGTCGCAGCCCGGTGACCTTGCGCCGACCGCCCGGCTCCAGACCGACGTCGTGCGGGCGCAGCCTGCCGCGCCGGGCGCGCAGGAAATCACCGAGCTCACGGGCGTACGGGTGGGTCATCCCGCCAGTGTGCCTCCCTGCCGGGCGGTCAAGGTAGGTCCCACAGACCTAGGGAAACGGGAACGACCGAACCGGCCCGCACCGCCTCTAGCGTCGTGGGTCCACCCCACTCACACCCCCTCAGGAGCAGCAGATGGCCGGATGGACCGCCGACCGCATCCCCGACCAGCGCGGCAGGACCGCCGTCGTGACCGGCGCGAACTCGGGCCTCGGCCTGGTCACCGCCACCGAGCTGGCCCGCCACGGCGCCCACGTCGTGCTCGCGGTCCGCGACACCGCCGCCGGTGCGAAGGCCGCCCGCCGGATCGGCGGCGACGTCGACGTGCGCGAACTCGATCTGGCCTCCCTCGACTCCGTCCGCGCCTTCGCCGCGAAGCTGACCACCGACCACCAGGCGATCGACCTGCTGGTCAACAACGCGGGCCTGGTGCTGCTCGGCCCGCGCCGCACCACGGCCGACGGCTTCGAGCTGCACATCGGCACCAACATGCTGGGGCACTTCGCACTGACCGGCCTGCTGCTCGACAGGTTGGCAGCGGCAACGGAGCCCCGGGTGGTCAGTCTCAGCTCGATCACCCACAAGAACGCACACCTCGACTTCGACGACCTGATGTCGGAGCGTGACTACGGGGCCGCTCCCGCCTACGGCCGGTCCAAGCTCGCCACCACGGTCTTCGGTATCGAGCTGGACCGGCGCCTGCGCGCCGCGGGATCGCCGATCATCAGCACACTGGCCCACCCCGGTCTCACCCGCACCAACCTGACCCCGCGTGCCTGGGAGCACCGTGGCCGGCTCGGGCGGATGATCGCGCGGGGCGGCCTGCTGGTCACGCAACCCGTGGAGCAGGGCGCGCTGCCGCAACTGCGCGCCGCGACCGACCCCGGTGTGCGGGGCGGCCAGTTCTTCGGGCCCTCCGGGCTCTTCGAGACGCGCGGCCGGGTCACCGAGGCCCGGATCGGCCGGGAGGCGGCCGACCCGGCGGTCGGCAAGCGGCTCTGGGCGGCGGCCGAGGAACTGACCGGAGTCGGCTACCTCTGAACCGCTCGGTCGCGGCGTCCCCGCAGCGGGAGCTGTTCGCCCGGGCCGCCGGCGGCCCGGCAAGGCGGCCAGGCACGCCGGACACGGACCTAACCCATGAACTCCGGCCGCTGATAGGGCGTCCACCAGCTGAGCAGGGCCCAGACGCCGAGGGCGAGCGCGCCCGCCGCCAGCACGGCCGCGAGCCAGGGGCGACGCAGGGCGCGCAGGGTGAGGAGCCAGGCGGCCAGTGGGACGAGCGCACCTCCGGCGGCGATGAGGGGAAGGTCCACGTACAGGACGCTCAGGTCCCGGTGCATGCCCTCGAACCCGCCGTGGACGCTGACCCTCGCCCTCGGTGCCCAGGCGAGCACCGCCGTGATGGCGCCCGCGGCCGCCAGGAGCAGGCCGGAGCAGCCCAGTCGATGTTCCCTCATGCCTTGATCCGACGCGATCGCCGCGCGGGCGGTTCCCCCTGGGGCCTTACTGCCGGTAGCCGCCGAGGAAGCGTCCGATCCGGCCGATCGCCGTCTCCAGGACGTCCGCGTGGGGGAGAGTGAGGATGCGGAAGTGGTCGGGGGAGGGCCAGTTGAAGCCGGTGCCCTGGACGACCTGGATCTTCTCCCTCAGGAGCAGGTCGAGGACGAACTTCTCGTCGTCGTGGATCCTGTGCACGGACGGGTCGATGCGGGGGAACGCGTACAGCGCCCCCGTGGGCTTGACGCAGCTCACGCCGGGGATCTCGTTCAGCTTCTGCCAGGCCACGTCACGCTGTTCGTGCAGCCGGCCGCCCGGCGCGGTCAGTTCGCGGATGGACTGCCGGCCGCCGAGCGCGGCCTGGATGGCGTACTGGGCGGGCGCGTTGGCGCACAGCCGCATCGAGGCCAGCATGGTCAGGCCCTCCAGATAGTCCTTCGCGTGCTGCTTGGGTCCGGTGACCACCAGCCAGCCGGAGCGGAAGCCCGCCACGCGGTAGGTCTTGGACAGGCCGCAGAAGGTCAGGACGACCAGGTCGGGGGCGAGGGCGGCGGCCGAGTGGTGCACGGCGTCGTCGTAGAGGATCTGGTCGTAGATCTCGTCGGCGAGGACCATCAGGCCGTGGCGGCGGGCGAGGTCGAGGATGCCCTCGACGATCTCCTTCGGGTAGACCGCGCCGGTCGGGTTGTTGGGGTTGATGATCACCACGGCTCTGGTGCGGTCGGTGATCTTCGCGGCCATGTCGTCCAGGTCCGGGTACCAGTCGGCCTGTTCGTCGCACAGGTAGTGGACCGCCTTTCCGCCGGAGAGGGTGGTCACCGCTGTCCAGAGGGGGAAGTCGGGTGCGGGGATGAGGATTTCGTCGCCGTCCTCCAGCAGGGCCTGCACGGCCATCGACACCAGTTCGGAGACGCCGTTGCCGAGGAAGACGTCGTCGACGTCCACCTCCAGGCCCAGGGTCTGGTAGCGCTGGGCGACCGCGCGGCGGGCGGAGAGGACTCCGCGCGAGTCGGTGTAGCCGTGCGCCCGCGGGAGCATCCGGATCATGTCCTGAAGGATCTCCTCCGGCGCCTCGAAGCCGAACAGGGCCGGGTTGCCGGTGTTCAGGCGCAGCACGCTGTGCCCTGCCTCCTCCAGCGCGTTGGCGTGCTCGATCACCGGGCCGCGGATCTCGTAACAGACCTCGCTGAGCTTGCTCGACTGCCGGAACTCCATCGCGCGGCTTCCCTCCGGTAACTGGTGTTGCTTGGTTTTACCAAGTGGACGCTTGGAAAGTCCAACAACTTGTCTAGACTGCGTCGCATGCCACCTCGCCGAAGCTACGACCAGTACTGTTCCGCAGCCCGCGCGCTCGACGCCGTCGGCGACCGCTGGAGCCTGCTGATCGTCCGGGAACTCCTCGCCGGCCCGCGCCGCTACACCGACCTGCACGCGGACCTGCCGGGCGTCAGCACGGACGTACTGGCCTCACGGCTGAAGGACATGGAACGCGACGGCATCGCCACGCGCCGCCGGCTCCCCCCGCCCGGAGCCGCCTACGTCTACGAACTCACCTCGCGCGGGAGCGCGTTGCTCCCCGTCCTCCAGGCACTCGGCGCCTGGGGCGAGGCCGAACTGGGCGAGCGGCGCCCCACGGACGCGGTACGGGCCCACTGGTTCGCGCTGCCCCTGCTGCGGGCGCTGGAGGGGGAGACGGGACTTGTGGAGGTCCACCTGGAGGAGGGCAGGTTCCACCTGTACGCCGGCCCGGACGACGGCGGCCCCGTCTACGGCGACGGCCCCGCCCCGGCCGAGCCGGACACCCTCCTGTCCCTGGACACCGGCACCTGCACGGCGATCGGCCGGGGTGAACTGACCCTGGTCGACGCGATCCGCGCCGGATGTGTCGCGGTGACCGGCGAGGGCCCGCTCGCCAAGACCCTGCGGGAGGCGTGAGGGGGAACAGCGGAAGGCCCGCACGGGGCGGGCCTTCCGGGAGGGTGTGCGCGGTGTGTCACGCGGTCGGTGGCACCCCGCGCGGGCGCCCGGACCCCCGGGTCAGGCGGTAGCCGGCGACGCCCGCGAGAGCGGCCAGCGCGCCGCCGACGGCGGTCCAGATCCAGCGGTCGGACCACCAGCCGGAGGTCCAGCCGTCCTCCGGCTCCAGGTCGGCCAGGACGGCGGTGGGCGAGTCGTCGTCCTGCGCCTCGTCCGACGCGGCACGTGCCGCGATGCCCGGGACCAGCGGCTCGGAGAGCGCGCCGTCGACCGCCGCCGCGCCGCCCATCTCCTTGGACTCGACGCGGAGTTCGGCGCTGACGGCCTGGCCCAGGTCGGCCGGGGACAGCCGCAGCGCCGTGAGGCGGACGTAGTACGTGCCCGGCAGCGGGTCGTTGGCCCACGGCTCCGACCAGGCGCGGACCGTGCGCAGCACGCACTCCAGTTCCACCGAGGGTGTGTCGGCGCCGGCCTTGCGGGTCTGCGCCCCGTACTGGCAGGCCTGGCGGCGGCGCAGACCGTCGTACACGTCGAGCTGCCAGGTCTCGGCCGCGTGGCTCTCCGGCAGTTTCACCGTCGCCTTCACGGTGGGGCGCTGCCCGGCGTCCGCCGGGAACGACCAGTACAGGTAGTCGCCGGTGGAGGCGCGCGCGGTGGCGGTCTGCCCCTGCTCGACCTCCGTCGCGGTGCGGAACGAGGTGCCCGCGCGGGTGGGGCCCGCGCCGTCCCCGGACGCCTCCGGGGAGGGCGAGGAGTCGGCCGCCGCGGGAGCCGCGGCCAGCCCGAGCGTCAGCAGGGCGACGCCCAGTACACGTATGGCGCGCATCAGTGGGTCCTCCAGACAGCGAACCGCCAGCGGGACAGCCAGCCCCAGAGCAGACCGGCGACGAAGCCGGTGAGGATCAGCGCGCCGAGCAGCCACCAGCCCCGGCCCAGACCGAAGGAGGCCACGTCGCCCGACCCGTCCGGACCGTCCACGACGTCGACGGTCAGCTCCAGCGGGAGACCGGGGGTGGTCTTCACCCCGGAGTCCGCCGAGAAGGAGTTGGTCACCGCCAGACACACGACCTCGGCGGCCGGCTTGCCACTGTCGTCGTCGTCCCGCTCGGGCTTCGGGTAGCGCAGACCGGTGGAGAGGACGTCGGTACGGCCGTTGCCGGCCGCCTCGCCGCGTACGATCTCCCGGCCGTGCACGGTGACGGCCCGCAGCAGCACACCGTAGTCCGGACGCACGGCCCGGTCCGCGGCCACACTCACCGAGGCGCGCAGTTCCTGTCCGGCGAGCAGCTCCACGCGATACCAGCGCTGCTGCCCGAACTCCTCACGGTCGGTGTAGAGGCCGGACTCCAGCGCGGGTGCCTCGGCACACGCGTCGGTGCCCTCCACGGCCACCGGGGTCACCACGGGCTCGGCGGCCCGGTCCACCAGCTCGTTCACCCGGTCGGTGAGCTCGTCCTGGTGCTCGACCGAGGTGTACGTGCCGCCGGTCGCCTCGGCGATACAGCTGAGCTGCCGGCTGAGCTTGGCGTTCGGCACCAGGCCCAGGGTGTCGATGGTCAGGCCGATGCCCTTGGCCGCGATCTCCCGGGCCACCTCGCACGGGTCGAGCGGCGCGCAGGTGTCCTCGCCGTCACTGATCAGGACGATGCGCTTGGAGCCGTCGCCGCCGTCGAGGTCGTCGGCCGCCTCCAGCAGGGCCGGGCCGATGGGGGTCCAGCCGGTCGGGACGAGTGTGGCGACCGCGGTCTTGGCCTCGGTGCGGTTCAGCGGCCCGACCGGGTAGAGCTGCGCGGTGTCCTTGCAGCCCTCCTTGCGGTCGTCGCCGGCGTAGTCGGCGCCGAGCGTCCGGATGCCCAGTTCGACCTCCTCCGGCGTCGCGTCCAGCACCTCGTTGAACGCCTGCTTCGCCGCCGCCATCCGGGACTGGCCGTCGATGTCCTTGGCCCGCATCGAGCCGCTCACATCGAGCAGGAGGTTGACCTTGGGCGCGCTGTGGCCCGTGGGTTCATCGGCGGCCGCCCCGGCCGGGAAGACGATCCCGGCCGTCAGTGCGGCGAGCAGGGCGCAGGCGCCTGCCACCGGCCGTTTTCTTCTGATCATCGGCGGATCCTATTGATCCGGGGTGCCGCGCTCCAAAACGGGGTGTCACGGACCGTCGTACTGGAAGGGATTGGGAAGTTCCGCCCATTGGTCCCCGGACGACCGCGGCGACAGCCGCATCAGCGTCAGTGCCTTGGCCGGCAGCGGTTCGTCGAGCAGCGCGGCCAGGTCCGGGGTCTGCGGAAGATCCCGTACGGCGCTCTCCATCGCCGCCCGCAGCGCCGGTCCTGAGCCCGCCGTGCCGGCCAGCGCACCCGCCACCAGGGAGCCGAACAGCTTGCGCCGCAGAGTGCGTTCGTCGTCCGTGAGGATGCGGGCGGGCAGCTCCGGGAGCGCGACACCGTGCCGGGCCAGCCGGGCCGGGCCCACCCGCAGATCGGCCAGATCGCGATAGACCAGCCGTACCGGATCCCCGTCCGGGGACAGCACCACGAGCAGATTCTGGCCGTGCGCCTCCAGCGCCACCCCCAGCTCCAGCAGCCGCAGCCCGACGGTGAGGGCGAGCGCGGCGAACCGGTCCCGCCAGCCCGGAGTACCGGGCAGGCCGGTGGCCGCCAGCGCCCCCACCGGAACGACCCGCTCGCCCTCGGCCGCGTACTCCTCGGGGGACTCGCGCAGCAGCGCCGCGAGATCGGGCGACCCGGCCGCCACCGCGCCCAGCGTGCGGGTGATGTGCAGCAGTCCGTCCGTGCGCGCCGCCACCGTCTCCGCGAAGTCCGACAGTGCCGCCGACGCGGCGACCGAGCCGAGCGAGATGTCCCGCACCGAGGACGTCAGCCGGGCGCTCAGCGCCGTCTTGACATGCGGCCCGTCCGGCAGCGCGAGGGTGCGCAACGCCATCAACGGATGTGCGGACAGACGCCGTTCACCCGTCCGGTGCAGCACATGCGCCGCCTGCCAGGGGTGCACCGGGACCACCAGCCGCCCCGCTTCCCGCAGCCACCGCGGCCACACCCCCGTCACCAGGCACTCCCCGGCCGGCACCGGCACCAGCTCCAGTTCCACGACCGGCCCGTGCTCCGGCCCGTAACCGAGCTGCTCCGCCACCGAGAAACCGGGCCGCGCACGGCAGTTGGGGTGGAACGGATGCCCGTCGGTCACCCGCTGCTCCCACTCCCACGCCCGGCCCCGGCCCGGCCACTCGGGCGGGTGAACCCGCGCGCCCGTCCGCGACAGCGCCAACGACGCGACGGCGTGCCCGAGTTCTGCGGCGAAGGCCGCCGAACGCGGTACGGCCAGGTCGGTCATCAGCCGCGCCGGATCGTCGTACGTCACCTCGTCCAGCCGTACGGCGGTGACATACGCGCCGGTCGCATACGGATCCGGCCGCGGGCCGTGCAGCCGCCGCCCGTCCGTCAGTCGCAGCGTGAGCCCGTCGTCCCCCGGCGCGCGGCGGGCGATCCAGGGCAGCGGATCGTGGGTGAGACCGCGCCACAGCCGGGTCAGCACGGCCGCGCGGGCGCCGGGGAGCCCGCCGGTGTATTCGGCGACGAGATCGGGCCGTACGGAGGCCAGTTCGGCGGCAAGCCCGGCCTCGGCGGTGGGGGGACGGCGCACGGACGGACTCCTCGGGGACGCGGGGGCGGGACGTACGGGGGGCGATGACAGACATACTGATCGTCTCCGCCGGACAGACCGTAGGGAACCAGAACGCGTGGACCTCATGCCCCCGCCCGCAGACGACCACGCTGCGAGCCGCGCGGTCCTGGCCCGGCGTGCCGACGCGTACGCGGCCGTACCGCTGCTGAACTGCCTGCTGCGCGAGGTGGCCCAACTCCAGTTCCGGTTCCGGCCCTTGTCCGGCCAGGACCCCGCACCGGACGCCGACGCGTACCGGACGTACCGTCTGCCCGGTGTGGACCGGCTGCTGCGGGTGCGCGGCAGCCGCCGTCGTCCCGCCGCCCCCGAGGTGTACACGGCGGGCGCCTGGCACCGCGTCGACCACACCGAACTGGTGAAACTCGTCGCCGAGGAACTGCGCCGGCACACCGGCCTGTCCAATCACGAACTGCCCGCCGAGATGCTCGACAGCCGGAACGCGGTGGCCGCGCTGCTGGAGGCCCGCGCCCGGGCCGCCCCGCCCGACGACCTCTATCTGCGCTCCGAACAGTCCCTGCTCACCGGGCACACCCACCACCCGGCCCCCAAGGCACGGGGCGGCGGCCCGGCGGCCACCTGGCTGCCGTACGCACCCGAGGCGTACGCCCGTTTCCCGCTGACGCTGCTGGGCCTGCGCGAGGACACCGTGGTCGAGGACGGGGACACCGCGGCCCTCGACCGCCTGGGCACCGCCCCGCCCGGCTACCGTCTGCTGCCCGCCCACCCCTGGCAGCTCGACCTCGCGGCCCGCGACCTCGCCCCCGCCTTCGCCGACGGCCGCCTGCTCCGGCTGGGCACGACCGCCTCACCGGTGTGGCCCACCGCGGCGATCCGCACGGTGTACGCGCCCGGCGACGACCTGTTCCTGAAGTTCAGCCTGGATGTGCGCATCACCAACGACATCCGCCGGCTGTGGCGCCACGACCTGGTGCGACTGCGCGCGACCGACACGGCCGTACGTGACGCCTTCGCCGCGTGGAACGGCCCGGCCGCCCCGGTGTGGCTGAGCGACCGGGGCCACCGCACCGCGGACTTCGCCTTCGAACAACTGGCCGTCGTCGTACGCGACGGACTGCGCGGACGGGTCGTGCCCGGCGCGACCCCCTGCCTCGCGGCCGCGCTGGCCGAGGGCTTCGACGGCAGTCCGCTCGCCGCCACCGCCCACCCGGCGGCCTGGTGGGAGGCGTACCTGTCCCGCGTGGTGCCCCCGGCCCTGACGGTCTTCGCCGAGCACGGCGTCGTCCTGGAGGCCCATCTGCAGAACACCCTGATCGCCGTGGACGCCGACGGCATGCCCGTACAGGCCCTGTTCCGGGACGCCGAGGGGGTGAAACTCCTCCCGCGCGCGCCCGGCACGGCGGCACTGCCCACGGTGTCCCGGGCGGCCGGCTGGGAACGCCTGGTGTACTGCCTGGTCGTCAACCACCTCATGGAGATCGCCGCCGCCCTGGCCGAGCACCACCCCGGCCTCGACCCCTGGCCCGCCGTCCGCCGCGAGCTGGCCCGCCACGACCTCCCCGAGATCCCCGCCCTCCTCACCGCCCCGGTCCTCCCGGCCAAGACCAATCTCCTCCTGCGCTGGACGGCGGCGGACGGCGCCGACGCCCGCTACCGGCCGCTGCCCAACCCGCTGACCGGGGGATGAGGACGAAGAGGCGACAACCCGCCGGATACCCCAGACTCGGAAAGGAGACCGCCGGCCCCATCGCGCCCGAGGAGGCGTGCCCGTGCATGACGTGCCGTTCTGGCTGTGGATGGTGTTCGGTGTCATCGTGCTGGTGTCACTCGCGGTCGATCTCCTCGCGCACCGCACGGCGCATGTCATCGGGTTCCGTGAGGCGGCCGCCTGGAGCGCGCTCTGGATCGGGCTGGCCATCGCCTTCGGAGGCGTCGTCTTCCTCGTGGTCGGCACGGACGCCGGGGTGGAGTACACCACCGCGTGGCTGCTGGAGAAGAGCCTGTCGGTCGACAACCTGTTCGTCTTCGCTCTGATCTTCGGCTACTTCAAAGTGCCGAGGGCCTACCAGCACCGTGTGCTGTTCCTCGGCGTCCTCGGCGCGCTCGTCTTCCGTGGCATCTTCCTGGCCGCCGGTGTGGCCGTGGTCAACCGCTTCACGGCCGTGCTGTTCGTCTTCGCGGCGATCCTCTTCTACAGCACCTACAAGATCCTCAAGGGGGAGGACGAGAGTTTCGACCCGGGCAAGAGCTTCGCGGTCAGACTGCTGCGCAAGGTCGTCCCCGTCCGGGACGACTACGCGGGCCCCCACTTCTTCGTCAAGGAGGCGGGCAGACGGGTGGCGACCCCGCTGCTCGCCGTCGTGGCCGCGATCGAGGCCGCCGACCTCGTCTTCGCCGTCGACAGCGTGCCCGCCGTCCTGGCCGTCAGCAGTGATGTGTTCATCGTCTACACCAGCAACGCCTTCGCCATTCTCGGCCTGCGCGCCCTGTACTTCATGCTCGCCGGTCTCCTCGACCGCTTCCACTACCTCAGCGTCGGCCTGGCCCTGATCCTCGGCTTCATCGGCGTCAAGCTCGTCCTCCAGGCCTCCCACGAGACGATCAGCACGGCGGTGCCCGAGATTCCCTCCCTCGTCAGCCTCGCCGTCATCGTCGTCGTGCTGGCCGTGTCCATCACCTTCAGCATGCTGCGCCCGCCGCCGCAGAAGGCCGAGCACGAATGACGGAGCCCGACCCCTCCGAAAAAGTGCAAAAGGGGCGTAAAGTGCCCCTATGGACAGTCGACGGAAACGCGACGGAACCCGGCAGTCGGGGCATGTGTGCGACGCGTGCCGACAGCCGGTGGACACCGTCGTGGAACGACACAAGACCCTGGGGATCTACGTCCCTGTCTGGACCGCGGGCCCCTGCCACAACCCGGACTGCGAGCGCTACGTCCCCGAACCGCTGCCCGCACCCCTGCCCCGCCCCGCTTCCACCGGAACCGGCCGGCGGCAACGACAGAGCGGCCCCCGCGCCTGACCGCACCCCGCGATCCCCCGCGCCGCCCGTCACGCCCGGTTAATATGCCTGTTTGATGCCGGACGAGGACGGGGTGGCCCGGGAACATGCTGGAACAGGTCACCGCGGTCCGCTATGTCGAACCCCTGCACTCCGGCGGGTCGGTGCCCGGGGTCTTCGAGGCCGACGACCTCGGCACCTACGTCGTCAAGTTCACCGGGTCGGCGCAGGGGCGCAAGGCGCTGGTCGCCGAGGTGATCGTCGGGGAGCTGGCGCGGGCCCTGGGGCTGCGCTTCCCGGAGCTGGTGCTGGTGTGCTTCGATCCGGCGGTGGCGGCCGGCGAGCCGCACCAGGAGGTGCGGGAACTCCACGCGGCCAGCGCCGGGGTCAATCTCGGCATGGACTACCTGCCGGGGGCGCGGGACTTCACCCCCGAGGTCGCCCAGGACTTCTCCGTCGACCCGGTGGAGGCCGGGCGGATCGTCTGGCTCGACGCGCTGACGGTGAACGTGGACCGGACCGTGCACAGTTCCAACCTGGTGGTGTGGCCCACGCTCGGTGTCGCACCGCCACGGCTGTGGCTCATCGACCACGGTGCCGCACTGGTGTTCCATCACCGCTGGGAGGGCTCCGACCCCGGCAAGGCGTACGACTTCCGTCATCACGCCCTCGGTCACTACGGGCCCGACGTCCGCGCGGCGGACGCCGAGCTGGCGCCGAAGGTGACCGAGGAACTGCTGTGGTCCATCGCGGCGGAGGTGCCGGACGACTGGCTGGCCGGCGACTCCCGGTTCACCGCGCCCGACGAGGTCCGGGAGGCGTATGTCGCGTACCTCCATGCCCGCGTGCGGTCCTCGGCGGACTGGCTGCCCACCGACTTCCCCGGCGCGGAGGAACTCGCCGAGGAGAACGCGCGACGCGCGGCGCGGACGCGGCGGGGGCGTCCGGACTGGCTGCAGCGCGTGCCCGACCTGCACGGCAAGCCGGCTGCGGAACAGGACTGGTCGGCGCACCTGGGATGACCCGCGGGGGGCGCCGCCGGCCGTTCTCGTGGCGCGTGCCCTCACCTCTCATGCCGGCGCACACGGTCCGTTCCGTCGGCGGCCGGTGAACGCGGTGGCGCGTTCAGCCCTTGAGCTGCTCGTACGCCGGCAGGGTGAGGAAGTCGGCGTAGTCCTCGTCGAGGGAGACCTGGAGCAGCAGGTCGTGCGCCTGCTGCCAGTTGCCCGCGGCGAACGCCTCCTCGCCGATCTCCGCGCGGATGGCCGCCAGTTCCCCGGCGGCCACGGTGCGGGCCAGTTCGGCGGTGACCTGCTCGCCGTTGTCGAGGACGACCTCCGCGTTGATCCACTGCCAGATCTGGGACCGGGAGATCTCCGCGGTGGCCGCGTCCTCCATCAGGCCGAAGATGGCGACCGCGCCGAGCCCGCGCAGCCAGGCCTCGATGTAACGGATGCCGACCTGCACGGCGTTGACCAGACCCGCGTACGTCGGCCTGGCGTCCAGGGAGTCGACGGCGAGCAGATCCTCCGCCGTCACGTGCACGTCCTCACGGAGGCGGTCCTTCTGGTGCGGCCTGTCGCCGAGCACCCGGTCGAAGGACTCCATGGCGATCGGCACCAGATCGGGATGGGCGACCCAGGAGCCGTCGAAACCGTCGTTCGCCTCACGGTCCTTGTCGGCGCGGACCTTCTCGAAGGCCACCTTGTTGGCCTCCGCGTCCCGGCGGGACGGGATGAACGCCGCCATGCCGCCGATCGCGTGCGCACCGCGCTTGTGGCAGGTGCGCACCAGGAGTTCGGTGTACGCGCGCATGAACGGGGCGGTCATGGTGACCGCGTTGCGGTCCGGAAGGACGAACCTGGCCCCGCCGTCGCGGAAGTTCTTGACGATGGAGAAGAGATAGTCCCAGCGGCCCGCGTTCAGGCCGGAGGCGTGGTCGCGCAGTTCGTAGAGGATCTCCTCCATCTCGTACGCGGCCGTGATCGTCTCGATCAGGACGGTGGCGCGGACCGTGCCCCGCGGGATGCCCAGGTACTCCTGGGCGAAGACGAACACCTCGTTCCACAGCCGGGCCTCGAGATGCGACTCCGTCTTGGGAAGGTAGAAGTACGGGCCCTTGCCGAGTTCGGTCAGCCGCGCCGCGTTGTGGAAGAAGTACAGGCCGAAGTCGACGAGCGCGCCCGGCACCGGTGTGCCTCCGGCGTCGGTGAGGTGCCGTTCGTCCAGATGCCAGCCGCGTGGGCGGACGACGACCGTCGCCAGTTCCCCGGCCGGGCGCAGGGCGTACGACTTTCCGGACTCCGGGTCGGTGAAGTCGATGGTGCGCGTGTATGCGTCGATCAGGCTGAGCTGGCCGGTGATCACGTTCCGCCAGGTGGGCGCCGAGGCGTCCTCGAAGTCCGCCAGCCACACCTTCGCCCCGGAGTTGAGGGCGTTGACGGTCATCTTGCGGTCGGTGGGGCCGGTGATCTCGACCCGGCGGTCGTTCAGGGCCTCCGGGGCCGGCGCCACCCGCCAGGAGTCGTCCGCGCGGATCGCGGCGGTCTCCGGGAGGAAGTCGAGCGTGCCGGTGCGGGCGATCTCGGCGCGGCGCTCCGCGCGGCGGGCGAGGAGTTCGCCGCGCCGGGGCGTGAACCGCCGGTGCAGCGCGGCCACGAACGCGAGTGCCGGCCCGGTGAGGACCTCCTCCTGCCGGGGCAGGGGCACGGCGTCGACGACGGCCAGCGGGGACGGCGCTGGTGCGGACATCGGCTGTCACTTCCTTCGGCGTGCCGGTCGCCGGCGCCGGCCGGCCCGGATACGGCGGTGACGCCCGTACGAACCCGGGACGCCCTGATCGGTGGATAGTAGTTTCCTCATCGTGGAAGTTCAATGTTCTGTTGATGTCGAGGGTCCCGGGTCTCCGGGTCGCGGGGGCGGCGCCCGGTGCCCCGTGCCCCCGCTCACTCCGTGCCCCTCGGCTCACTCCAAGTGCGCCAGGTCCGCCTCGGTGTCGATGTCGTAGGCCTCGGCCACGTCACCGCATTCGACGAGCGCGACCAGGTCCGCGTGCTCCCTCAGATAGGCGCGTGCTCCCCGGTCCCCGGTCGCGCTCGCGGCGATCCCGGCCCAGTGCGCGGCGCCGAAGAGGACGGGGTGGCCGCGTGTGCCGTCGTAGGCGGCGGAGGCGAGCGACGCGGGCGACGCGTAGGCGCCGCGCACCCGGGCGACCGCCTCCGGGCCGATCCCGGGCTGGTCGACCAGGAGGACCAGCGCGGCCCGCGCGCCCGTGCCGGCCAGCGAGTCCAGTCCGGCCCGCAGCGAGGTGCCCATGCCCCCTTCCCACGCCGGGTTGTCGACGAGCACGCACCCCGGCAGTGCCGTGCGGGCGCGCACCTCGTCCGCCCGCGCGCCGAGCACCACGTGCACGCGCGTGCAGCCGCCCGCGCGCAGAACCGCCACCGCGTGTTCCACGAGCGGCCGTCCCCGGTGGGTGAGCAGAGCCTTGGGGCGGCCGCCGAGGCGCCGTCCGCCTCCGGCCGCCAGCAGAAGTCCCGCGATCCGGTTCTCGTCGTCCGTCATGGCTCCTGCATACCGCACCCGTCACGCGGTGCCGGGGTGGCGCGGGACATGGGTGCCCCGGGCCACGGTGTCACGCTGCGGAACAAGTCGATGACGCAGCGGACTGGCGCAAAGGCCCCGGGGTGGCGTTTACTGGCGCGCACCGGTCGGCGGGGTGCCGGTCCGGACGGGGGAGGCGCACAACGACGTGCCAGGGGGAGGACTGTGTTGCGGAGCGTTGAGCAAAGGCGTGTGCCCGGCAGTCAGGTGGACCCGCGGGTGACGGAGCTGCGCTCCGCCGTGTCCCGGTTACGTCGCCGACTGGCCGCCCATCCGGTGGAGTTCCGGGACCGGAGCATCGCGGAGGAGGAACTCGCCGCGCTGGCCGGCCTGGCCGCCGGCGACCACCCCGAGATCCCCGCCCTGCGCCGCTCCCTGCTGGTGGTGGCCGGCGCCATCGGCTCGGTCAGCGCGCTGGGGGAGGGCGTCCACGAACTGCGAGCGGCGGTGGACCTGTTCGGCCCGTCGCCACGCGGCTGACGCCCGCCCGTGGGTACCGGGCCGCCGCGCCCGGTGTCAGGCGGTCGGTGTGGCGCCCGCGGTCGCGAGCTCCTGCGAGAGCTCGGCGGCGACCTGCCGGAGCACCGGGACGATCCTCTCCGTCGCCGACTCCGTGACCCGCCCGGCCGGTCCTGAGATGGAGATCGCGGCCGCCGTGGGGGAGTCCGGCACGGGCACCGCCAGGCAACGGACGCCGATCTCCTGCTCGTTGTCGTCGATCGCGTAGCCCTCGCGGCGTACGTCCTCCAGCGCCGCGAGGAAGCCCTCCGGCGTGGTGATGGTCCTGTCCGTCGCGGCGGGCATACCGGTACGGCCGAGCAGGGCCCGAACCTCCTCCGGCGGGAAGCCCGAAAGCAGCGCCTTGCCCACGCCCGTGGAGTGCGGCAGGACGCGCCGCCCGACCTCGGTGAACATCCGCATGGAGTGCTTGGACGGCACCTGCGCCACGTACACGACCTCGTCGCCGTCGAGCAGCGCCATGTTCGCCGTCTCGCCGGTCTCCTCCACCAGGCGGGCCAGATACGGCCGCGCCCAGGTTCCCAGCAGCCGCGAGGCGGACTCACCGAGCCGGATCAGACGCGGGCCGAGCGCGTACCGGCGGCTGGGCTGCTGTCGTACATAGCCGCAGACGACCAGCGTGCGCATCAGGCGGTGGATCGTCGGCAGCGGCAGTCCGCTGCTCGCGGACAACTCGCTCAGACCGACCTCGCCCCCCGCGTCCGCCATCCGTTCGAGCAGGTCGAAGGCGCGCTCGAGGGACTGCACACCGCCAGGGGCGGCGGACCGGGCGGAGCCGGAGGTGCTGGCGCTGGACGTCGGCACGGCGCGTTCCTTTCGGGGCCGGCGGGAAGGGCAGAAGCCTACCCGGCGGCCCGTTCACCGCCTGCTGGAGCGTCGCCGCGGTCTGCCCGCCGAGAGATCAATTCCGCTTTGCCGAGCCGCCCGGAGACCGGTGGGCGGGCCCTCCGCGGGGGAAGGGTGCCCTTGACGAGCCGGAGGCCGAGGTGAAGACTCCTTCAACAGAACGTTGAAATGTCCGTCCCCTGAAGCTGTGGACCTCCCGGAGGGTTGCGCGTGCCCGACGCCGAACTCGTGCTGCGCTCGACGCGCGTCATCACGCCCGAGGGGACACGTGCCGCGTCCGTCGCGGTCGCCGGCGGCACGATCACCGCCGTCCTGCCGTACGACGCGCCCGTCCCCGCGGCCGCACGCCTGGAGGACCTCGGCGACGACGCCCTGCTGCCCGGGCTCGTCGACACCCACGTGCATGTCAACGACCCCGGCCGCACCGAGTGGGAGGGCTTTTGGACCGCCACCCGCGCGGCGGCGGCCGGCGGCATCACCACGCTGATCGACATGCCGCTCAACTCCCTCCCGCCCACCACCACCGTCGGTCACCTGCGCACCAAGCGGCACACCGCCGCCGGCCGGGCCCACATCGACGTCGGCTTCTGGGGCGGCGCCCTGCCGGACAACGTCAGGGATCTGCGCCCGCTGCACGAGGCCGGGGTCTTCGGCTTCAAGGCCTTCCTGTCGCCCTCAGGCGTGGACGAGTTCCCGCACCTCGGTCAGGAGGAACTGGCCCGTTCCCTCGCGGAGATCGCCGCCTTCGACGGACTGCTGATCGTGCACGCCGAGGACCCGCGCCACCTCGCCGACGCCCCGTCGCACGGCGGCCCGAAGTACGCCGACTTCCTCGCCTCCCGCCCGCGTGAGGCCGAGGACACCGCCATCGCCCACCTCATCGGCCTCGCGCAACGTCTCGGCGCGCGGGTCCATGTCCTGCACCTCTCCTCCAGCGGCGCGCTGCCCGCGATCGCCGCGGCCAAGGCGGACGGCGTACGCGTCACCGTCGAGACCTGCCCCCACTACCTCACCCTGTCCGCGGAGGAGGTCCCGGACGGAGCCAGCGCGTTCAAGTGCTGCCCGCCCATCCGCGAGGCCGCCAACCAGGATCTGCTCTGGCAGGCCCTGGCGGACGGCACCATCGACTGCGTCGTCACCGACCACTCCCCGTCCACCGCCGACCTCAAGACGGACGACTTCGCGACCGCCTGGGGCGGCATCTCCGGCCTCCAGCTCAGCCTGCCGGCCGTCTGGACCGAGGCGCGCGCACGCGGCCACGGCCTGGAGGACGTGGTGCGCTGGATGGCGACGGGCACGGCCCGGCTGGCCGGACTCGACGCCCGCAAGGGCGGCATCGCGCCCGGCCGCGACGCCGACTTCGCCGTCCTCGCCCCCGAGCGGACCTTCACCGTCGACCCCGCGGCGCTCCAGCACCGCAACCGCGTGACGGCGTACGCGGGCAAGACCCTGTACGGAGTCATCACCTCCACCTGGCTGCGCGGCCGGCGCATCCTGGCCGACGGAGAGTTCACCGAACCGAAGGGCCGGCTGCTCACCCGCTCCCCCTGACACCGACATCCCGAGAGGCAGGACCGGACCACCGTGACGGCGATCGAGAACTTCACCGGCCACGCGCCCCCCTACGGCGGAGGCGACCCGTACGCGGACTACCGCACCGCCGGCTTCCCCTTCACCCACCACGCCGACCTCGCCGACCGCCGGCTCGGCGCCGGTGTCATCGCCGCCAACGACGAGTTCTTCGCCGAGCGCGAGAACCTTCTGCTGCCCGGGCGCGCCGAGTTCGACCCCGAGCACTTCGGGCACAAGGGCAAGATCATGGACGGCTGGGAGACCCGGCGCCGCCGCGGCACCTCCGCCGACCGTCCCCGGCCGACGGCGGACGACCACGACTGGGCGCTGATCCGGCTCGGCGCGCCCGGAGTCGTCCGCGGCATCGTCGTGGACACCGCCCACTTCCGCGGAAACCACCCGCAGGCCGTGTCCGTCGAGGGCACCTCGGCCGAGGGGGCCCCGTCCCCGGAGGAACTGCTCTCGGACGACGTGACGTGGACGACGCTGGTGCCGCGCACCCCGGTGGGCGGCCACGCGGCCAACGGCTTCGCCGTGACGGCCGGGCAGCGCTTCACCCACCTGCGGCTCAGGCAGCACCCCGACGGGGGCATCGCGCGGCTGCGCGTGTACGGCGAGGTCGTCCCGGACCCGGCCTGGCTGGCGGCGCTCGGCACCTTCGACGTGGTCGCCCTGGAGAACGGCGGCCGGGTCGAGGACGCGTCCGACCGCTTCTACTCACCGGCCACCAACACCATCCGTCCCGGACGCTCGCAGAAGATGGATGACGGCTGGGAGACCCGGCGCCGCCGCGACGAGGGCCATGACTGGATCCGCTACCGGCTTCTCGCGCAGGCGCGGATCCGCGCGGTGGAGATCGACACGGCGTATCTGAAGGGCAACAGCGCGGGCTGGGCGTCGGTGTCGGTGAGGGATGGCGAGGGCGGCGAGAACGGCGAGGGAGGCGAGGGCGGCGACTGGCGCGAGATCCTGCCCCGGACCCGCCTCCAGCCCGACACCAACCACCGCTTCGTCCTGCCGGCCCCGGCGACCGCCACCCACGCGCGCGTGGACATCTACCCGGACGGCGGAATCTCCCGCCTGCGCCTCTTCGGCACGCTGACCCAGAAGGGCACAACCGCCCTGCCCACCTGACCGCGCGCCGCCGCGGCCGCTGCGCACGCTCGCGCCTTAACGGACCCCACCCCGCGCTTCTGCGGGGCCGGTGCCGCGGTGGCACCGGCTCCGCGAACGGCGTGCCGCTCCCGCAGCCGCGGATGCTGGCGGCTGCTCCGCAGCCGCGGACACTGGTGTCGTGGCGACCGGCCCCGCGAGCAGTGTGCTGCCCCCGCAGCCGCGGGTGCTGGCACCGGCGACCCCGCAGCTGCGGGCAGTCGTGCCTCCTCCAGTGCCTGAAGGGCCTGGGAGGTGCCCCCAGGGCGGCACGGGTGGGCGCATCGGCACCGGGCAGCGCCGGCTGAGAAGTCCCCGTGGGGTACGGGCAGCGCCGGCGGCAAAGTCCCCGTGCGGCACCGGCCAGCGCAGCGGAGACGCGCAGGCACCCGGGTCATCACCCCACCGATGAGTTGTGGACCCCGCCCCGGTCTGAACAGATGGCGGTACACCCACCCCACCGCACCAAAAGGACGGCGCAGCCATGGGCAAGCTCGTAGTCACCACCTTCGTCACCCTCGACGGCGTCTACCAGGCCCCCGGCGGCCCTGAGGAGGACACCAGGGACGGCTTCGAACAGGGAGGCTGGAGCGTCCCCTACGTCGACGAGGACTTCGGCCGGTTCGTCGACGAGGACTTCGGCCGGTTCGTCGACGAGGTCTTCTCCCGCGCGGGCGCCTTCCTCCTCGGGCGTCGTACGTACGACATCTTCGCCTCGTACTGGCCGAAGGTGACCGACCCCGCCGATCCGGTCGCCGGGAAGCTGAACGCGCTGCCGAAGTACGTCGCCTCGGCCGGCCTCCGCGACCCCGGCTGGGCCGGCACCACGGTGATCGGCCGCGACCTCGCCGAGGAGGTCACCGCGATCAAGGAGCGCACCGACGGCGAGCTCCAGACGCACGGCAGCGGCGCACTCGTCCGTTCCCTGTTCGCCCTGGACCTCGTCGACACCCTGCACCTGCTGACCTTCCCGGTCGTCCTCGGCGCCGGACGCCGGCTGTTCCCGGAGGGCTTCGAGCCGGTCGCCCTGCGGCACACCGGTGGACGGATCACCTCCTCCGGTGTGTCGGTCCAGTCCTACGATCTTGCCGGACGGCCCCGGTACGGGGAGTTCCCGCTGCCGGAAAACAACTGATCTTGTGGGTCGGACGGCCCATGACAACCCAGGGGTGCGGACGGCATGCTGGGACCTGATCAGTAAGAGTTTGGCAAGAAGGAGACATGGTGAGCGGTCTGGTGGTCGTGGGCGTCGACGGTTCGGCGTCGGGTCTCGCCGCGGTGGAGGTCGCCGCTCGGGAGGCGGCACTGCGAGGGGCGGGGTTGCGGGTGGTGCACGCCTGCGTCTGGCCGGCGATGCATGTGCCCATGGGGCCGTCGCCGCTCGGGCCGCCGGAGGGCGGGTTGCGCAACGTGGTCGACCGCCTCATGGCCGAGGCGGTCCAGCGGGCGGCGGAAGCGGCTCCCGAGGTCGCCGTCGAGCAGGTCGTGGTGACCGGTGAGTCCCTCACGGTGCTGGAGGCGCAGTCGCGCGGCGCCGAGCTTGTGGTGGTCGGATCCCGGGGCATGGGCGGATTCGTCGGCCTCCTGGTGGGCTCGACGGCGGTGCATCTGACGGCGCACGGACAGTGCCCGGTCCTGGTGGTGCGCGAGCAGCCGGTGGCGGACGGTCCGATCGTTCTGGGCGTCGACGGTTCGGCCGCCGGCCGGAAGGCCGTGGAGTTCGCCTTCGCCGAGGCCGCCCTGCGCAAGGCGCCCCTGGTGGCGCTGCACACCTGGACCGACTGGAACGCGCCCCTGCCCGCCCCGCAGGACCCGTCGGCGCCGTACGCGAACCCGCCGGGAGCCCTGGCCGAGGAGGAGGAGCGCCTGCTGTCCGAGGCACTCGCCGGTCTCCAGGAGCGTCACCCGGATGTGGTGGTCGAACACCGGACGGTGCACGGCGGTGCGCGTGAGGAACTGATCGAGGCGAGCCGGTCCGCCCAGCTCCTCGTGGTCGGAGCGCGCGGGCGTGGCGGCTTCACCGGGCTGCTGCTGGGCTCGGTCAGCCAGGCCCTGCTGCACCACGCGCACTGCCCGGTCGCGGTGGTGCGCGGAGCGGGCGAGCGGGACTGAGCAGGGCGTGCACGGAGAGCCGGAAGGCCGGCACGTCAGCCGGCCTTCCGGCTCTCAGCCGCGGCGAACAGTGCGGCGGCCAGCACCAGCAGGGCGATGCTCGCGAAGATCTCGTAGCCGTCGAGGGATCCCCACCGGTGCACGAGACCCCAGTTCCAGTCGGTGAACTCGCTCACCAGACCGGCCGCCCCTTGCACCATGGCGAGGAACCCCAGAACCTCCAGCATCTGCTTCATGGCACCGACTCTCGCCCCGTGGCCTTCCCCTCCGCATCGGCCACGGGGCGAGAGCCGGTGCGCCACAAGACGGTGATCCGGACCGGCCGGAACGCCGAAGGACTGCGGTGTCGCGACTTCGGTCGCCGTTCCGCTCCGTTCGGTGCCGCCGGCGGACGGCCCCCGCATAGATTTGTCGACCGTGACTGGCGACAAGGTGGCGCAGAGCGGCCCGGTGTTCACGGGGCGCCGATGGTTCTTCCCGTCCGCGCTCCTCCACGCGCTCGATCCCGACGCGACCCGCTCCGGGCGCCGGCCCCGGCGCACCGCGCGGGACTGGGTCGTCGACTTCGCCTGCTTCCTGCTGGCCGTTCTCGTGGGCCTGCTGGGCGCCGAGACGCTCAGCAACAACCACGACCTCTCTCCCGGGCTGGTCGCCGCCGACCAAGTACTGGGCGCCCTGTCCTGCGCCGCCGTCTGGCTGCGCCGCCGCCGGCCCCTGGGGCTGGCCGTCGCGATGGTCCCGGTCAGCTTCGTCTCGGAGACCTCCGGCGGTGTGGCCGTGATCGCCCTGTTCACGCTCGCCGTGCACCGGCCCTTCCGGTACGTGGCCTGGGTGGCCGGAGTCGAGACGCTACTTGTGCCGCTGTACTTCTGGTGGCGCCCGGACCCGGATCTGCCGTATCTCGCCACGATCGTTCTCTTCGTGGTACTCACCGTCGCGGTCGTCGGCTGGGGCATGTTCGTACGGTCCAAGCGACAGCTCATGCTGAGCCTCAGGGACCGGGCGCGGCGCGCCGAGACGGAGGCGAGGCTGCGGGCCGAGCAGGCGCAGCGGCTCGCGCGGGAGGCCATCGCGCGGGAGATGCACGACGTTCTCGCGCACCGGCTGACGCTGCTGAGTGTGCACGCGGGCGCGCTGGAGTTCCGGCCCGATGCCCCGCGCGAGGAGGTCGCGCGGGCGGCCGGTGTGATCCGGGAGAGCGCGCACGAGGCGTTGCAGGACCTGCGGGAGATCATCGGGGTGCTGCGGGCCGGGGAGTCCGACGACACGGGACGGCCGCAGCCGACGCTCGCCGCGCTCGACGGCCTGGCCGTCGAGTCCCGGGAGGCCGGTATGAAGGTCACCCTGGAGCAGCGGGTCACCGACCCGGCCGCGGTGCCCGCCTCCGTCGGCCGCACCGCCTACCGGATAGCCCAGGAGGGTCTGACCAACGCCCGCAAGCACGCTCCCGGCACGGAGGTCACCGTTTCGGTCACCGGTGGGCCGGGGGAGGGCCTCACGGTGACCGTGCGCAACCCCGCGCCGGACGGGGACGTCCCGCACGTGCCCGGCGCGGGGCAGGGCCTGATCGGCCTCACGGAACGGGCCACCCTGGCGGGCGGAACGCTGGAGCACGGTCCGGCCCCCGACGGCGGGTTCGAGGTACGCGCACGGCTGCCGTGGCGATGAAGCGGGTCCGGTGCCCGGAGCGGAGCCCCGGCCCGGCACTTCGGGCGACCCGGGTGTCCGCACTCCGCCCCGCCGTGATGAGGTACCGCCCATGACCGCGATCAGACTGCTCCTCGTCGACGACGACCCGTTGGTGCGGGCCGGGCTGTCCTTGATGCTGGGCGGCGCGGAGGACATCGAGATCGTCGGTGAGGCCGCCGACGGCGGCGAGGTCGGGGCGCTCGTCGACCGCACCCGCCCGGACGTGGTCCTGATGGACATCCGGATGCCGACCGTGGACGGTCTCACCGCGACCGAGTCGTTGCGCCGCCGCGACGACGCCCCGCAGGTCGTGGTGCTCACCACTTTCCACGCGGACGAACAGGTGCTGCGGGCGCTGCGCGCGGGCGCCGCCGGGTTCGTCCTCAAGGACACCCCGCCCGCCGAGATCCTTGCCGCGGTCCGCCGGGTCGCGGCCGGTGATCCGGTGCTGTCGCCCGCGGTCACCCGGCAGTTGATGGCGCACGCGGCCGGCACCGGCGGCAGCACGCGGCCGGCACGCGCGCGTGCGCGCGTGGCCGACCTCAACGACCGCGAACGCGAGGTCGCCGTCGCGGTCGGACGGGGACTGGCCAACGCCGAGATCGCCGCGGAGCTCCATATGAGCGTCGCCACCGTCAAGGCCCACGTCTCCCGGATCCTGGCCAAGCTCGACCTCAACAACCGCGTGCAGATCGCCCTGCTCGCCCATGACGCCGGTCTCCTGGAGGAGACCGACACCCCCTGACCGCCGTCACCCGCCCGCCGTCCTCCCGAGGAGCCCCACTCCATGACCGCGTCCCCCGCGCTCGACCTCACCACCGCCCGGCAGGCCCTGGACGGCCAGCCCTTCAGCAGACTCCTCGGCGCCCGGCTGACGGCCTTCGGGGACGGCGGGGCGACCCTGGAGATCGACATCCGGGAGGAACTGCACCAGCAGAACGGCTTCCTGCACGGCGGCGTGCTCTCCTACGCCGCCGACAACGCCCTCACCTTCGCCGCCGGTGCCGTCCTCGGCCCGTCCGTCCTCACCGGCGGCTTCTCCGTCCAGTACCTCCGCCCGGCCACCGGCCGCACCCTGCGCGCCCGCGCGGAGGTCGTGCACGCCGGCCGCCGCCAGGCCGTCGTCCGCTGCGATCTGCTCACCCTCGCCGAGGACGGCACGGAAACGCTGTGCGCGGTCGCCCAGGGAACGGTCCTGCCGACCCGGTCCCCCTGAACCGCCACGCCGTCCGACTCTCCTGACCCGGACCACTCCGGCCCCTCCGAGCCGCGCGGCCTGGGATTCCGCGCCGCCGCGCGGGCCCGGGTCCCTGAGCTGGACGGGCCCGGGGTCCCTGATCCGCGGCGCCGGCCGGGTGTGGTGAGCTGCGTCGGCGGGGGGCCTTGAGCCGTCGTGCGGGCCCGGGTTTCGTGGCCCGGATCGGTCCGGGGCCCTTCGAGCTGCGCCGGCTGGGGATTCTGCGCCGCCGCGGGGGCCCGGGTTCCTGAGTTGGACTGGTCCGGGGTCCCTGATCCGCGGCGTCGGTCGGGTGTGCTGAGCTGCGCCGGCTGGCAACTCTGCGTCGCCGCGTCGGCCCGGAGCCCTTGACCGGTGATGCCGGTCGGGGGCCCCGGGCCGAGCCGGCGGAGACTCCTGAGCCGCCGGGCCGGTCAGGGCCCCCTGAACCGCGCCCGTGTCAGGTCAGTGCCGCTTCCGATCCGCTCAGCAGTTCCGTCGGCCTGACCGGTCTGCGTTCCCGCCGCGAGCGCTCGCACGCCTCCGCGACGAGGAGCGCCTGGAGGGCCTCGCGCCCGTCGCAGGGGTTGGCCCGCTCACCGTTCACGACCTCGACGAACGCGATCAGCTCGGCCTCGTACGCGGGCCCGAACCGCTCCAGGAAACCCGTCCACGGCTTGTCCGCGGCCGGCGGCCCGTTCGGTTCCGTGGAGGCGATCGGCGTACGGTCGTCCAGGCCGACGGCGATCTGGTCCCGCTCCCCGGCGAGTTCCATCCGCACGTCGTAGCCGGCGCCGTTTAGCCGGGTCGCGGTGACCGTGGCGAGCGTGCCGTCGTCCAGGGTGAGGAGCGCCGCGCCGGTGTCGACGTCGCCCGCCTCGCGGAACATCGCGGGCCCGGCGTCGGACCCGGAGGCGTACACGTCCACGATCTCCCGGCCGGTCACCCAGCGCAGGATGTCGAAGTCGTGGATCATGGTGTCCCGGTACAGCCCGCCGGACTGCGGCAGATACCCGGCCGGCGGCGGCTCCGCGTCGCTGCTCATCGCCCGCACCGTGTGCAGCCTGCCGAGGCTGCCCGAGCGCACCGCCTCACGCGCTCCCCTGTAACCGGCGTCGAACCGCCGCTGGAAGCCCATCTGCAGCACCGTCCCGGCGGTCTCGACCTCGGTGACCGCCTGTAACGTGCCCGCGAGGTCCAGGGCGATGGGCTTCTCGCAGAACACCGGCAGCCCGGCCCGCGCGGCCCGGCCGATCAGTTCGGCGTGGGCGGACGTGGCCGCCGTGATCACCACGGCGTCGACTCCCCAGGTGTAGATCTCGTCCACCCCGGGTGCCGCCGTCTCGCCGAGCCGGTGTGCGAGGGCCTGGGCCCGCGCCGGATCGACATCCGTGAGGATCAGGGAGCCGACGTCGCGGTGCCTGCTGAGTGTGTGGGCGTGAATGGTGCCGATACGGCCCGTACCGATGACCCCGATGCGCATGGCTACAAAGTGAGCCCCGCGCCGCTCCCTGTCAATGCGTATGTCCGGACAACCGAACTACACGACTTCCCGTCAACAGCGCACGGGGCTACGCTCGGCCCGTGCCGAAACCAGAAGTGGACCCGACCGTACAACTGGAGCTGAGCGTCGACCGCGGCTCCCCCGTGCCGTTGTACTTCCAGCTGTCCCAGCAGCTGGAGTCCGCCATCGAGCACGGCGCGCTGACCCCCGGCACCCTGCTGGGCAACGAGATCGAGCTCGCCGCGCGGCTCGGTCTGTCCCGGCCGACCGTCCGCCAGGCCATCCAGTCGCTCGTCGACAAGGGCCTGCTCGTACGCCGCCGAGGGGTCGGTACCCAGGTGGTGCACAGCCAGGTCAAACGCCCGCTGGAGCTCAGCAGCCTCTACGACGACCTGGAGTCGGCCGGCCAGCGCCCCGCCACCACCGTGCTGGTCAACACCGTCGTCCCCGCGTCCGCCGAGGTCGCCGCCGCGCTCGCGGTGACCGAGGGCAGCGAGGTGCACCGGATCGAGCGGCTGCGGCTCGCGCACGGAGAGCCGATGGCGCACCTGTGCAACTATCTGCCGCCCAATCTGCTGGACCTGGCCACGCCGCAGCTGGAGGCCACCGGGCTGTACCGGCTGATGCGGGCCGCCGGGATCACCCTGCACAGCGCCCGGCAGACCATCGGCGCCCGCGCCGCCACCGCCGCCGAGGCCGAGCGGCTGGGCGAACAGCCCGGCGCCCCGCTGCTCACCATGCAGCGCGTCACCTTCGACGACACCGGCCGCGCGGTGGAGTTCGGCACCCACACCTACCGCCCCGACCGCTACTCCTTCGAGTTCCAGCTGCTGGTGCGGTCCTGAGCGGCACGACGACCTTCGTCGCAATGACAGGACAATGTGACCGGCAGCGCGAGCCGTAGTGCCCCCGGGGGCGCGCCCGTGACGACTGCCGCGTCGCCGCGCGGGCGTGGCCGGCCCCGACGCACCCGCACCCGGAAATGATCCGCACCACGCACCCGGCATCTGTTCGGCACCCGGTGGAGCCGTGCGGCAGAATCGCAGACGATGAGCACCTACCGCGACTTCACCGCCCCCATCGGTTCCCGCCGCGCCCCGGTCCTGAGAACCGTCGGCACCAGGGAGCGCCGCTCCCACCTCACGGCACCCCGGGTCCCGACGGTGGGCATCGACATCGGCGGCACCAAGGTGATGGCGGGCGTCGTCGACGCCGAGGGCAACATCCTGGAGCGGCTCCGCACGGAGACCCCGGACAAGTCCAAGAGCCCGAAGGTCGTCGAGGACACCATCGTCGAACTGGTGCTGGACCTGTCCGACCGGCACGACGTGCACGCGGTCGGCATCGGCGCGGCCGGCTGGGTCGACGCCGACCGCAACCGCGTGCTGTTCGCCCCGCACCTGTCCTGGCGCAACGAGCCGCTGCGCGACCGCCTGGCCGACCGCCTCGCCGTCCCGGTCCTGGTCGACAACGACGCCAACGCCGCCGCCTGGGCCGAGTGGCGCTTCGGCGCCGGACGCGGTGAGGACCACCTCGTCATGATCACGCTCGGCACCGGCATCGGCGGCGCGATCCTGGAGGACGGGCAGGTCAAGCGCGGCAAGTACGGCGTCGCCGGCGAGTTCGGCCATATGCAGGTCGTCCCCGGCGGCCACCGCTGCCCCTGCGGCAACCGTGGCTGCTGGGAGCAGTACAGCTCCGGGAACGCGCTGGTCCGCGAGGCGCGCGAGCTGGCCGCCGCCGACTCGCCGGTCGCCTACGGGATCATCGAGCATGTGAAGGGCAACATCGCCGACATCAGCGGCCCGGTGATCACCGAGCTGGCCCGCGAGGGCGACGCCATGTGCATCGAGCTGTTCCAGGACATCGGCCAGTGGCTCGGCGTCGGCATCGCCAACCTCGCCGCCGCCCTCGACCCCTCCTGCTTCGTCATCGGCGGTGGCGTCTCCGCCGCCGACGACCTGCTGATCGTCCCCGCGCGGGACGCCTTCAGACGCCATCTCACGGGGCGTGGCTACCGCCCCGAGGCCCGTATCGTCCGCGCCCAGCTCGGCCCCGAGGCCGGCATGGTCGGCGCCGCCGATCTCGCCCGTCTCGTCGCCCGCCGCTTCCGCCGGGCCAAGCGCCGCCGCGTCGAGCGCTACGAGCGGTACGAGCGGTACGCGGAGGCCCGCCGCACCACCCAGGAGACACTGTGACCGGCGAATCCCCCCAGCGGCCGGACGTCCCGGGCGAGCCCCGCCCGGCCGAGGACCGGCGGCACACGATCCGCCGCCGGGCGCTCACCCTGCTGATCATCGTGCTGCTCATCGGCGTCCCCGCCGGCTACCTGGTGATCTCGGCGAACCAGAGCCGGGCCAGCGGCAAGGACAAGGCGGCGAAGTACTCCGCGACCGGTCTCACCGAGGGCTGGCCGTCCAAGGTCCAGCGCCGCATCTACCAGGTGCCGATACCGCACCCGGCCTGGTGGGTGGCGTCGTACGAGACCAACAACTGGAGGACCAGCCGTCTGTACGTCGAGTTCGAGACGACCGACGCGGGCCTGAGCGCCTTCCTCGCCACCATGGGCGTTCCGGAGAGCGAACTGAAGCGGGACCACATCACCATCGGTGCACGCGACCGGGAGGTCACCGACTGGACGTTCGACGGACCCGGCACCTGGTCGGGTCTGGTCCACGAGCAGAAGGACCCGGCACCCACGCACGACGTCGTCGTCAACCACGACAAGCCGGGCTATCCGTGGGTGTACGTCGTCTCCCGCACCGTGCCCTGACCCCGGGCGCCCCGCCGCCCGGTCCGGGCCCCGCCACCGGGCCGCGTACCGGCCGCCGGAGCCGGTTGTCAGAGCCCGCCCGTAAAGTCGAGGACGACTGGATCCGACACGCGGGCGGGAGGTGACACGACGTATGGGCGAGCGGACGCCGACGGACGCACGGGACACGGGCACCGGGCCCGGTGCGGCCGGGCCCGGTGCGGCCGGGGGCGGGACGGACGTGCCGGTCCGGCTCGCGGCCGTCTTCCTGCCCGCGCCCCTCCCGCGCGACGGACGGATCGCCTTCTACGACCCGGAGAGCGGCACCGAAGGCGGCCTGGCGGGAACCGGGCCCACCCCGGCCCCCGCCCAGGGGCCCGACGCCTCCGCCCGGCACACCGATCTGACCGTGGTCCGCCCGCACGGCGCCGGTGTGCGGCGGCGCACGGTCCCTGCCCTCACCCTTCCCGTGGACGAGGCACTGCCGCTGCTGGTCCGGGCCCGGCACGACCCCGCGGCCCATCCCGCCACCGCCTGCTGGGGAGCCGCCGCCCTGCACGCGCTGCGACTCACGGCCCGCGGCCGGCTGCTCCCCGGCCTGACCGCCACCGGCCACGACGCCTGGCGGGCCGGCCCGCTCGACCCCGACGACGCGGCGCATCTGCGGGCGGTGGCCGCCGCCCTGCCTCCCGCGGGGCACGCCGTCCCGCTGCCGGGGCCCGGCCCGCTGCGGCTGCCCCGGCCGGAGGCGCTGGTGCGCGCTTTCCTGGACGCGGTCGCCGACACCCTGCCCCGCACCCCCGCAGCGCCGTACGCCTCGGGACTGCCGTTCGCCGCGCGGGGGGCCCAGCGGCTGCCCGGCGCCCACGACTGGGCCGCCGAGGTCGCCGCCGGGATGGACGCCGGGGTACGGATCTCGCTCCGCCTGGACCTGTCCGCGTACGACCTCTTCGACGCCGGCGCGGGAAGGGACGCCCGGGGCGCGGGCGCGGCGATCGTCCAGGTGCACAGCCTCGCCGACCCGACCCTGGTGGCCGACGCCGCAGCCCTGTGGTCGGGCGAGGCCGACAGCGCCTTCGGCCCGCGCGCGCGGGTGGACGCCGCCCTCGCCGTGCGCCGCGCGGCCCGTGTCTGGCCGCCCCTGGACCGGCTCTCCGACCAGGACGTGCCCGATGTGCTGGCCCTGTCCGAGGACGAGCTGAACGACCTGCTCGGCGTGGCGGCCACCCGGCTCGCCGCGGCCGGGGTCGCCGTGCACTGGCCCCGGGACCTCGCCCAGGACCTCACCGCCACGGCGGTGGTCCGCCCGGCACCCGGCTCGGCGACCGACGGCACCGGCTTCTTCGAGAGCGAGGACCTGCTGCGGTTCGGCTGGCAGCTCGCCCTCGGCGGCGACCCGCTCACCGAAACCGAGATGGACGCCCTGGCCGAGGCCCACCGTCCCGTCGTACGCCTGCGCGACCAGTGGGTGCTGGTCGACCCCGCCCTCGTCCGCAAGGCCCGCAAACGGGACCTGGGGCTGCTCGACCCGGTCGACGCGCTGTCCGTCGCCCTCACCGGCCACGCGGAGGTCGACGGCGAGACGGTCGAGGCGGTCCCCGCCGGGGCCCTGGCCGTGCTGCGCGACCGCCTGACCGCCGGTGTACGGCCCGCCGTACCACCGCCAGGACTGGACGCCACCCTGCGCGACTACCAGCTCCGCGGCCTGGCCTGGCTCGACCTCATGACCTCCCTCGGCCTCGGCGGCTGCCTCGCCGACGACATGGGCCTCGGCAAGACGATCACCCTCATCGCGCTGCACCTGAAGCGGGCCCGCGGTGAGCCGACCCTGGTGGTCTGCCCCGCCTCGCTGCTCGGCAACTGGCAGCGGGAGATCACCCGCTTCGCGCCCGGCGTCCCCGTGCGCCGCTTCCACGGCCCCGACCGCAGCCTGGACGAGGCCGACGGCGGCTTCGTCCTCACCACCTACGGCACCATGCGCTCCGCCGCGCCGGCCCTGGCCGCCCACGCGTGGGGCATGGTCGTCGCCGACGAGGCGCAGCACGTCAAGAACCCCCACTCCGCGACGGCGAAGGCACTGCGGACGATCCCGGCCCTCGCGCGGGTGGCGCTCACCGGCACACCCGTGGAGAACAACCTCTCCGAGCTGTGGGCCCTCCTCGACTGGACGACGCCCGGCCTCCTCGGCCCGCTCAAGTCCTTCCGCGCCCGGCACGCCCGCGCGGTGGAGACCGGCGAGGACGAGGAGGCGGCCAGGCGCCTGGCCCGACTGGTGCGGCCCTTCCTCCTGCGGCGCAAGAAGTCCGACCCCGGCATCGTTCCCGAACTGCCGCCCAAGACCGAGACCGATCACCCCGTGCCGCTCACCCGCGAACAGGCCGCGCTGTACGAGGCGGTGGTGCGCGAGTCGATGGCCGCCATCGAGACCGCACAGGGCATGGGCCGCCGCGGTCTGGTGCTGAAACTGCTGACCTCGCTGAAGCAGATCTGCGACCACCCGGCGCTGTATCTGAAGGAGGAGCACACGCACGCGGGGGACGGCCGGCTCGCGGCCCGTTCCGGCAAACTCGCCCTGCTGGACGAATTGCTGGACACCCTGCTGGCCGAGGACGGCTCGGCCCTGGTGTTCACCCAGTACGTCGGGATGGCCCGCCTGATCACCGCGCACCTCACCGAGCGCGCGGTCCCGGTCGACCTCCTGCACGGCGGTACGCCGGTACCGGAGCGGGAGCGCATGGTCGACCGCTTCCAGAGCGGCGCGAGCCCCGTTCTGATCCTGTCCCTGAAGGCGGCCGGCACCGGTCTGAACCTCACCCGCGCGGGACACGTCGTCCACTTCGACCGCTGGTGGAACCCGGCGGTCGAGGAACAGGCCACGGACCGCGCGTACCGCATCGGGCAGACCCAGCCCGTCCAGGTCCACCGCCTCGTCACCGAGGGCACGGTCGAGGACCGTATCGCCGAGATGCTGGAGTCCAAGCGGGCGCTCGCCGACGCGATTCTCGGCTCGGGCGAGTCGGCCCTCACGGAACTCTCCGACCGTGATCTGTCCGCCCTCGTCGCCCTGCGGAGGCTGGCATGACTCCCCGCCCGTCCGACGAGGCCCGTGAGGCCCTGCGCGCGGCACGCGAGAGGGCGTCCGGCGATCCGGCGGCCACCCCTGCCCGGCCGCCGTCCGGTCAGCGGCACCGCCCCGGCGACGCGGCCCGCGAAGCCCTCCGCCGCGCGGTCCGCGCCCGCCGTGAGGCACACCCGGCCACCGACGCGGGCATGCCGCCCGGAGACGGCACCCCCGAGGGGGCGCGGCCCGGGGAAGCACCGGCCGACGAGCAGGCGCCGCCCGCGGGAAGCACGCGGACGCGACCCTCCGACCCCGGACAGGCGCCTCATGAGGCCGGGACCACCGGGGGAGTGCCCGGCGGCGCGATGTCCGGGGAGGCGGCGGATGCCGGTGAGCCGGGGGCCGGGCCGAGGGCTGATGCGGGGGTGTCCGGCGGCGGGACTGCGGCCGGTGCGGCTGAGGGGACTGTCGCGGGTGCCGGGGGGTCCGAGTTCCGGGAGGTGAGCGGGCGGGTCGGGTCGGTTTCCGGCGGGCGGGTGGTGGCTGGTGGGACGGGGACCGGGCCGTCCGGCGAAGGGCCGTCCACGGGAGAGGCGAGGGCCGGCGCGGGGGTGTCCGCCGACGGGGCTGTGGTCGGTGCGGGGGACCACCCCGTCGCCTCCGGCCCGGTGACCGACCCCGGCCTCGACGGTGCCGACCGCCCCGGCCGGCGGCCCGGGGACGTCGCGCGGGAGGCCCTGCGCTCGGCCCGCGCGGAGCGCGCCCGCGCACAGGCCGAGGACCGGCCCCGGCCCACGCGGCGGCGCGCCGCGTCGCCCGCCCCTCGCGTCCCCCGTACCACGCGCGGTGACCGTGTCGCCGACGAGCGGGCCCGAGAGGTACGCGCGGCCCTCGCCGACGCCTTCCGTATGCCCACAGGCGCGGACGCCCCCCGGCCGGAGCCGGCTTCCGACGCGGGCACCCGCCGGGAGGGCCCGTCCGCCCCGGCTCCACCCGCCAGGACCGGACCCGTACCACCGGCGACGCCGCACCCCCCGCACGCCACGCCCCGCTCCATGGCCGCCCCCGCCCGCGACGGCGAACTGCGCCGCACCTTCCCCGCGTTCCCACCCCGTGCCGGCGGTGGTGCGGGCTTCGCCGGGACATGGTGGGGCGGGGCATGGGTCACCGCGCTGGAGGACGGCGCGCTGGACCCCGCGCGGCTCGCGCGGGGACGGGGCTACGCGGAGCAGGGGCACGTCGACGCCATCACCGTGACGCCGGGGCTGGTCCTCGCGTACGTACGGGGCAGCCGTCCCCGGCCCTACCGCGTGCAGGTGCGGCTGCGGACGTTCGGGGACGCCGACTGGGAGCGCTTCCTGGACGCCGCCGCCGAGCGGCCCGGACACATCGCGGCGCTGCTCGACAAGGAGATGCCCGAGTCCCTCGCCGACTGCGGGGTCCCCCTGCTGCCCGGCCCCGGTGACCTCGACCCGCGATGCAGCTGCCCCGACTCCGGCCACCCCTGCAAGCACGCCGCGGCCCTGTGCTACCAGACCGCCCGGCTGCTCGACGCCGACCCCTTCGTGCTGCTCCTGCTGCGCGGACGCGGCGAGCGCGAGGTGATCGACGCGCTGTCCCGGCTGAGCGCGGCCCGTGCGGCCCGCGCCGCCCGGGAAAAGGAACCGGAGCCCCTGCCGGGCATCCGCGCGGCCGAGGTGATCGCCCGCACCGACCGCGAACTCCCCCCGCTCCCCGCCCCGTTGCCCCCGCCGCCGCATCCGCAGCAGCCGCCCGCCTATCCCGCGTCCCCCGGCGGGCCGGACCCGTACGCGCTGGACCAGCTCGCCACCGACGCGGCCGCCCGCGCCCACGCCCTGCTCACCACCGGCCGGGATCCCGTCGGCGGGCTCACCCTGTGGCACGACGCGGTGCGTCTCGCCGCCGCCCGCCCCGGTTCCGGCCTGACGGCGGCCACGCGCACGCTGTACTCCTCCCTGGCCCGGGCCGCCGGCCGGGGCCCCGCCGAGCTGGCCCGCGGGGTCGCCGCCTGGCGCCAGGGCGGCCCCGCCGGACTCGCCGTGCTGGAGGAACCCTGGGACCCGCCGGCCGGCCGTTTCGACCGTGCCCGGCCCCTCCTGCTCGCCGCCGACCTGCCCGCCTTCCGCCCTTGGCGCAACCGGCTGACCCATCCCCGCGGCCATGTCCAGCTCCGCCTCGGCCGCGACCACCTCTGGTACGCCTACGAGTCCGAACCGGGCCACGACGACTGGTGGCCCCGGGGCACCCCCGACCCGGACCCCGTGGGCGCCCTGACCGGCCTGGACACACCCGGCGCCCTGTGAGGCACCCGGCCCACGCGCCGAACGGGCCGGACGCCGCTGACGTCCGACCCGTTGACCGCACTCCGGGCGCCCGACCGGGAGGGCGCCTCAGCCCTGCCTGCTCCGGGGGACCGACCGCATGGACGCGTCGGTCTCCCGGAGTTCGGCCAGCAGTTCGCTCTGCCCGGCCAGCAGTTCGGTGAGGATCCTGCGGGCCGCGCGGAGCAGATCGGCGACATCGCCCCCGGCCAGTGCGTAACGGACGGTGGAGCCCTCCCGCACCGAGACGACGATGCCGGACCTTCTGAGCACGGCCAGTTGCTGCGAGAGGTTGGACGGCTCGATGTCGATGTCGGCGAGCAGGTCCCGCACCGGCACCGGACCGTGCTGGAGCAGCTCCAGGACCCTGATGCGCACGGGGTGTCCCAGCATGCGGAAGAACTCCGCCTTGGCCTGGTAGAGGGGGACTTGCATGGTGCGCGCTCCCTGCCGCGTCGGGGATGTTCTCCAAGGCACGGCGGCGCCCCCGAAGACGCGCCGCCGCATGATCTGCCGTCCTTCGCCACCGATCCTTCTCGCCCGGTGCGGCGCGCATCCACGGATTGGGACGATGTTGATGTGGTGACTTGAAGAAGTCTTCACATCATGGGCGCGCGTCGGCCCGGATCTCGGATCGTTCATACCTCCAACTGTTCTTCGATCCGCTTGAGCTGGTGGCGGGCCATCGCCAGGTTCGACCGGGACTTGTCGAGCACGAGGTACAGGAACAGTCCGTTGCCGCTCCGGCCGGTGACCAGCCGGATGAGGTGGTACTGGGCTTCGAGCGTGATGAGGATGTCCTCGATCTGGCCGCTCAGGCCCAGCAGTTCCATGGTGCGCACCTTGGCCCGGATGACGTCCGTGTTGCCCGCGGCCGCGACGGTGAGGTCCAGGTCCTTCCCCCCGCCCAGGGTCCCCAGGGCCATGCCGCTGGAGTAGTCGACGACGGCCGCTCCGATCGCCCCTTCAATGGCGGTCATCATGTCCTTCAGCGACACTTCCACCGTTGCCATGGATGTCTCCTCTTCGGTGTTCTCGTGGTGGTGCCGGCTCTCGACGGGCCCAGAGCTCCGCTCGTCCTGACCGGCGCTGGAACCGTAGACGGGCGAGACCGGCCCGAGGGGACGTGTTTTCCGGGATGGCCGCGCAATGGTCGAATGCGTGCGTCACGAACTGCCGTTTGATCGGGATGGGTTCGAAAAACTCCGATCTCTGTCGCGCAGTCCGCGCGTCGTCACGGGCCGGCACCGCCGGCCCCACCGTCACCGCGAGGCCGGCGGAGACGACATCGATGCATGAACGACGCGGACAACATGCGTCGGTTGTGCGTCGTACAGTGAGGGCATGAGTGCGCTGACGGAGAACGGTGAGCACGGCGAGGACGTCGTCCCGCCGGACGGCGGGCTGACCACCGGTGAGGTGGCCCGGCGTCTGGGGGTGGCCCCCACCACGGTCCGTACCTGGGACCGCCGCTACGGTCTGGGCCCCGACAGTCATACCGGCGGCCGCCACCGGCGCTGGACGGCGCAGGACGTGGCCCGGCTGGAGCGGATGTGCGCGCTGACGGCGACCGGACTGCCCCCGGCCGAGGCCGCGCGCCTGGCACGCGGCGAAGCGCCGCCGCCCGTCACCCCGGCTCACGGCGTGGCCGTCGGCCCACGGCGGGCGCCTGCCCACAGCCGGGCGGGCAGCGGGCTGCGGCTCGGTGACGCGCGTCAGGAATGCAAGGGCATCGCTCGCGCGGCCCTGCGGCTCGACGCCGCCGCACTGGACCGGCTGCTGCTCGACGCAATCACCGAGCACGGCCTGATCGCCGCCTGGACCGAGGTGATCGTGCCCACGCTGCAGGCCGTCGGCCGCAAGTGGGAGACCTCGGGGGAGAAGTACGTCGAGGTCGAGCACTTCCTGTCCTGGCACGTCTCCGGCGCGCTGCGGCGCACCGTGCCCGGCACGGTCGCCGACCGGCCCGGCGCCACCACGGTGCTCGCCTGCGTACCGGGGGAGAACCACACGCTCGCGCTGGAGGTGCTGTCCGCCGCACTGACCGAACGGGGTGTTCCGGTGCGGATGTTCGGCGGCGCTCTGCCGGTCGAGTCGCTCGTCGCGGCGGTGCGCAGGACCGGGCCGGCCGCCGTCGGCCTGTGGGCGCAGTCCCGTGCCACCGCCAGCAGGCCGCTGGCCCAGCACGTGGCCGGTATGGAGTGGGGCGTGCGCGGCGCGCGCCGGGGACCGGTCGTGCTGACCCTCGGACCCGGCTGGGCGGGGCGGGCGGTGGCCGGATCGACGCGTCCGACGGGGCTTGCCGAAGCCGTCGCCGTCCTGGAGTCCGTCGTCACCCGGTGACGTGCTGTCGTCCCGGGCACTCGACATGCCGTCGTCCCGGGCACTGGGACGTGCCGTCGTCCGGGGCACTGGGTCGTGGCTCCTGGCATCGGCCCGGTGAACGTGGTCCGCTGGACCGGCGGGCACGGCCGCGGCCCGTTGTCGCGTGACCCGCGGTGCCGACGGCAGGCGCGTGCCGCGGGCCTGCCACGGCGCGTTCGGGGTACCGGTCGGGCGAGCGGGCCCGGCCACGAGCCCCGGCGTCCAACGAGGAGAAGCATGACCGACGAACACCGCGGGGCACCGGGTGCCGCCGTCGCGGGCGCGAACCTGTCCGGTCCGGCCTGCGCACAGGCTCCGTGCCGGGCCGGACCGCGGGTGGCTCCGCCGGAGGCGTCCGACGGCGCGGGAACGTCGTCGCGCACGCTCCGAACCGGCCGGTGCGCTTCGCAGGTGCCACGGCGCCGGGCATACGTGCCGTACGGCAGGCACGCCCCGCCCCGGGGCGGCGGGGGTGCCGCCGCGAAGCCGGTCGGGGCCGGCCGCATCCGGGGAGGGCCGTCCGGCCGAAGCAGTGATCGATCCCGTGTGACTCCCCGATCCCGTACCCGGAGTGAAGAGTGGAAGTGAGCGGCGCATGTCTCCCGGTGGCCGGTGCCACCGGTGTCCCGGGCGGTGCGTTCACCGCCGAGCCGGCCGGCCGGGGTGTCTGCGGGGCCGCCCCCGCCCGACGCGAACGGAGCCGCCCGGCCGCTGCCGCGCGGCCCTGCCCGGATATCCCGACCACCCTCGGCCACCCCGCGCCCGCTCCGTTCTCCCGCGCCGTACCCGGAACCGTGGGACGCGGACCGTCGATCGCCCCGCCTCCCCGGCGCCCTGACACCGGCCGCCACGTCGCGGGCACCGCAGCCCCGCCACCCGGGGGCGGTAACCCCCGTCCGACGGCCGACGCCGTCGCGGACGCGCCGGCGGCGGACGCCGGACGCCTGGGCTCCGGCCCGGTCGGGACGCCCGTCGTCGAGTGGCGGGCCCGGTGACGCGTCACGCCGCCGACCTGTCCGACGTGGTCATCCTCGGTGGCGGAGCGGCCGGCCTCAGCCTCGCCCACCGGCTGACCGGGACGGGTACCGTCTCCGTGACCGTGGTCGAGCCCCCGGACGGCCCGCTGCGCCCGGCGGAGCGGACCTGGTGCTACTGGGACCAGGACGCCACGGACCTCGACGACGTCGTCAGCGCGTCCTGGTCCGTGCTGCGGGTGCACGGTGCCGACGGCCGGGAAGTCGTCGTCGACCCGGCCCCGTTCACCTACCGCATGGTGCGCTCCGCACCGTTCGAACGGCAGGTCCACGCACTCCTCGCCCGTTCACCGGGCGGACGGCTCCTGCGTGCGACGGCGGACTCGGTGCGCGACGTGCCCGGCGGCGCGGAGATCGCGTGCACGCTCCCCACCGGCGATCCCCTGACCCTGCGTGCCCGGCGCGTGTTCGACTCGCGGCCGGTGCACGACCCGCCGCCCGCCCGGACCCGGATGCTCCAGCACTTCCGCGGCTGGTTCGTCCGTACCGGCACCGACCGGTTCGACCCCGCGGTCGCCGACCTGATGGACTTCCGCGTGCCCCAGCCGGCGCACGGCCTCGCCTTCGGGTACGTCCTGCCGCTGGCCCCCGACCGGGCGCTCGTGGAGTACACCGAGTTCTCCGGGAGCGCGCTGACCATCAGCGCGTACGAGTCGGCACTCGACCGGTACTGCCAGGACGTCCTGGGGCTCGGCGCGCTCACCGTGGAACGGACGGAACAGGGTGTCATCCCCATGACCGACGCCCGCTTCCCCCGGCGGTCCGGGGCGGCCGTCTTCCGTATCGGGACCGCCGGCGGCGCGACCCGGCCGGCCACCGGCTACACCTTCGCCGCGGTGCAACGCCAGAGCAGGGCCATCGCCGCCGCCCTGCGTGACGGGCACGGAACCGTTCCCGCCCCGCACGGGCGCCGCGCGCTGGCCATGGACGCGGTACTGCTGCGCGCCCTGGACACCGGGCGGATCGACGGGCCGGACTTCTTCACGAACCTGTTCCGCCGCGTCCCGGCCGAGCGCCTGCTGCGCTTCCTCGACGGCGCCACCTCACCGGCCGAGGACTGGAGCATCGGGCTGCGCACCCCCGTCCGGCCGATGCTCCGCACGGCAGCCGAACTGCCCTTCCTGCCCCGCCGCTCCCGGCCCCCCGCAAGAAACGGAGAGAGCCCCCGATGAGCCTCCTGCGCGACCACGACCTGGCCCGCGCCTTCGACCACGCCTCCCGCACCTACGACCACCTCACCTCCCTCAACCCCGGATACCGCACCGACCTCCTGCGCTCGGCCCGTCGCCTCCGGCTCCCCGACGACGGGGCCGGACTGCACGTCCTCGACCTCGGCTGCGGCACCGGCGCCTCGACCCTGGCCCTGCTCAGGGCCGCGCCCCGGGCCCGCATCACCGCGGTGGACGCCTCTGCGGGCATGCTGAGCCGCGCCCTGGCCAAGCCGTGGCCCGCACGCGTGCGCTTCCTGCACCTGACCGCCGAGGAGGTCGCGGCGGCCGGCGAGGGTCCCTTCGACGCGGTCTTCGCCGCCTACCTCTTCCGGAACGCCACCGATCCGGACGCGCTCCTGCACAGTGTCCGGTCCCTGCTGCGGCCGGGCGGACGTCTCGCCGTCCACGAGTACAGCCTCAGCGGCTCGCGGGCGCACCGGGCCCTGTGGACGGCCGTGTGCCGCGGCCTCGTCATCCCGGCGGGCACGCTCACCGGCGACCGCGCCCTGTACCACCACCTCTGGCACAGCGTCCTCACCTTCGACACCGCTCCCGCCTTCTCCGGCCGGCTGACGCGAGCCGGTTTCACCGGAGTGCGCGTCGCCCCCGTCGCCGGATGGCAGACCGGCATCGTGCACACCTTCCTGGCCCGGAGCGGCCCACTCGCCCCGGACGGCCCGACCACGACGAAGGAGCAGGCCCGGTGACCGCCCCTCTCCCCGCCGCCCGGCGCGGCCGCGACCGCAAGGCGGAGATCCTGCCGCCCCCACCCGGAGGGGATCGCTTCCGGCGCGGGGACGAACCGTCCGTCGCCGTGATCGGCGGCGGCATCGCCGGTCTCGCCGCCGCCACCCTGCTGGCCGAACGCGGCGCCCGCGTCACCCTCTACGAGCGGGAGGACTCGCTCGGCGGCCGGCTCTCCGGCCGGCCGACCAGGCTCACGGACGGCTCGCGGGTGACCATGACCCGCGGCTTCCACGCGTTCTTCCGCCAGTACTACAACCTCCGCGGCCTGCTCCGTCGTACCGACCCCGCGCTCGCCCGGCTCACCCCCCTGCCCGACTACCCCCTGCGGCACAGCGGCGGCCTGACCGACAGCTTCGCCCGGGTCCCCAGAACCCCGCCGTTCAGCGCGCTCGGATTCGTCGCCCTGAGCCCCACCTTCGGCTGGCGGGACCTGGCCGCCATGGACGCCCGGGCGGCGCTCCCGCTCCTCGACGTGCGCGTGCCCGAGGTGTACGAGCGTTTCGACGAGGTCACCGCCACCGATTTCCTGGAGCGGGTGCGCTTCCCCGAAGCCGCGCACCACCTGGCGTTCGAGGTGTTCTCACGCAGCTTCTTCGCCGACCCGCGCGAACTGTCCGCCGCCGAACTGCTGCTGATGTTCCACATCTACTTCCTCGGATCGGCCGAGGGCCTGCTCTTCGACGTGCCGGGCGAGCCCTTTCCCCAGGCACTCTGGGACCCGCTCGGCGACTACCTCGGGCGGCTCGGGGCCGACATCCGTACCGGAACCCCCGTACACACCGTCCTCCCCCGTGCCGACGGAGGAGCGGAGGTGCACACCGGCGGCGGCGCCGATCGCCACCAGGCGGTGGTACTCGCCTGCGACACCGGGGGACTGCGCCGGATCGTCGACGCGTCTCCCGGCCTGGGCACGCCCGCCTGGCGCGGCGACGTGGCCGCCCTGCGCACCGCCCCGCCGTTCCTCGTCTCCCGGCTGTGGCTGGACCGGCCGGTCCGCTCCGAACGCCCCGGGTTCCTCGGGACCAGCGGCTACGGAGGCCTGGACAACATCAGCGTCCTGGAGCGGTACGAGGGCGAAGCCGCCCGCTGGGCGGCACGCAACGGTGGTTCGGTGGTGGAACTGCACGCCTACGCCGTGGATCCCGCGGCGGAACCGAAGGAGGTGCAGGACCTGCTCGTCGACCGGCTGCGCCAGGTGTACCCGGAGACTGAAGAGGCGCGCGTCGTCGACGCCCGGCACGAGTGGCGGTCGGACTGCCCGCTCTTCCCGGTCGGTTCGCACCGCCGGCGCCCCACCGTGCGCACTCCGCACCGGTGGCTGACCCTGGCCGGTGACGCGATCCGCTGCGACCTCCCGGTCGCCCTCATGGAACGGGCCGCCACCACCGGCTTCCTCGCGGCGAACGCCCTGCTCGGCGGATGGGGTGTACGGGGCCAGGTGCTGTGGACGGTGCCCCGGGCGGGCCGTTCACCCCTGCTCCGGGCACTCGGCGCGGTCGCGGGACGACACCCGTCCCCCTGACCACCCGCCGCCCGACGACCCCGAGGGGCGCCGGAACCCGGCGCGGAGTCCCGGATGCGCCGCTGAGGCCGGGCGCTGGCCAGTACGGTGCACCGCCGTGGAGCGCGAGACCAACCGCGCCGAGGCGCTGGCCCGCCGGCGCCACGTTCAGGCCGAGTCGGAGGCCAGGTCCAGCGCGGCGCTGCTGGAGGCACAGGCCCTCGACATCCGCGCGGTGACCGCGGCACAGGCGCCGGCGATCCCCGAGTACCGCCTCGCCGCCCGGAAGCCGCCGAAGGCACCCGTACCCGGCGACGGCCGCGCTCTCCTCGTGCCACGGCGGCCGCCGGCGGACACACGAGGACGCCGGCCGCGCCGACGGCGGTGTGGCCCCCTCGGGCCTGTCGCGAACACGGCGTCGTCACCCGAAGGGCGGCGGGCGCCGCGTTCGCGACAGGCCCCGGGGTCAGCCGGGAAAGCGTCCGGTGCTGCGCAGCGCCCAGCGGCGCTCGGCGTAGGCCAGGTCGTCGCGCCACAGACGCCCGGCCGTCCGGCGCATCAGGGGGCGCAGCACGGGCGCGGCGGCCCGGGCCACCGCGAAGCCGCGCCGGTCCGAGGTGGCCACGACCGCCTCGACCACGGCCGTCCGGGGATGTGTGTCGTCCCTGCCCGTCAGCGGGGTCGCGTGTGTCTCCACCACGGAAGCGGCCCCTTCGCCGTCGGTGATGCGCATGACGACCGTACGGGGCTCCGGCGCGGTGAACTCGGCCCGTACCGGCACGACCAGACGCCCGGCCACCCGGAAGGAGACATCGACGACGAACGCGTCGTCCTCATCGCCCTGGGGCTCCCGGACCACGGACAGATCGACGAACGAGTAGGGGTGGAACCACGAGCCGTGCCACGGGTCGAGCCGGTTGGCCACCACGTCCTGGGGTTCGCACCGTCCCACCGCCGTGTACACGGCGTCCACCCCACTGCCGGCCGCGGGCCGTTCGGGGACGACCGGACGCTCGGTGGGCTCCTCGCCGCCCACCTCGTCCAGCCGTACCCAGACCAGTACGCCGTCGTCGTGCACCGGGAACGGCCGCCAGCCGGCGAACGGTGAACCGTTCAGGCCCAGTCCGTGCCAGTGGCACACCAGCGTGCCGCACACCACCCGGCTGTCCCGCAGCGGAGCGCCGAGATGGGGGCAGACGCCCGGACCCGCGTGCAGCTCACCGGTGTCCGAGCGCCACACCACCACCTCCACCCCACCGACCGTCCTGCCGTACGGGCGATCCGCGGCGCGCACGTTCCGGGAGGCACCGACCACGAACCAGTTGCCCGAAGGACGGGCGGACGCCCGCGCGAGAGCCTTCGAGATCAGCGCCGGCCGCGCCTCGCGCCAGGTCGGTGTCTGCGTCGCCCAGTCCGGGCCACGACGCCGGCGCCGCAGCGGTGGCGTCCAGCGCGCGCGGCCCCCTCGCTCCTTCACCGCACCGGTTCCTTCCACTCGACCGGGCCGGCGCCCGCCGCGGCCGTCCGGCGCGGGGCGCGCGCCCGCCACCGGGCGGCGGCGACTCCCAGCGCACCGCCCGCGGCCAGGGCCGCACGGCGCCGCCGGGAGACCACCGCACGGCGGTGCAGCACGGTGTAGTCCTGCTCCGCGATCGCGTCGAGGATGCCCCCGTACAGGGCGAACGCGGTGCGGATGCAGGGACGTACGCGCGGATCGAGCAGGGCGATGCCCGGCTCCGCCGCCCGGTACACCTCCCGCGTCATGGCCTCCGCCGCGACAAGGGCCGCACGGATCCGCGGGTCGTGGCGGCCGGTGCGCCGGCTCCACTCAAGCAGCGGCCGGTCCACGCCGTGGGCGGCCAGCAGGTCCCCGGGCAGATAGACACGGCCGCGGTCGAGGTCCTCGCCCACGTCCCGCAGGAAGTTGGTGAGCTGGAACGCCACACCGAGGTCCGCGGCGTGCGGTGCCGCCTCCTCGTGGGGCACGACCGTACCCAGTACCGGGAGCATCTGCAGGCCGATCACCGCGGCCGAACCGTGGACATAGCCCTGGAGGTCCGCGTAGGTGGGGTAGTCCGTGACCGTCAGGTCGGCACGCATCGAGGACAGGAAGTCGGCGAAGAGCGCGTGCTCGATCCCGTACCGGCTCGCGGTGTCGGCCACGGCCCGGACCACGGGTTCGTCCCCGTCTCCGGCCCGCAGCCCATGCGCGAGGTCGCTCTCGAGACGGCCCAGCAGCCGGTCGCGTTCCTCGGGCGTCCGGTGCCGGTCGAGGTCGTCCACGATGTCGTCGGCCCAGCGGGCGAAGCCGTACAGGGCGTGCACGGCCGAGCGGCGTTCCAGCGGCAGCAGCCGGGTGGCCAGGAAGTAGCTCTTGCCGTGACGGGCGTTGAGCTGCCGGCACCGGGTGTATGCGGCGCGCAGCGCGGGCTCGGTGATCCCGGCCGCGTCCAGTTCACGACGGGTCATGAGCACCTGCCGGGGTGGGAGCGGTGGGCGCGGGAGCGGCCGTCGGGGGAGCGGCCGCCAGGGGAGCGGCCGCCAGGGGAGCACGCGTGCGCACGCCGGGCCGGCCGGCGCCGCCGGTGACGCGAGCGGCGGCCAGTTTGCCGCTGACGAGCACCGTGGGTACGCCGACGCCCGGGGTGGTCCCGCAGCCCGCCAGGACCACGTTCTCCACCCCGCGCACGAGGTTGCGCGGCCGGAAGGGCCCGGTCTGGGCGAACGTGTGGGAGACCGAGAAGGGGCTGCCCGCCGCGTGACCCCGGGCCGTCCAGTCGAGGGGGGTCACCAGAAGTTCCTCCCGCACGCTGTCCGCGAACCCGTCCAGGCCCCGGCGTTCCAGTTCCCCGACCAGGCGGTCCCGGTAGCGCGGGCCGAGGTCCCGCCAGGCCGCGGCCCCGGGCCCGACCGTGGTGTTGGGGCAGGGGGCGAGCACGTAGTGGAGGTGCCCGCCGGGCGGCGCCAGGCCGGGATCGTGCGTGGTCGGACGGGTGATCAGCAACGACGGGTCGCTCATCAGCTCGCCCGAGCGGGTGAGCTCGTCGAAGGTGCGCTCCCACGCGGCGCCGAAGGAGAGCGTGTGGTGGGCCAGCTGGGGCCAGGTGCGGTCGGTCCCGGCGTGCAGGACCACCGCGGACGGCGCGTGCCGCAGCGGCACCGGGCGCCGGGGCCGGCGCCCCAGCAGCCGGTAGGCGGCGGGCAGTTCACAGGTCAGTACCACCGCGTCGCACGGAATCCGCTCACCGGAGGACAGCCGGACGGCCCGCACCCGGCCCGCCGAGCGCTCCAGCCCGCTCACCTCGGACGTCCAGCGCAGCTCGGCGCCGGCCTCCGCCGCCGCGTCGGCCATGGCCCGGGGGAGCGCGTGCATGCCTCCCTTCGGGAACCAGACGCCGGCCACGGTGTCCATGTACGCGATCACGGCGTAGGCCGCGAGCGCCCGGGCCGGGGCCACACCGGCGTACAGCGCCTGGAAGGAGAAGACACGCCGCAGACGGTCGTCGGAGAGGAAACGGCCGATACGGGCGTCCAGCCGCCCGAACCCGCCCAGCGCCGCAAGACGGGCCAGATCGGGGTGCAGCAGCCGGAAGGGGGAGTCGAAGTTGGTGTCGATGAAACGGCCCATCTGCGCCCGGTACAGACGCTCCAGCCACTGCCGCAGACCGCGGTACCCGGCCGCCTCGGCCGGTCCGGCGAAGCGTCGCACCTCCGCCTCCATCGCCTCGCCGTCGGTGTGCACGTCGAGCGAGGAGCCGTCCGCGAAGCACGCCCGGTAGGCCGGATCCAGGGGCATCAGCTCGACCCGGCGGTGGAGGCTGTCGCCGACCGCGGCGAACGCCTCGTCGGCCAGGTGCGGCATGGTCAGCACCGTGGGGCCGGTGTCCACCTGGTAGCCGCCCAGTCGCAGCCGGCCGGCCCGGCCGCCCGGGCCGGCGTCCCGTTCGACGAGCGTGACCCGGCGGCCCGCACCCAGCAGATGCAGGGCACAGGCCAGTCCGGACAGACCGGCACCCACCACGACGACATGGTCGGTGCGTCCCGGCACCTTTCTCACGCGACCTCCTCGGCACGGCGCGGAGCCACGCCCGACGCACGTTCGACCAGCGCGGCGAACTCGTCCCGCACGGCGGGGTGGGCGCCGGTGCGCGCGAAGTGGCCGAGGCTCAGGGTCGTCAGCTCCACGATCTTCGCCTCCACCACCTCCCGGGCACCGGTGCGTTCCATGACCGCCCGCACCCGCTCGACGGCGTGCTCCGAGCGGGTGTCGGCGTCCGGGGCGAGGGTGGCGGCGGCGTGGTGGTCCCCGGCGGTGTCGGCGAGCTGGAGGGCGATGGCCAGGAGGTAGGTGAGCTTGCGTGACCGCAGGTCGTCGCCGGCCGGTTTACCGGTCAGTGCCGGGTCGCCGAAGGCGCCGAGGAGGTCGTCGCGGAGCTGGAAGGCCAGACCGGCGCACCGGCCGGCCGCCCGCAGCGCGTCCAGGGTACGGTCACCGGCTCCGGCCAGTGCCCCGCCCAGGGCGAGGGGACGGGCGACGGTGTACAGGGCGCTCTTCAGGGTGGCGATGTCCAGCGCCTCGTCGACGCGTGACGAACGGGTGGCCTGGGCGCGCAGGTCGCGGTACTGCCCGGCGACCATCTCGGTCCGCATCGCCCGCCACTCCTCGTGCAGTCGCGGGCCGTGCGGCGTGTCGAGCGCGGTCTCCGTCAGCAGGTCGTCCGCCCACGCGAGGGCCAGGTCACCGGCGAGCACCGCGGAGGAGGTCCCGAACGTCTCCGCCGAGCCGTGCATGCCCCCGGCCCAGTGGGCGCGCGCCAGTTCGACGTGGAGGGCGGGGCCTCCCCTGCGCATCAACGATCCGTCCATCACGTCGTCGTGGGCGAGGGCGCACGCCTGGAGCAGTTCGAGGGCGGCACCCGTGCGCAGCACCGCGGTGGCGTCGCCCGATCCGCCCGCCGCCCGCCAGCCGCACAACGCGAAGGCCGTGCGCAGCCGCTTACCGCCCCGCGCGACCAGTGCGCCCACCCGCTCGGCCAGTTCCCGGGCGAAGACCGGATCGACCGCGCGGGACTGACGCAGTCGCGCGTGGAGGATCTGTTCCAGGACGGTGTCGGCATCGTCGGCGGCGTCGGACGGGGTGAGAGGGTCGTCGACGGGTCCGGCCGGTGCGACCGCCACAGGCGGCAGTCCAAGCATGCACAACCCCTTCTCGCTTTCGGATATCCGCATACCCGTGCTTCCGCCGAGTGCCCTGGTACGGATGCGCTGATTCCTACCCGGTGCGGCCCCGGTCCGGGACAGTCTCACCTCAGCGGCCCATCGGTGCCCCTTTCCTGGCGGTGTGTCACCCGGTCGGTGCACGGCGGGTGCCTCCTCACTCGCGGCCGCGGGCCCGCTTGAAGCGCGCGAGCCCGTCGGCGAGGTCGACGAGCGGTGCGGGGTAGCCGAGTGCCTCCCGCCGGTCCGCCGGGAGCCGCCACGGCTCGTGCACCGCCCTGCCCTCCAGGTCCGACAGCTCGGGGACCCAGCGGCGCACATACGCACCGTCGGGGTCGAACCGCTTCGCCTGGACGAGCGGGTTGAGGACCCGGTGGGGACGGGTGTCGGTCCCGGTGCCGGCGACCCACTGCCAGTTGAGCTGGTTGTTGACGACGTCGCCGTCGACGAGCAGGTCCAGGAAGTGCCGTGCGCCGATCCGCCAGTCCACGTACAGCGTCTTGGTCAGGAAGCTCGCCACCAGCAGCCGCGCGCGGTTGTGCATCCAGCCCTCGTGGGACAGCTGGCGCATGGCCGCGTCGACGACCGGATATCCCGTGCGCCCCTCCCGCCAGGCGGCGATGTCCTCGGCGGCGTCCGCCTCGCCGCGCCAGCGGTCGTGGCGTGTGCGGTAGTCCTTCACCGACACCTCGGGCCGGGCCGCCAGCACCTGGTGGTGGAAGTCCCGCCAGCACACCTGGCGCACGAACGCGTCCGCGCCGGGACCGCCGTGCTCACGGGCCCGCTGGACGACTTCCACCGGTGAGAGGGCTCCGAAGTGGAGGTACGGCGACAGCCGCGAGGTTCCGTCACCGGCCAGGTCGTCGTGCCGGTCCGCGTACCGGGAGAGCCCGGACCGGGACCAGCGCGCGAACCGGTCGCGCCCGGCCGTCTCCCCGCCGGCCGGAAGACCGGGCGACGTGCCCGGCACCTCCGCGCGCTCGGGCACCGGCAGGCCGCGCACCGCGTCGGGGACGGGCACGGAGCCCGGCGCGGGGAGGGGTTCCCGCAGCCGCTCCCGGTCCCAGCGGCGCGCGTAGGGGGTGAACACGGCGAAGTGGTCGGAGCCGACGGGTGTCACCGCCCCGGGGGCGACGGCGGTGATCACCGTCTCGTGCACGCGCAGGGCCACGCCGCCGGCGCCGAGGCGCTCGCGCAGCCGCTCCTCACGGTGGTGGGCGTAGGAGGTGACTCCCGCGGCCATGTGGACCTCGGTGGCCCCGCACTCGGCGGCGACCGCGCCGACCTCCCGGGCGACCGCCCCCGCGCGGACGACGAGCCGGCCGCCGCGGCGGCGCAGTGAGGCGTCGAGGTCCCGCAGACAGTCGGCGAGGAAGGCCCGCCGGTTGGGGGCGTCGAAGCCGGCCGCGTGGATCCCGGGGTCCAGCACGAACAGCGGCACCACCTCGTCCGCCGCCTTCAGCGCGGCGCGCAGCGGCGGATGGTCGTGCAGACGCAGGTCCGAGGTGAACAGAACGAGCGCGACGGTCATGGTGTCACTCCAAGTGCGGTGCCGCGGGGGCGAGACGGTCCGTGCAGGCCGTGCAGGCCGTGCAGGCGTGGCGCCTACTGCCGGGCACTTCTGCCGGCGCGGGGGCGACGGACGCGCTCGGCACGCCGATCACTCCCGCGGGCGGTCAGGCCCTTGGCGGCCGTCCGGGTGATGTTGCGGGCCATACCGCCGAAGACGACGGCGTGGAAGGGGGAGATGGACCACCAGTAGGCGTGGCCGAGCAGCCCTCGCGGGTGGAACAGGGCGCGCTGCCGGTAGTGGGTCCGGCCCTGGGCGTCCGTCTCGACGTACATCTCCAGCCACGCCAGTCCCGGCAGCCGCATCTCCGCCCGCAGCCGCAGCAGGCGTCCCGGCTCGATCTCCTCGACGCGCCAGAAGTCCAGCGAGTCACCGACCCGCAGGTGCTCCGCGTCGCGTCGTCCGCGGCGCAGACCGACACCACCGACGAACCGGTCCAGCCGGCCGCGCACCGCCCAGGCGAGCGGAAACGAGTACCAGCCGTGGTCGCCCCCGATTCCCTCGATCACCGTCCACAGTGCCTGCGGGGACGCGTCGACGGGAAGCCGTCTCTCGTCCTGGTAGAGACTGCCGCCGGCCCAGTCGGGGTCGGTGGGGAGCGGATCGCTGGGCGCTCCCGGGACCGACGCGGACGACCAGCGGGTGGCCACCCGGGCCTCTCGGACCCTGCGCAGGGCCAGCGCCAGGGCCTCGTCGAACGGCAGAGGGTGTCCCGGAGGGTCGGGGACGTACCGGGCGATGTCGTGCTCGTGGCAGACGACCTCGTGACGCAAGGACTCCGTCAGGGGCCGGGCGATGGCGGCCGGAACCGGAGTGACCAGGCCGATCCAGTGACTGGACAGCCGGGGAGTGAGCACCGGTACCGGCACGATGACGCGGCGGCGGAGGCCGGCCGCGGCGGCGTAGCGGGTCATCATCTCCCGGTAGGTGAGGACGTCCGGTCCGCAGATGTCGAAGGCCCGGTCGACATCGTCCGGCATGGTGGCGGAGCCGGCCAGGTAGCGCAGCACGTCGCGGACCCCGATGGGCTGCGTGCGGGTCTGCACCCAACTGGGGGTCACCATGACCGGCAGCCGCTCGGTCAGATAGCGCAGCATCTCGAACGAGGCCGACCCCGAGCCGATGACGACCGCCGCCCGCAGCACGGTCGCGGGCACCGGGGAGTCGAGGAAGATATGGCCGACCTCGGCGCGGGAGCGCAGATGCGGGGAGAGGGAAGCCTCGGGAACGTCCCGCGGTGTCAGACCGCCCAGGTAGACGATTCGCCGGACGCCTGCCGCGTGTGCCTGCTCCGCGAAGATCCGCGCCGCACGGCGGTCCGTGTCCTCGAAATCCGCACCGGAGCCGAGGGCGTGCACCAGGTAGTAGGCGACGTCGACACCGCGCATGGCCTCGGCGACCGAAGGCGCGTCGGTGACGTCCCCCCGGACACACTCGGCGTCCGCCGCCCAGGGGTGATCGCGCAGCTTGCCGGGGGAGCGGGCCAGGCAGCGGACCCGGTGACCTGCCTCCAGCAGCTCCGGCACCAGACGCCCGCCGATGTACCCGGACGCGCCGGTCACCAGACAGCGCAGCCCCTCCGCGTTCCGTCGTCCGCTCGTCTCCACGCTCTTTCCCTCCGGCTCGTTCCCCGGCACCGTTCCGGTCTCGATCGATCATGACCGCCGTCACGGGACGGCGCCCGTCGCGGCGCGGCTGTCGACGGGGACCGCCGGCAGCGGCGGGTCCGTCTCCCCTCGGCCGTCTCCCGCCGGCGGTCTTCGTTCGGGTGTCTCCCGTCGGCCGTTTTCGTCCGGCCGTCTTCCTGCGGCGTTTCCCCCGGCCCTCGGCCCTCGACACCGGCCGCTGTGCCGCCCGCGTCAGCCCGGCCGGGGCCGCTTCATCCTCGGCACTAGCCGCGTGACGCGTGCGCGGCGGGCCGTTCAACCGCGCGGGGCGTCGGTGCCGGCCGCCTGGTCGGCCCGGCCGCCGGCGCCGAGCAACCCGGTCGCCGAGAACGGCTCCGCGGCGTCGAGCCGTGGCAGTTCGCGTCGCGACAGCAGCGTGACGACGGGCGGCATCGCGGCGCGCACGGCCTGGGCCGCGCGCAGCCAACGCGGTACGTAGACGGCGGGACGCCGTCGCTCGACGGCGGTGACCAGCCGGCCCGCCACATACGCGGCGGGGTACACCTTGCGCGCGGGCGGCGGCATGTGGCCGCGCAACTCCCGCAGAACGGCGTGCCGGTCGGCGTCGCGCACCATGTCGGTGTCCGTCCAGTTGATGTACGCGATGCCCACCCCCACGTGCCGATGGGCGACCTCCGCCTGCAGCGCGTGCGCGAACGACTCGACTCCCGCCTTCGACGCGCAGTAGGCGCTCATCATCGGTGCCGCACCGATCGACGCCAGCGACGCCACCTGCAGGAAATAGCCGCGCGTCTCGAACAGATCGGGCAGGAACGTCCGCGCGGTGACCGCACTGCCGATGAGATTCACCTCGACGACACGACGCCAGACGGCGGGATCCGACTCCGCGAACGGACCGCCCTCCGCCAGTCCGGCGTTGGCGATCACCACCGAGGGCGGGCCGAGCCGCGCCCGGATCCCGGAGGCGGCCAGGCTCATCCCCCGGTCGTCGGTGACGTCGACCTCCCAGCAGGCGGACCGCCCGGCCGGCAGCGAGTCCCTGACCTCTGCCAGCGTGCTCTCCTCGCGGCCCAGGAGCGCCACCGTCGCGCCCCGTTCGACCAGGACCCGGGCCATGGCCGCGCCGATACCGCGCGCGGCTCCGGTCACCACGGCTGTCCGGCCGTGCAGGGGGTTCCGTGCGACCGGCATGGGCGCGGCTCCTTTCCGTGGGGGACTGCGTCGGTGCGGAGGGGGCGTGGCGGGTGGCCGGTCAGTCCTGCCGGTCGCGCCGGGACGTGAGGATGTGCGTGGCGGCCCGCCGGACCGGGACGACGTCCGTGTGCCGGGGCACCGCCTCGGCGGTCGCGCCCGGACCCGCGGTCCCGGTAACGGAATCGGGCGCCCGCGCGAGCGCGCCCGCGGTCGCCTCGGCCAACTGGGTTTCGTCCATGCGTCCTGCCCCCGGTCCGGAGGGAATGCTCGTGATGCCACGATCGCCGTGGTCCGTGGCCGGCGCACCTTCTGGTGGTGCGTCCGCGCCCTTTTCGTGTCCGGCGGCGGCAGGCTCAGCGCCCACGGCGCCACCAGGGGGACCGGAGCCGTCGGCCGGGCCGCCGAGCGGGCTCGCCACCGGCCCCGATCCGGAACCACCGCACGACGAAGAGGCCGGCGGGCCGCCGGAGCGGACTCCGTCCGGACCGTGGGGGCGCGGTGTCCGCGTCCGAAGGCTCCTCGCCGGACAGCTCCTGGACGATCCGGCGCCACACGTGCTCGGGGGGCGCGGTCGGGAGGTCCGCGGCCCCGGCGTCCCGAGCGGCCGTCACGACGCGGATCATCGACGCGAGTTCCCGCCGGCAGCGCGGGCACGTCGCGATGTGCCGCAGGGCGCGGACGTCCTGGTCACCGGTCGTGCGACCCAGCGCCAGCTCCACCAGGTGCGCCGGTTCCACATGGCCCACTGCGACCTCCGGTGTCCTGAGCTCCGAACTGCGGTGTGCACGGGCCGGCCGGACTCATGGAAGCACCGTCAGTTCTCCACCGGCTCCGCCGTGACGACGAGGTTCGCCAGGTAGCCACCCCGTTCGGGCTCGAACGGCGGGGCGCAGGTGATCAGCGTGAGGACCGGGTCGCCCGTCCGGCGGAAGACGGACGGCGGAAGCTCGTCCTTCGGGACGGTGGTGCGCGAGACCACGCGGTAGACCGCCGCCTCCGCCTCCGCCCGCCGCACCTCGACGGTGTCTCCGCGCTCCACGTCGTAGAGGGCGGCGAACTCCCCGAGGTCGCCCGTGTCGCTGTCGACGTGCCCGACGAGCACGGCCGACCCCTGAGGGCTCCCCGGAGCCGGGCCGTAGCGGTACCAGCCGGCCACGGCGGGGTCGTCGGGGACGGTCATGGCTCCCTGCCGGGTGACGCCGACCGCTTCGACGCGGGCGTCGAGACCGATGCCGGGCACCTCGACCCGCACGGGTGGTGCCGCCGGCGCCTCCTGGCCCGGGCCGGCGGACGCGACGGCCACGGCGCTGCGCGCCGACGGTGCGTCTTTGAAGCCGGGCGGGGCCGCGCCCCGTTCCGGCGACTGACCCGCCACGCCGAGGACGGCTGCCAGAGCGGCCGCCGCCACGGCCGCCCCGGCAAGCCGTCGCACGGTGTCAGGCACGCCGGCTCGCGACGCGGCGGGCCACCAGGACACCGGTCACCGCGACGGCTCCGGTCGCCGCGGCCCAGGCGAGCCACTGGTCGGAGGAGTTCTGGGCGGCGGCGGCGCCGTTGCCGCCCGCGTCGACGGCGTTGGGCATCGATTCCATGCCGCTGTACGTCTGGGTCGCGAGGGCCAGGTTCTTGTCCTCGGCGCTGCCCCAGGCGTAGACGACGTTGCTCGTGCCCTCCTTGAGGTCGAGGTCCGCCGGTCCGATGGCCACGGTGTCCGTCCCGGCGAGGACGACGTCGGCGTTCACCGTGCCCGCGTCGACCGCGGCGGTGTCCTCGCCCGGGTTGGTCAGGCCGGTGAAGACGGGCTGTCCGCCGGCCCGTACGTCCACGGCGGGCGCGGCCGCGACATGGCGGACCGTCAGGCGTGCCTGGCCGGCGTCCACCTGCGACACGTCGTCGGTGAAGGCCGTCAGCCGGGGTTCGCCGTCCGCGGAGAGATGGGCGGCGACCGTGGCGGTGGCGCCTTCCGGCACCTTCACCTCCTTCTCCAGGGCCGGCGTGCCGTCGGGGCCCTGGCCCGCTTCGAAGATCTGGATGTCGTAGGTCCCGGCGTCGAGGGACTGCGGTTCGGTCACGGTGCCGGGCTTGAAGTCGCTGAGCAGTTCGTCACCGTTGGCGTAGACGTCGACCGTCATCCCGGGGATGCCGTGGAAGACGGACACCATGGACGTGTCCTGGGCCGCGTCGGAATCCGCCAGGGCGGGTGCGGTCACCCCGAGGGCGAGTGCGCACGCACCGGCCGAGGCGGCGATGACGAGGGGGGTCCGGGAGGTCATGAGGATCAACCCTTCGAGTGGAGTCTCCGCACGCTGCGGAATCTCGTTCTGTTGCTGTTTCCTGGGCGGGTGGTGTCGCGGATGCGCCGGAAGCGGTGCTTCTTCAACGCGGCTGACTGTCCGCGGTCGGCATGTGGTCCTGTTCGATCACCTGGCGCAGCCGGTGCAGGCCGCGGCGGGCGTGACTCTTGACGGTCCCCAGGGGCACACCGGTGCGTTCCGCGATCTGGACCTGGGTCAGGTCCTCGTAGAAGGCCATGCACAGCACCTCGCGCTGAGCGCGCGGCAGCCGGGACAGGGCCTGGACGAGCAGCACGCGGTCCAGTACGTCGTCCGGTGCCGCCGCATCCGATCCGCCGGGGGCGTCCCTCTGGGCGGCCGAGTCGACGAGGGACAGGCGCCTCGTCCTGGCCGCCAGCGCGTCAACGATCTTGCGGCGGGTGATGCCCACCAGCCAGGCGCCGAGCGCACCCCGGTCCGGGCGGAAACCGTGCCGCCCGCGCCAGGCGCCGATGAAGACCTGCTGGGTCACGTCGTCGGCCTCGTGGGTGTCGCCGAGGGACCGGGTGGCCATGGTGTGGACGAGTGACCCCCAGCGCCGGTAGATCGCCGTGAACGCCTCGGCGTCGGCGTCGACCAGCCCCCGGGCCAGTTCTTCGTCGTACCGCGTCTCCTCCACGGGCGGGACGGGAGCGGTGGTGGATCGCGTGCGGGTGCTCATGGCCTGACTCCTCCTGCCGTGCGCGTGGTGCCAGTGTTGAACGCGGAACGACGCAGAACAACATGCGTCGTTTGTGCGTCGCACGGTGGAGTGGGTGGAGTGTTCGGCGCGGACCCGGCGCGCGATGCGCGACGGAGGCGGGCCCGTTCGCCTGCGCTTCAACAGCGGTGGCCCCGAACCGCTTCGCTTCGGTTCGGGGCCACCGGGGACGTGTGCCGTGCTGGCCGGCTCAGTCCTCGTACAGGGCGATGAGGCGGCCGACGACCCCTCCCTTGCGGAGCTGCTCCAGCCCTTCGGGGATCCGGGCCGGCGTGATGCGGTTCAGCGGCGGGTGGAGGTCGCCCGACCGCATGAGCTCGTAGAGCTCCTCCAGATCCTGCTTCGTGCCCGACTTGGAGCCGAGGAGCCGCAGCTGCTTCAGAATGATCGCGTTGGTGCTGATCGTCGCCTCGAGGCGGCCCATGCCGACCTGCACCAGCGTGCCGAACTCGCCGAGCGTCTCCACCGCCTCGGCGGTGGTGGTGCCGAAGCCCGCGTAGTCCACGATGAGCTCGAGGTCCTTGTCCGCGAACTCGGTGATCGATTCGGCGACGCCCGCCAGGCCCACCTCGCCGGCGAGCTCCCGGGCGGCCGGGTTCACCTCGGCCGCGTACACGGTGGCGCCCTTGAGGACGGCGGTGCGGGCGCCGATGTAGCCGAGGCCGCCGAGGCCGATCACACCGACCCGCATGCCCTTCTTCGCCCCGCCGAGCGCGACCATGGCGTGGTACGAGGTGAGACCCGCGTCGGTCGCCATCGCGCCCAGCTCGAACGACAGCTCGTCCGGCAGGCGCACCAGATTCGCGTCGGTCGCGCGCACCTTGGGCCCGTAGCCGCCGTCCCAGGCGCCGTAGCCGATGGCGTCGCCGTCCGGCATCAACGGCGCGAGCCCGACGCGGTCACCGACCTTCCAGTGGCCCATGCCCTCGCCGACCTCGCTGATCACGCCGGCGTTCTCGTGCCCGAGCGTCATCGGAAGCCGCGGGAACATCGGCATCCAGCCCGCGTCGTCCATCGCGCTGACATCGGAGTGGCAGAGACCGGCGGCCTTGACGTCGACGACGACCTCGCCCGGTCCCGCGTGCGGCGCCGGTACCTCCTCCAGGGTGAGCGGTTGGTTGGTTCCGTGGAAGCGCCAGGATTTCATGGTGTCGCGTGTCCTTACTCTTGTCTCTCGACTCTTGTCTCTCGATCCGGATCCTTCCGCATCGGGATCATCCGTTCCGGCAGTTGCCCTGGCCGACGTCAGTTGTACGGCGTCGTTGTAGTACGGCGTCCGGCTCGACCCGCACCGCGTACGATGCGCCATCGGTTGTCGGCCGTGCCGTCGTCCGCGTCCTGGACCGCGAAGGCGCCGACGGCGGTGGAGTCGCCTGCAATGGCGAGGAGTTTGCCGCTGTGGGCGTTGCGGATCCTGTAGGTTCCGTCGTTCTGGTCGAGGAGGGTCCAGCGGTGGTCGGCGGTGCCGTTGTCCGCCCATTGCAGGACGGTCGCTCCGTCGGCGGTGGACATGTCCCGGACGCCGAGGACCTTGCCGCTGTGGGCGTTGCGGAAGCGGAAGGCGCCGGCGTCGGTGATCATTTCCCACTGGTGGTCCGCGGTGCCGGAGTCGGTCCACTGCAGCGCCCGGGCGCCGTCGGCGGTGGACATGTCCTGTACACCCAGCACCAGCCCGCTGGCCGCGTTGACCAGGCGCACGAGGGGAAGGGCGCCGGTGTTCCAGTAGACGGCGTAGTTGTGGCCGTGGGCGTCGTGGAACGGGCCCAGGTTCACGGTGGCGCCGGCCGCCGTGGCGGTGAAGGCGAGGGCGCTGGTGCCGGTCCGTCGGATCGAGGCGGTGTCCAGCGGCGGCGGGGCGCCGAGTGCGGTGTCGCCGTAGTCGCCGGACAGGACGACCGGACCGTAGGTGATCGCGGCGATGTTCGGGTCGTCGTTGGCCGGGCGCATGACGACCCGCATGGGCAGGCGGACGGTGACGGTGTCGCCGGAGGTCCATGCGCGGGTGAGGGCGGCGTAACTGCCGGGTGTGGCGGTGATGTTCTGGGGGACGCCGTTGACGGCGACGGTGGCGCCGGTGGTCCAGCCGGGGATGCGGACGCGCATCGTCCAGGTGCCGGCCGTGCTGCCGGTGACGCGCAGGGTCGTGGTGTCGCTCGCCGGGTAGGAGGTGGTCTGGGTGACGGTGATGCCGCGTTCGGTCCAGGTGAGCACCGACGGGACGAACAGGTTCACGGTCAGTGTGGTGCCGGCGTAGTAGTAGAGGGAGTCCATCAGCCGGGTGTGTATCTCCAGGCCGGTGCCCTGGCAGCACCAGAAGCTGCTGTAGTCGGTGCTCCAGGTGCCGCCTCCCCAGGCTGGGCCGACACCGCGCCGGCCGCCGGGGGCGAGGGGGGTGAAGTAGGTGACGTGGCCGTGGGGGTCGGCCGGGTTCTGCTGGCCGATGATGTGGTTGAGCCATGCCTGTTCGTAGAAGTCGAAGAACGCGGCCCGGTTCGGGTCCAGGGCGAACAGTTCACGGGTGAGGGTGAGCATGTTGACGGTGTTGCAGCTCTCGCAGGTGTCCTGGCGCAGGTACGCGGCGATGGCGTTCGGGGCGCGGAAGTGCTCGGCCTGGCTGTTGCCGCCGATGGCGTAGGTGTGGGTGCCCACGCAGATGTTCCAGGCGTTGGTGGCGATGTCGCGGTAGCGGGTGATCCCGGTGGCTTTGTACTCGCGGGCCGCGCCGATCCACTTCGGTACCTGGGTGTTGGCGTGCAGACCGTCGAGCCGGTCCTGGTTCGCGGCCAGGGGGTCGAGGACGGCCGCGTGGTCGAAACGACGGGCGACGGTGAGCCAGCGCACGTCGCCCGTCTGCTGGTACAGGTCGGTCAGCACGGCGTTCATGCCACCGAATTCGGTGCCCAGCATGGCCTGTGTCTGCGCCGGGGTGAGCCGGCCGGTGCGGGTGTCGACCCACCCTGCCAGGGCCAGCAGTACGTCGCGGGCCTGGGTGTTGCCGAGGTGGCGCCACACGTCCAGCAGACCGGTGAGGGTCTTGTGGATCGTGTAGTAGGGCACGTTGCCGTTGCTGAGGGTGCGGGCCTCGAGGGCGGTGAAGTCGGACTCCGGGTAGCCGGAGAGGTATCCGGCGGTGAATCCGGCGGTGCTGTTGTTGGCCTGGCACTTGGCCAGCTCGGCGACCATGTACACCGCCTTGTCGCGGCAGACCGTGTCGCCGGTCACGGCGTACACCTGTGCCCAGGCCGTGAGGAAGTGGCCCTGGACGTGGCTGCGGAAGGGGAACGTCGGCGCCTCCCAGCCACCGGTCGCGATCGCGCCGGCCGTGGAGAGGCGATGGTTGGCGCGGAAGGTGTACAGCAGCCGGTCCACGTCGACGAACCGCAGATAGCTCGCTGTGCGGTTCTGGTTGTCCAGCCAGCGACTGGGGGTCAGTCGGACCTGACCGAGCGCGAAGGGGTGGGCGAGGGCTCCGATGTCGGCGCGCGCCGGCGGGACCACGGAGGCGTGCGCGGGAGCGGCGCCCAGGAGGGGACCGGAGGCGCAGGCGGTGGCCGTGGCTCCGGCGATCTGCAGGAGGCGGCGTCTGCTGAGGGAGGAGGTCATCGTGCCCTCTTTTCCGTATGGGTGTGGGGGAGGTGGTGAGGAGTGAAGGAGGGTGTGGTGCGGGCGGGAAGGACCGGTCGGACACGGGAACCGGCCCGTACGGTCGCGATCCATGCCGACAGCCGCTTGCCGGTACCGGACGCACAGCGGTGTGCCCAGCCAGTGACAAGGCGCGCATGAACGTCTCCTCGCGGTCGGAAGGAGCGGAGGCCGGACAGGCGGAAAGGGGCGCTTCGCGAACGAGCAGGGATGCGCACCGGCGGGTGACTGTCTCCGTGTGTTCGATATATCGAAAAGCGTTCGGAGCGACGCCGGAACGATAGAGGGCCCGTCATGCGGCGTCAACACGGTCGACGCCTTCCCGTGCCACCGGGTATCGGAAGTCGACCGCGCGGCGGCGCGGCGAAAGAAAGGTGCGCGGGAAGCGTTGACGGACCACGGTCAGGGTCGTACTTTCCGATCGACTCACCGAACCATGTTCGTAATATCGAACAACGGTCACGCTGCCGGGTCGGCTTCCCGCCGGCGCCGCCGTCTGCCGCAGTTCGTCCACCCCCACCGACACGCCCTCGGAGAGCCCATGAGCGCACGCCCCCACAGCCGGGCCATGCCGTCCCGCAGACACTTCCTCGGTGCCGCCGCGGCCACGACGACAGCCCTGGCCACCGGCCTGTCACTGGGCGCCGGGCCGGCCCACGCCGCCGACTCCGCCTACGTCATGGGCTACTTCACCGAGTCGCCGAACGGTCTCGGTGCCGACTACGGCCTCCACCTGGCCGTCAGCACGGACTCGCTGAACTGGACGCCGCTGAACCAGAACAACCCCGTCGTCACCCCCACCGCCGGGGCCGGCGGGCTGCGCGACCCCTTCATCCTGCGCAAGCGCGAGGGCGGCTTCATCGTGCTGGCCACGGACCTCAAGGGCACCGACTGGGGCTACAACAGCCAGACGATCCATGTGTGGGACTCCGCCGACCTGCGCACCTTCACCAACTACCGCCGACCCCACCTGCACGACATGGTCACTCACAGCTGGGCCCCGGAAGCCTTCTGGGACGCGAGTCGTGGCCAGTACGCCATCATCTACTCGTCGGTGAACAGCAGCGGTCACGGCGTCCTGATGGTCAACTACACCAGCGACTTCACGACCGTCTCCGCACCGCAGGTGTTCTTCGACCCCGGCTACGACATCATCGACGGCGACATGGCCGTCGGCGTCAACGGCGTCAACTACCTCTACTTCAAGAGCAGCAGCACCGGCGGCCTGGTCGGCGCCCGCTCCACCTCACTGAACCCGGGCAGCTTCACGCCGTTCAGCACATCGGTCGCACACGGGGGCACCGAGGCGCCGACGCTCGTGAAGTCCCTGACCTCGGACACCTGGTACCTGTGGGGCGACACCTACACGCCCAACGGTGTCCTCTACGCCTGGCAGACCGGCGACCTCGCGGCCGGTACATGGACCCCGGTGGACCAGAGGCTCTACACGCACCCGGTCAACGCCAAGCACTGCACCATCACCCCCATCACCGCCGTGGAGCACACCAACCTGCTGGCCCGCTGGGGTGCCCCCGCCTGGAACCGGCTCAAGTCGTACAACTACCCGGCCCGTTACGTGCGCCACGCCGACTACCTGGCACGGATCGACACCTACCCCTTCGACCCGTACCCCGACTCGCAGTGGAAGCTGGTCCCCGGGCTGGCCGACTCCTCCGGCGTCTCCTTCCAGTCGGTCAATCACCCCACCCGCCACCTGCGGCACTACGACTACGCACTCCGCCTGGACGCGAACGACGGCAGTACCGCTTTCGCCCAGGACGCCACCTTCCACCGGGTCGCCGGCCTGGCCGACGCGTCCTGGTCCTCCTTCCGCTCCCACAACCTCCCCACCCGCTACATCCGGCACTCCGGCTACGCCCTGCGCGTCGACCCGATCAGCACCGCCACCGACCGCGCCGACGCCACCTTCTCGGTCGGCCACTGACAGGGCGCCCCACCCACCTCCACTCAGCCGTCTCCCACCGCAGCACATCCCGCCCCGAAACCCGTTCCTCGTACCGGCACGCCGCCTCGAGCCGACGCTGACGGCCCGACGGCCCGACGGCCCGACGGCCCGACGGCCCGACGGCTTGGGCGATGGGCAACAAACGATTCCGGAACCGCCCACTGCTCACCCGTACATGACGGTTCGTCAGAGCCTCTTCGCGGACGGCTCCGGTGCGGGCCCGGGGATCCGGCGGTGGGTGTCGGTGAGCAGGTGGTGCATCGCCATGCGGAAGATCTCGGCCTGGTGGCCGCCGAGGAAGGTGGTGTGTCCGAACACCTCGAGGACGACCAGGCCGTGCATATGGCCCCACGCGCTCAGGAGCAGCGCCGCCGCGGCGGGCGGCAGGGGTTCCGGGCCCTCCGCGTCGCTCAGCAGGTCCAGGTGGGTCCGGAGCGGGGCCGGCAGGGCGTGGGTGTCGGCCGCGGCGAGTTGGTCCTGGCTGAACCCGCTGAAGAACACCTGCTGGAAGACCGCGCTCATCCGGCGCATCGCCCGGGTGGTGGGGCCCTCGACGGGCGCCGTGTAGTCGCGCAGAGGGGTGCCGTAGATGAGCTGGAACCGTTCGGGGTGGGTGACGGCCCAGGCGCGGTAGCTCTCGCACGCCTTCACGAAGGGCGGGACGGGTTCCCCGGGGGCCGGGGTCCGTCCGTCGGCGGGGGTCAGACCTTCGGACGGGGTGCCGACGGCGGTCTGCACGGCGTCGGCCAGGTCGTCGTACGCCCTGGTGATGAGCACGGTGACCAGGGCGTCCCGGTTCGGGAAGTAGTGGTAGAGCGCCTGGACGGTCATGCCGAGGCTGCGGGCGACGGCGCGCAGGGAGAGGGCGGCGGGACCGTGCTCGTCCAGGTGGCGCTCGGCGGCTTCCACGATCTCCTGGGTGGCGACGGCCCGCCGTCGCTGGCGCAGCGAGAGCGGTGCGGGACCGGTCACGGGCGGGGACGTGGCGCCGGTGGTCGTGGCCGGTGGGTGTTCGGGCATGCGGCCGAGCCTACGACAGGGATCCGATGGGGCGTCAAGAGGCTTTACAGCATGGACGTTAAATCTGACACTGCCAGAAAATTCTCCCTCTGCCAAAGAATGCGACGCCTCATTAACGTCGTGCTCGCGACGAGGAGAGCGACACCGCGCCCACCCGGACCGGGCTCAGGGTGTGGGGGTTGCCGCGCCGGCCCACTGGGGCGTCCGGCGGACACGTCGTCACCCCACCTTTGATTCGAAGGAGATACGGCGTGTTCGAACGCTTGGCAGAGTTGGTGATCCGCCGGGCCAGGTTGATCCTGGCCGTGGCCGTCGCGGCGGTCGTCCTCATGACCGTGGTGGGCGCGGGCGCGTTCGACAAGCTTCTCGGCGGCGGCTTCGACGACCCCGCCTCCGAGTCCAGCCGGGCCGCCGAGGTCATCGACGAGAGATTCGGCGGGGAGACGAACCTCATCCTGCTGGTGCGCGCCTCCGACGGCGATGTCGACGCCTCCGGCGCCCGGCGCAGCGGCGAGGCGCTGGTCGCCGAACTGAAGGAGGAGAAGCGGCTCACCAACGTCGTCTCCTACTGGGAGACGGACAACCCCCTGCTGCGGTCCCGGGACGGCAGCGAGGCCATGGTGCTGGCCCACGTCACGGGCGACGAGACCCAACAGCGGCTCAGCGCGAAGGAGTTGCTGGAGACCTACACCGGCACCTACGACGGCACGCTCACGGTGCAGGCCGGCGGAGGCGCCGCCGTGGGCGGCGAGCTGTCCACACAGGTGGTGGACGACCTGATCCTGGCCGAGGCCATCGCGATCCCGCTGACGCTCATCCTGCTGCTGTTCGTGTTCGGCAGCGTCGTCGCGGCGCTGCTGCCGCTGGTGATCGCCATCATCGCCGTCGTCGGCTCGCTCGCCCAGCTGTCGCTGCTCGCCGATGTCACCGATGTCGCCGACACCGCGACCAACCTCACCACCGCCCTCGGCCTGGGGCTGGGCATCGACTACGCCCTGCTGATGGTCAGCCGCTTCCGTGAGCAGCTCGGGGCGGGCGCGAGCGTGGAGGACGCGGTGCGGCGCACGGTGAGCACCGCGGGCCGTACCGTCGCGTTCTCCGCCGCGACCGTGGCGGCGGCGCTCGGCGCGCTGCTGGTGTTCCCGCAGTACTTCCTCCGCTCGTGCGGCTTCGCCGGCGTCGGTGTCGTTGCCATCGCGGCCGTCAGCACGCTGTTCGTGATGCCGGCGCTGCTCGTCGTGCTGGGTCACCGGGTCAACGGCGGGCGGCTGCCGTGGGCGAAGCGGGGACATGCCGACGCGCGGGCGCCGATGTGGGGGCGGCTGGCCCGCACCGTCATGCGGCGGCCGGCGCTCACCGCGCTGCCCGTCCTCGCCGTGCTGGTGGTGGCGGCGAGCCCGCTGCTCGGCATCACCTTCGGCATCCCGGACGAGCGGGTGCTGCCCGAGGATGCGGGGAGCCGGCAGGTCTCCACGGCGCTGCGGGGGAACTTCGACGGCACCGAGGAGGCCGCCCTGCACATCGTCATCGACCAGGCCGTGCAGCGGGGCCCGCTGGCCTCGTACGCGTCGACACTGTCCGGTCTCGGCGGTGTGGTGCGGGTCGAGACCAGCACGGGCACCTACAGCGGGGGGAAGTCCGGGGCGGACGGTGCCGGCAATCCGGCGCTCGGGCGGGACGACGCCCAGCGGATCACCGTGGTGAGTTCCCTGACGCCGAGGTCGGAGGCGGCACAGACGCTGGTCGAGGAGACGAGGGCGGTCACCCCGCCCGGCGGGACCCTCGCCCTGGTCGGCGGCAGTGACGCCCAGCTGGTCGACTCCAGGGAGTCCATCGGCGACCGGCTGCCCCTCGCCCTGGCCCTGATCGTCCTCACCACCTTCGCCCTGCTCTTCCTGTTCACCGGCAGTGTCGTGCAGCCGCTGCGGGCGCTGGTCCTGAACGTGATCAGCCTGGCGGCGACGCTCGGCGTCATGACGTGGATCTTCCAGGACGGCAACCTCTCCTCCCTGCTCGGCTTCACCCCGCAGCCGATGGAGATGGCGATGACGGTGCTGATGTTCTGCATCGCCTTCGGCCTGTCGATGGACTACGAGGTGTTCGTCACCAGCCGCATCAAGGAACTCCACGACCTGGGCAAGGACAACGAGACCGCCGTGGCCGACGGCCTCGGGCACACCGGGCGCATCGTGAGCGCGGCGGCCTTCCTGCTCGCGGTGAGCTTCTTCGCCTTCGGCACCTCGCAGATCAGCTTCATGCAGATGTTCGGCCTGGGCAGCGGGCTGGCCATCCTCATCGACGCCCTCGCCGTGCGCGGTGTGCTCGTCCCCGCCGCGATGCGGCTGCTGGGCCGCTCGGCCTGGTACGCGCCACCGTTCCTGCGCAGGTTCCACGACCGGTTCGGGCTGGACGAGGGCGGACCGGCGACGGCCACGGTGCCGGCAGCCGGTCAGCCGCAGGCCCAGGCACAGCCGCCGTACGTGAAGGACTCGACCCGAGTCTGACCACGCGACCCGCCCGACCGACCGCCGTGCACGAGCACCGGCGGCCGGGCGGCCCCGCGCCGCACGGGCTTGCCGGCGTCACCCGGCCTGCCGAGGCCGAGGCCGACTCCCTCGCCTTTCCCGGGAGCCGTGCAGGAGCGCCTGCCCGAGCAGCCGACCCGCCGCACGAGGGCGCTCCGCGGTGCGGAATACTCTCCTGATGGGTTCACGCACTTCCCCGATCGAACCGATCACGATACGGAGGGCCCTCGCGCGGGACGCCAAACGGCTCACGCGGCTCGTGCGTGGCTCAGGCGCCTACGAGGGCATGTACGCATCCGCGGTCGCGGGCTACCGGGTCGGTCCTGATTACATCGAGGCCCACCGCGCCTTCGTGGCCGTCGGCGGCGACGAGCATGGAGGCCGGGTCCTCGGGTTCTACTCGCTCGTCCTCGCGCCACCGGAGCTCGACCTGCTGTTCGTGGCCGACGACGTGCAAGGACGGGGTGTCGGACGGCTGCTCGTGGCGCACATGCGGTCCGAGGCCCGTGCCGCCGGGCTCGACCGTGTCCTGGTCGTGTCGCACGTCCCCGCCGAGGACTTCTACCACCGCGTCGGTGCGGTGCGGACCGGGACCGTGCGCGCCAGCCCGCCCGCCGTGCCGTGGGACCGTCCCGCATTCGAGTTCCGCATCCCTTCCGGATGACACGGTACGCCGGCCGGTGTCCTCGTTCCGGCGGGCCTGCCCGTGCCGGCGAGCCGTCGGCTTGCCCGGGCTGTGTGAGATTTCCTGAGACGTGAGAGGGTCTGGGGCGTGAGCGAGACACCACCCAACACCCTGCAATACCGCTTTGACGGGCCTGAAGACGCTCCGGTTCTGATCCTGGGTCCCTCCCTGGGTACCACATGGCACAGGTTGTAGAGACCGTCCAGGGGCGTCTGTGCCAGTCCACTGCGGGCATGAAAATGCAGGTCGGAGCCTCTTGGTCCGAGAGCGTCTACCCAGTTGGTGATGGCTGTGTGTTACGCGGGTGATATGGCGAGGCCCCGCCGCGGTCCGTCATGGCGGGGCCTCTGCCCGGATCCGTGAGACGTCGAAGCCGCACCGGAGCGCTCCGGTGCGGCTTCGACGTGAGGTCGAACGCGTTGGCGCGCACGATGCGGTCGGTGCCTCCAAGGGGTCCGTGTGCCTGTAACTCTCTCGGGTGCCTGATTTGCGATCGCACCCGCTCATCCGTCCGTACCCGGGTGCCTTTTCCTCCCAGCGCGACTGGGACGCGTGAGTGTGGGATCGACGGCCGGATCGACTGGCTGGCTACCGGCAGCTGAACTCGTCATCTCGGCCTGTGGACAGGCCACGGCTGCATCGCTGTCGCGTGTGACGTCTATGTGGGCGTCGATCCGTACTCCCGTAACTGCTACGTCATTCGCCGTTAGGTGGCAGGTGCTGGCGCGTAGGACGCGTTGGGCTCCTCACTCAGTCAGGTTCCTGCGTCACTTGTAGGGACGACGGGTTTGCGATCGCAGCTGCTGGGGATGTCCGTGTTGGCGCGAGTACGAAGACGAGGCCTCGCCGAGTGTTTGGCGGGGTCTTCTCGCATCGCGATTTTCATGTTGCGGCTGTGCTTGCCATGATCGGACGAACCCTGGGCAACTTCCCGGTGGCTGCGAGTGGTTATCAAAAACTGTACGCCTGGCACAGATTCAGTAGCCGCTGTCGGCCATCACCGTGGTGCGGCCGACAGCGGCCTTGGCACCGAACACGTCACCAGGGACGTTCTCCGAGTCCAGCCCCTTCTGGCCCAGCACGGCTGCACCATCCCACCCTCACCCCGGATCCACCGGCTGATGTTTCGGAGGTCCGATTTCTCGCCGGGGGCTGATGGTGGTGTGGGGCACGGGTTCGAGGGCGTGCAGCGCCTGCCGCGCTCGGGTCGCGGCCTGTCCGGGGTGTCTTTCGAGTCGGGGCTGGGGTGGTGGCGGTGTCGCCGGTGGCCGGTGTGGCCGTCAGGGTGCGGTGTGGATGGAGGCCGTCAGGGTGTCGATGGCAAGTGGTGGACGGCTTCGAACAGGTCCTGGTAGGCGTCCTGCCAGGGCCAGTTGGCGGGCAGGTGTGCGGTCAGCTTGGTCCTCGCGGTGCGGGCGAGTCGGGCGGGGACGTGGACCAGGTGGGCGCGGAGTGTGGCGGTGGTGGCCCTGGCGTGGAAGGCCGAGGCGAGGGCGCCGGCGGCCCGCAGCAGGTTGTGCGACATGGCCCACAGGGTCAGCCAGGCGGCGTTCGCCTGGAAGTTT
>NZ_JBITRU010000017.1:0-181917 GCF_044540255.1 Streptomyces sp. NPDC086080
GCGTGCTGGTCAGACTGACCCACCCAGGGGCTGGGGGCAGCACTGCAGGCTGCCCCCGGCCCCCACCAGGAAGATCACGATCTACGACTGGAGTATTAGCCGCAGATTCTCCCAGTCGGCCATGTCGTCGATATGCGCCACGATGTACAGCAGCACCACAAACCGGATGACCTTGAACGGCCCGGCCAGAGGCCGGGCACGCCACCACCGCACGACATACCCAAGGGCTAACCCATGGCCGCCGACACGATCTTGTATGCGCGGCGACACCAGCAGCATCTGCGTCAGGAGCGGAGCAGCTCGACGCACCCCCGAGTCGGCACGCCATCGCTCGAAGCGCTCCAAAGACGCCAAGCCCCAACGCTGAACTGGTCCAGGAAAGAGGAACAGCGCCATTCCGACCACGGCCAACCACGGGGTAACCGCGAAGAGGAAACCGATCAACACATGGGCAGTCTCACGCATCCCGCCGACAACGACACTCGAAACCGACGATGGCGCCGGCGCATCGCGGCGGACGTACAACGCGTCGCACCAGTGACGGAAGTGGTGTGGCCTTGTCCGGCACAACGGCCCCTCTCCGGCTCGGCCTGGCCGCCCCGGCCCTCCGCAAGATCACACGGCCTGGATGGGTGCGGCATCCGGACAGTCCAGGCCTCCATCCGGCGGGACTTTTCGGCCTCATACCTTGATGAGACTTGATATCGAAGGACAGCACCGGGGTGTCGGCGACGTCCGCCCTGACGCGCGCCGCCAGCTTGTCGCCGGTGCCCCCAAGGGGCTCGTAGCCTGCGTCATCCGGCGCTGTCCCGAGAATGCAAAAACTGGCAGGCAGGGGCGGGCGATGCGGGAGAACTGACGCTACCGACTGTGGGGGCGCCAGCCGTGCGGGCTGATCGCTTGGGGAGGCGGACTTGGGACAGATCGAGCAGGGACTGGAGCGCGCGTTGCGCACCCGGCCCATTCCCTCAAGCACTGAGGCTCGCCTACGTTTTCTGCTGGCGAGGAACCGGGGTTCCACCCGGAAGGTGGCCACGATGCTGGGGGTGTCGCAGCGCACTGTGCAGCGGTGGGTGACGAAGAAGCCAGGAGCGCGTCGTCCGCCGGGTCCGCTGCAGGTCCGGGCGATCGAGGAAGTGGTTCTGGCTCGGTGGCAGCCCCGGGTACGGGCCCGTCGGCGTGCCCAGGCAGAGGCGGAGGGCTTCGTCTTCCATACCCGTGCGCGATTCGGGTTCGCGGCTCCTGCGGGGTCCTCGGACGACCCGCGGGTGCGGTGGATCACCCAGGACTTGCCGGGAGAGGTAGCCCGGGAGCTGTTCGCCGCCCGGGACGCCGACGGGGGCGAGCAGCAGCAGTTGGTGATCCTCGCCCGTGCTCTGGGGCATGCCTACTTCCGGGACGGTGGCCAGCGCGCCCACGGTCTCGGGATCGCCTTCACCGACGTGGAGTTCGCCGATTTCTCCATCGGCTGACCACACGCCCAACTCACTGTGCGCGCGGCGCCGCCTTCCCCTGCCGGCTTGAGGTGTTGGGGTCCAGGCTCAGGGCGAAGGCGGGGTCTTGTGCCGTGTCAGCATCGTGTCGTAGCGCTGTGCCTCCTCGCGTTCGCGCCAATCCCACTGGATACGGCCGGTGCGCTGGCCAGCGGGCGGTTGCGGCGGGCGAAGCCTCGCTGCTTCGGCCACGCGCAGCAGGTGGGTGCGGTCGTGAGGGCCGGCCAGCAGATGCTGGTCCTGGCCGGGCGCGAGCCGGGCGAAGCACACGGCAGCCTTCAGGAAGACGCGCGCCCACGACGGCACGCCGTAGGTAGCGCAGCCGTCGGTGTAGCGGGTGCGGTCGTGCAGGGCCAGGGTGGCCGCCGCGTCGTCGTAGTCGCCGGGGCGGGCGGTGGCGAGCTGTTGGAAGGAGGCGCCGGTGAAGAGCGCGGCGGCGAGGGCTGCGGCCAAGCGGGGGTGGGCGGTCACGATGGCCAGGCGTCGGACGGCTTCCTGGGCTGTCTGCTGGGTTAGGGGTGCGGGTGGCGGGCGGTGCCGGAAGACGATCGGCGGCGGCGCACACGGACCGGTACAGGGGGCGGGACTGTCGTAGGAGACCAGGCGGTCCAGCGAGGACAGGGTGAGCCACCGGCTGGCCAGCCGGGCGGGCTCGTGAGCAGGCGGGGGTACGGGAGCGGTCGCGCCGTAGTAGTGGCAGCGGGCGGCCTGGAAGTCGGCGGTGACGGCATAGTCGGCCGTCTGCAGCACCTGGTGCAGGGCGGCGGACAGATGAGGGCGGTGGCAGACCAGGGTCAGGTGGATGCCGGTGAGGGCGCGCAACTGCAGGAGGCGCATCGTGCGGCGGGCGGTGAGGCGGTGGGCGCGCAGGACGGTCAGCCGGGTGTCAATCCCCTGGTTTCGTAGAGACCTTTTCTATGGGGCCTGGCACCTCTGTGCCCTCCGGTCGCGTGCTTGGTTGATGATCCGTTCGAACTCTTCCGGCGGCAGGCCGCCGGCCGCGCTGTGTCTTCGACGTGGGTTGTAGAACCCGGTGATCCAGGTAGCGATCTTCAGACGGGCCTCGGTGCGGGTGGCGAATCGGTGCCGGTGAATGTATTCGACCTTGATCAGCGAGTTGAACGACTCCGCGGCGGCGTTGTCCAGCGCCGACCCCACCCGCCCCATGGACTGCACCACACCCAGCCGGTCACACAGGTCGTTGTGCGCCTCCGACGTATATTCGGCGAGTTCAACCGGTCGCTGTGGAAGATCACCCCGTCCACGTCGCCGCCCCGGGCCACGGCTGCCATCTTCAACGACGCGCCGACCAGGGCCGCGTCGTGGTGGGCGCCCATCGCATAGCCCAGACAGCGGCGTGAGAACGCGTCGATGACCGTGGCCAGGTAGATCTTGCCCTCGCCGGTCTCGATCCCGGTCATGTCCCCGTACCAGAGCAGGTCCGGAGCGACCGCGTCGAACCGCCGGTGCACCAGGTCAGGGGCGGCCCGTCGCTTGCCCTGCCGGGTCAGCGACCTGCGCCGGCGCGGGGGCTTGCGACCCTGCAGCCCGAGCCTGGCCATGATCCCGGCGACGGTGTTCACCGAAACCTGCCAGTTTTCCGCCCACAGGTCCTGGGTGATCCTCGGCGATCCGTAGGCCTCGCCGGACTCCCTGAAGAAGTGCACGATCCTGTCCTCCAGTTCCGCGCGTCTGACCTCCCGCTTCGTCGGCTCGTCCGGACGGCGGCGCCATTTGTAGAACCATGCCTCGCTCACCCCGACGACCCGGCAGGCCACCCGGTGCGGGACACCGTGCTCGACCCTCTGGTTACCGATGAAGGCGACCACCGCCTCCGGATCCCTCTCGGTCACTTCACCCAGAGGGCCATGCATCGCTTGAAGACATCACGCTCCATCTCCAGCTCCCGGATGCGCTTGTTCTTCTCGCTCATCTCCCGGCGCAGCCGCTCCAGTTCCTCGCGCTCCGCCTCCCGCACACGCCCGCCCGACGCGGCCTGCGCGGGCCGGTCCGACGACGTCGTCCCGTTACGGCGCCAGCGCGAAACCCAGCTGTGCAGGGTGCCCGCGTTGATGCCGAGCTCCTCGGCGACATCACCGACCGGCTTCCCCGTCTCGATCACGATGCGTACGGCACCCTCACGGAACTCAGCATCGTACGGCGGCTTCTTCTTGGACCCCATGAGCCCCAACTTCCCCTGCAATCACGGGCTCTACGCTACGAGGGGATGGTCAGGTTCCGCAGCGTGTGGAACCGCAAGCGGGGAACGGACAAGTGGTACGTCTACACGTTCATCGCCGACAAGCCGGTCGAGGCGCTGAAACGGAAGATCAAGTCACTGACCCTCAGGTTGTCGCATCTCGATTACAGGGTCGCGCTGATCAGGATCAACCAGATCCAGCGTGGCTGGGCCAACTACTTCAAGCACGCGGTCGCCAAGCACACCCTGTCGCGCCTTGCCACCTTCGTCTGGTGGAGGGTCGTGCACTGGGTGATGCACCGCAACCGCATGACGTGGAAGGCCATCCGGCGATGGCTCCACACTCCGCAAGGATGGGGAGCGATCCGCATGGACGGAATCGAACTGTTCAACCTCGCCACGGTGCCGGTCACCCGCTACCGCTACCGAGGCAACAGTATTGCCACGCCCTGGCCGGAACTCTGACCGAGCCGATCCCAACGGCATGATCTCGTGGAGAGCCCGGTGCGGTGAGAGTCGCACGCCGGGTTCGGCGGGCGGGTCCGGGAAACGGTCCTGGAGCGATCCAGGAACCGCGCCCGGGCCCGACCCGACAACCTCGCCGAGGCCGTCCGCAAAGAAGTCGCCGCGCACAGCACCTGCTGGGCGAAAGCGGGCCCGCCCCCGGCCGAGGGGAGACAGGCCGCCACTACCCGCGAGCGCTGGCAGCAGGTCCACGCCCTGCGCGAGCGCGGAGTCGGACTTCTGGAGTGCGCGCGCCGCCTGAACCTGGCTCTCAACACCGTCAAGCGCTACGACCGCGTCGCCGAGCCCGAGCGCCTCATCCGCGCCCCCAAGTACCGGCCCACCCTCGTGGATCCCTACCGCGATCACCTGCGCCGACGCCGGCTGGAGAACCCGGCCGTCCCCGTCACCCATCTCCTCCAGGGAACTGGGCTACACCGGCAGCTCGAACCTGCTCGTCCGCTACATCAACCAGGGCCGCGTCGAGGCCGACCGTCCCGCACTCTCGCCCCGGCGCCTCGCCCGCTACCTGCTCACCCGCCCCGACCGCCTAAGGGACCACCAGCGGGAACGTGTCGAGGCCGCCCGCACCGCCTGCCACGAGATGACCGCTCTGGCCGACCTCATCCACCACTTCGCCGTGCTGCTGGATCCCGCCGACGGCAATGCCACCCTGCTGAGCACCTGGATCACCTCGGCCCAGGCCGAGAACCTGCCCCACCTGCATGCCTTCACCCGCGGCCTCGAGAAGGACCGCGCCGCAGTCGACGCCGCCCTCACCCTGCCGCACCACAACGGCGGTACCGAAGGCGTCAACAACAAAACCAAGCTGATCAAGCGCCAGATGTACGGCCGCGCGAGCTTCCCTCTCCTCCGTCACCGGATCCTCCTGGGCTGACGACACCCTCCGTCACCACCGACTACGGAACAGACCCGTTCGTTTGACAGACCCTCGAGCAGGGCAAGCTTGAGGGCCACCTCTCGCCTGGGGACATGACGCGCGTTGACCGTGCGGCTTCGTGCTGTCCTCGACCTGTAGGGCCTCGTCGTTGTCTCGGCCCCGCCGGGCTCCGGCCGGGGGCGTCGTCATGTCGGGACTGAGGACGTGTGGGGGCGCTACGACCGGGTCCGCAGGGTGCTGGAACATCTGGCGCGGGCGGCGCACTGGACGGACTGGTGGAAACGGACCGGCCCGCGCTCGGGCAGCGAGCCGAAGCCGGCGCAGCCCCTGCCGCGCTACCGGGCAACCCCACCGAGCGGGACATCCGCCTCCGGTACCTCGTTGCGGCCTGCGTCATTGCGGCGGAGATCGCGCTGCCGCCCGCGCTGCGCATCGAGCGGATGGCGGAGGAGCGGGTACGTCACGCCCGCGACCTGCTCGCCCGAACTGTTGCCGTCATGGCGCCTTCGCCTTAGACTCCGATGTAGTTCGTATACCAACTAATGAGGCGGCGTGGCATGCAGTTCTTTCTTGAGGGCTTTCGTCCTGGCGACCCCGACGTGCGGCCGGAGGCCGCCAGAAAGGCCGAGGCCTCCGGCGTCGTCGACGTACTGGTGATCGGCAACGGGCCCGCCGGCTCCCTGATCGCTGCCCAGCTTGCGGAGTTCCCGCACATCTCGACCCGCTTCATCGAGCGCCGGGAGACCGCGATGATGCAGGGGCAGGCCGACGGTGTCGCCTGCCGGACCGTCGAGATGTTCAACGCCTTCGGCCTGGCCGAGAAGCTGAACCGCGAGGGCTACCGCGTCACCGAGACGGTCTTCTGGGGCCCGGACGAGCAGAACGCCGGCATCGTCCGTACCGGCCGGGTGCTCGACACCGCGGAGGGCATCTCGGAGTTCCCGCACGTCATCGTCAACCAGGCCCGTCTCCAGCATTACCTGGTCGAGAAGATGGGCAACTCGCCGACCCGTCTCCAGCCGGAGTTCGGCATGGACGTGCTGGACGTCACCGTCCCGGACGACCCGTCGGCCCCGGTCGGCGTGACCGTGCGGCAGCTCAACGTCCCGGGGCAGCCCGAGACGGTCATCCAGGCGCGTTACGTGATCGGCTGCGACGGCGCGCGCAGCACGGTCCGGCGCTCGCTCGGTCTGGAGCTCAAGGGCGACCCGCAGCACCACGCCTGGGGAGTGCTGGACGTCCTCTGCGAGACGACCTTCCCCGACATCCGGCGCAAGTCGATCATTGTCGCGCCGACGGGCGGACTGGCCGTGATCCCGCGTGAGGGCGGCTACCTGAACCGCCTCTACGTCGACCTCGGCGAGGTCGAGCCCGGCGACCGGACGCTTCGGGAGCGGGTCACGAAGGAGTCCATCGTCGAGGCGGCCAAGCGGCTCTTCGCGCCGTACTCCTTCGAGCCGAAGGAGATCCCGTGGTGGTCGATGTACGAGGTGGCGCAGCGCCGGACGGACCGCTTCGACGACGTTTCCGACGAGGAGCGCGGCACCCGCTCGCCGCGCGTCTTCATCGCCGGCGACGCGTGCCACACCCACAGCGCCAAGGCCGGCCAGGGCATGAACGTCTCGATGCAGGACACCTTCAACCTCGGCTGGAAGTTGGCCGCGGTGCTCGAGGGGCGCAGCCCGGCGAGCCTTCTGGACACCTACAACGCCGAGCGTCAGCCCGTCGCGCAGGGCCTGATCGACTTCGACAGGGACTGGGCCCGCGTCGTCGACGGCAAGAACCCCGACGCGCCCGAGGGCGAGGGCCTGTCCACCCAGGAGATCCGCTCGCGGTTCCAGGACGTCGGGCGCTTCACCGCGGGTGTCGCCACCTGCTACCCGCCGTCGCTGCTGGTCGGCGAGGACACCCACCAGAAGCTCGCCGTCGGCTACCCCATCGGCATGCGCTTCCACTCCGCGCAGGTGACCCGCCTGGCCGACACCCGCCGCATGCATCTGGGCCATGTCCACCAGGCGGACGGCCGGTGGCGGCTCTACGCCTTCGCGGACGGCGCGCCGATCACCTCGGACTCCTCCCGCCTGCGCGCGCTGTGCGACTTCCTGGCGGAGAGCGAGGAGTCCCCGGTGCGTCGCTTCACGCCGGCCGGCGCCGACATCGACGCGGTCTTCGACGTCCGGGGCGTCCTCCAGCAGAGCCACGGCGAGATCGACCCGGACGATCTTCCGTCGCTTCTCCTCCCGGTCAAGGGCTCGCTCGGGCTCAGGGACTACGAGAAGGCATTCACCCCGGACATCAACGGCGGGCAGGACATCTTCGACCTGCGCGGGATCGACCGTGAGCAGGGCGCCCTGGTCGTCGTCCGGCCGGACCAGTATGTGGCGCATGTCCTGCCGCTCGACGCCTACGGGGAACTCGGGGCGTTCTTCGGGCGCTTCATGAACCTCCTCGGCTGAGCCATGGTCAATAGTTCGTGTGCGGACCAAGATGCTGCGGTACCGTGGGCCACGCCGATGACGGCGCAGCATCTTGGACCGGTTGAGGAGGACTCCGGAGTGTCGCGGTTCTGGACGCTGGGACACCTCCTGCGGCGGTGCCATCAGGCCTACATTGCGATCTGGGGCACCACCTGCGGGCAGGTGCCCACCGCACCGCAGTACGCCGTCCTCTCGGTCGTGGCCGAGACGAACGGCGCCGACATGCAGCTCGTCGGTGCCGTCGCCGGTCTGGAGAAGACCACGTTGACCGGCGTCGCGCGCCGGCTGGAGCGCGACGGCTGGATCCAGCGTCACCAGGATCCCCGGGACCGGCGGCGTCACCTTCTGGCCCTCACCGGCTCGGGCAGGCTCGCCCTCCGGCAGACGGATCCGCTCGCCGCCACGGCGCAGGCCGACTTCCTCGCCCCGGTGCCGGCCCGGGACCACGAGCGGCTGATGCGGCATCTGCGCGAGCTCAGCAGGGTCTCCTCGGCCCCGCCGCTGGGCGCCGAGACCGCGGGGGCCGCGTGGCAGCGGGCCACCACGACCCCCGGCCACCTGATCCGGCGGGCGCAACAGACACACACCGCGCACTGGCTGGGCGAGTTCGGCCAGGAGCTGACGGGCCCTCAGTACGCCGTGCTCCGGATGGTCGGTCTCCAGGGTGAGACCACGCACTCACGGCTCTGGGAGCTGGCAGCGCTCGACAAGGCGACGCTCTCCGTCGTGGTCGACCGGCTCGTGCGGCACGGGCTGCTGGCGGCCCTGCCCGACCCGAGCGACAAGCGGGTCCGCCGGCTCGCCCTCACCGACGCGGGCCGGGATCTGGAGCGGTCGGCACGGCCGCGCGTGCGGCGCGTGCAGAGGCAGACGGCGGAGCCGGTCGCGGAGGGCGACCGGCTCTGGCTCCTGGGCGTGCTGGAGCGACTGGCCTTCAGGTCCGGCGCCCCGGAGATCGACCTCGACGATCTCGCCGTGGACACGCCGGACTTCTAGGCGTCTGTGAGGGACGGCTCAGGCGAGGCCCCACATGGAGGCGTCCGCGCCGCTCCGGGTCGTCTCACGGTGCGCGAGGTGGGCGCGCCGCAGCGCCTCGGCGTCGCGGCCGGTGAGCGCCTGGAGGAGCTCCTCGTGCTCCTCGACCGCGGCGGCTCGCCGGGCGCGGGTGCTGTAGCTCGTGGCAATGTAGGCGGCCGCCAGGCTCCACACCCGTTCGACCTCCGCGACCACGACGTTGAGCGGGGACTGGTTCCACAGGACGCGGTGGAACTCGCGGTTCAGCGGCACGATGTCTATCCAGTTCGGCGCCTCGACCAGGTCGGCCATCCGCTTGTTGAGGTTGCGCATCCGCAGGAGCGTGGCGCGGTTCGGCCAGACGAAGCCGTTCGTCAGGAGCTCCGACTCCAGCAGTCCCAGGATCAGGTGGATCTGGGCGAGTTCGTCCGGGGAACGCTTGGTGACCACGAAACCCTGGTTGGGCTGGTGGACGAGGAGGCCCTCGTTGGCGAGGACCAGGAGGGCCTCGCGGAGCGGGACCCGGCTGATGCCCAGCTCGCCGGCGAGCCGCTCCTGCCGGAGCTGCTCGCCCGGCAGGAGGTCTCCCACGAGGATGCGGCGGCGCAACTCGTCCGCCACGCGCTGGGTGGTGCCGGCCTCCGCCATCTGATCAGGCTCCTTCTTGCTGGTAACGGGCGAACCGTAGGGTATTCGGCCCGGGTGGGGTGTGAACAGGCGGGCGGTGGCCACGGCCCGTGAAGGGAGCCGGGGCCACCACCCGTTGCCGGTGGCTCAGAATGCCTTGGCGGCAGCGGAGTCGACGTTGGGCGCGACGGTCCGCAGGAAGCCGGGGATTTCCGGGTCGACGGCGAGGACGCTCACCGCGGTCGGCGACTTGCGGTCCTCAACCGGGCCGTAGGTGAAGTCCGGCGAGAGGCCCTGGAAGTCGATCGTGAAGTCGCTCGAGTGCGACAGCTCGGTGATATGGGCCGGCGAGAGGTCGCCGTCCTTGACGGCCCGCTCCAGCAGGGCCTCCACGGCGAGGCCGTTGGTGTAGCCGGCGGTCCACAGTGACGGGTCCGGCTTGTCCTGCGGGTCGCCGTACTTCTTGAAGTCGTCGACCATCTGGGCCATGCCCGGGACGCCGGTGTCGCCCCACTGCGCGCCGGCCATCGCGACGAGCCAGTTCTCGGCGAGGTAGTTCTTCGACGGTGAGCCCACCAGGAAGAGAGGGACGCCGGCGACGTTGCTCATCCAGGTGGGAGCGAAGTCGAGCTGGATCGCGGAGGCGATGGTCTTCTGCGCGAATGTGGCCGAGGACGCGTAGAACACGACGTCGCACTTGGCGGCCTTGAGCTGCTGGACCTGGGCGGTGAAGTCGGTCGTCGACGCCGGGAAGACGACGTCCTTGGCTATCTTGATGCCGAGCTTCTCGGCGCCGAACTCGATGCCCTTGCTGTTGGCCTCGCCGGTGGCGTCGTCCTGACGGTAGACGCAGTAGTTCTTGTCCTTGCCGCCCTTGTGGCCAACCAGGTGGGACATGCCGTTGATGAAGGAGACCTCGTAGGTCGGCTGGGTCGGCAGCAGGTTGGGCTGCGGGAGCCAGTCCGAGGCAGCCGAGGCGGGGACGGCGAGGGTCTTGTCCTGGGCCAGCTTGGGCAGCAGGGCCTGGACCACGCCGGTGCCGAGGACCGAGCCGATGAGAGCGACGCGGCCGCTCATCCCTGTGTAGGCCCGCAGTGCGGTCTGCGGGTTGTACTCGGTGTCCTGGATGTCGAGCTTGATCGGGTACTTGCCGGCGATGCCGCCCGCGGCGTTGATGTGCTCGACGCGGAGCTTGAGACCGGCGAGGACGGGCAGTCCGGCGGCGGCGGCGACCATCCCGCTGGTCGGGTTCAGCACTCCCACGCTGATGGTCTTCCCGTCGAAGCCCGGCCCGGCGGTGAGCTCGCCGCTCGACGCCGGGCCGGTCGTGCCGACGGGCGTGCCGCCGCAGGCCGTCAGCGTCAACGCCGCGATGGCGGTGACTGCGGTCAGACTCAATGAGTTACGCATGGTTCTCCTTGTGTGCGGACGCCGGGACGGCCGGGACGGATGGGGAACGGTGGCCGGTGGCGATGCGGGAGCAGACGCCGACGGCCCGGGTGATCAGGGCGTTGATGCCCCGGGGTTCGAAGAGGAGGAAGAGGACGAGCAGCACCGCGTACGTGAAGGAACTCAGCTGCGAGACCGTCATGCCGAAGCCCTTGTCGTTCGGCGCCAGGACGAAGGGTGCGTCGGTCAGGTAGCGGGTCAGCAAGGCCGGGATGAGGGCGACGAAGACACCGCCGATGGCCGGGCCGAAGGCCGTCGCGCTGCCGCCGATCACAAGGATCGCGACGAACTGGATCGACAGGTGGAAGTTGAAGATCTCCGGCTCGACGTAGCTGATCTGCTGGGCGAAGAGAGCGCCCGCGAGCGCGGCCAGAGCGCCGGAGACGGCGAAGGCGCCCGCCTTGCACCGCCACACGCTGACGCCGGCGACCTGGGCGGCCAGCGGGTTGTCGCGGACGGCCCGCGTCTCGCGGCCGCGCCGGGAGGTCGCGATGTTGTGGACCCACCACATCGCGATCGCCACGAAGATCCAGGTGAGCAGGGAGAGTCCCTGCTCCCGGGAGTAGAGGTACCCCCCGAACTGCAGTGCACCGAAGTCCAGGTCTCCGATGCTCATCGGGAGGGCGAAGGCGGTGCCGCCCGGGCCGCCGGTCAGCCCGCGCCAGTTGGAGAACACGTACTGGCCGAGGAAGACCAGGCCCAGCGTGATGATGATGAGGTGGGGCCCGCTGAGCCGCATGGCGAGCGGAGCGACCACCAGGCCGGCGAGCGCTCCGACGACGAGGACGACCGCGACCCACCCGAGGAGCGGGAGCTGGCCCTTCATCCCGGCCGCGACGCCGGCGTAGCAGCCGACCGAGAGGAAGAACGCCTGCCCCAGGGATGCCTCGCCGAGGTAGCCGGCGACGGCGTTCAGGCTGACCGCGCCGAGGGTGTAGACGCCGGCCGTGGTCAGGATCGCGAGCCAGAAGACGTCGTTGATCATGAAGGGCAGGACGAGGGCGACGACGGCGGCGACCGCCGTACCGATACGCGCGGACGGGCCGGTGAAGTACGGCATCCGGGCGGTGAGCGATCCGGTCGTGGACATCAGGCCCTCCTGACGGCGCGGGTCCCGAAGAACCCCTGGGGTCGGACGATGAGCACCAGGACGAGCACGATGTAGGGGAAGACCGTGCTGAAACTGTTGCCGAGGAAGTCGGGGGAATAGCCCGCTGCGTACTGCTGCGCGAGACCGATCCCGAGTCCTCCGACCACGGCGCCGAGCGGTGAGCCCGCGCCGCCGAGGTAGATGGCGGGGAGGGCGGCGAAGGCGGCGATGGAGACGTCCGGGCGGACCCCGCCGCCCACGCTGGTGGTCATCAGCACGCCCGCCAGGGCGCCGAGCGCCCCGGCGAGCCCCCACGAGACTCCCAGCACGGTGCCGGGACGGATGCCCTGGGCGCTCGCGGCCTCGCTGTCGGAGGCGTTGGCGCGCATCGAGAGCCCCAGCCGGGTGCGGCTGAAGAGCAGGTAGACGCCGACCAGCGCCACCCCGGCGAGCAGGATCGCCCACAGGTCCCTCTCGGCGACCTTCAGTCCTGCGACGTCGATCGTGCCGAAGGCCCACGGGTCACCCAGGTCGAGGGGCTGGCTTCCCCAGATCGCCTCCACGACCTCCTCGAAGACGAGCAGCAGTCCGAAGGTGAGGAAGACGGCAGCCAGCTCGGAGGCGTGGCTCGCGCGCCGCAGGACCAGCCGCTCGACACCGGCGTTGAGGCCGGCGCAGATCAACAGGGCGACCAGGACCGCCAGCACGAAGGGCAGGTGCCACTGCTGGTGCGCGGCATAGGTCAGATAGCCGCCCAGCAGCACCATGCCGCCCTGGAAGATGCTGAGGATCCCGCTGGCGCGCAGGATCACGGTGATGCTCAGCGCGACGAGGACGTACTGGAAGCCCAGTGAGAAGCCGGAGAAGGTCAGTTGCCAGAAGTCACTCATCGCTCGCCCCGGCCTCCTTGCGGTCGAGTTCACCCGTGTAGGCGCGCAGCACCTCGGGGTCGGACTGGATCTCGTCCGGTGTGCCGACCGCGACCACGCGTCCGAAGTCCATGACCAGGACGGTGTCGGCCAACGACATCACGAGCGGCAGGTCGTGCTCGATGAGGAGGACGGACGCACCGAGCTCGGTGCGCGCGAGCTGGATCGACCGGGCGATGCGGGCGCTCTCCTCGGGGTTCATGCCGGCCACCGGCTCGTCGAGCAGCAGGATGCTGGGCCTGCTGGCCAGCGCCTTGGCGAGCTCGACACACTTCTTGGTGCCGTACGGCAGGCCGCCGAGCTCGGCGTCCCGGAGATCGGCGAGGCCGAACAGGTCCAGGATCTTCAGGCAGTGCGCGCGTGCGGCGAGCTCCTCCCGGCGGGACGGTCCCCACCACAGGCTGCCGGCCAGGATGCCCCTCCTCAGCTGCGGAGAACGGCCGACCAGGACGTTCTCCAGCACCGACATGGACTCGAAGAGACCGAGGTTCTGGAAGGTCCGCGAGACGCCGAGCGCCGCGACCTTGTGGGGCCGACGCCCGACCAGCTCCGCGCCGTCGACTCGCGCGCTTCCGCAGGACGGGGTGTAGACGCCGGTGAGCACGTTGAGCAGCGAGCTCTTCCCCGCGCCGTTGGGGCCGATGACCGCGAACGTCTCGTCGCGGCGCACCGTGAAGGACACGTCACTCAGGGCGCTCACGCCGCCGAAGCTCAAGTTGATGCCGGAGACGGCCAGCAATTCGTCGCTCATGCGGCGATCTCTCCGATCCCCAGGTAGGCGCGGCGGATCGCGTCGTCCTCGGCGAGTTCCGAGCTCGTGCCGTCGCGGACCACCCGGCCTCGCTCGACGACGTAGGCGCGTGCGGACACGTCGAGGGCCATGGCGACGTTCTGCTCGATCAGCAGGATCGTCGTGCCGCTCGCGTTGAGCTCGAGGACCAGGTCGCGGACCTGCCCCACGACGACCGGCGCGAGGCCGAGCGACGGCTCGTCGAGCAGCAGGAAGCGCGGCGCCTGCATGAGCGCCCGGCCGATGGCCAGCATCTGCTGCTCGCCGCCGGAGAGGTAGCCGGCCGAGGTCTTCTCGCGGCGCTCGAGGGCGGGAAACCGCGCGATCACCTCGCGGTAGCGGCGGGTCAGCTCCTGCCGGGAGGGGCAGGCGTGTCCGCCTGCCAGGAGGTTCTCCCCGACGGTGAGGTCGGCGAAGATCCGGCGGCCCTCCATCACCTGGCTGACGCCGCGGCGCACCATCGTGGCCGTGTCCGGCGCCACGGCCTGTCCGTCGACCCGGATGGTGCCGGAGGTGATCCGCCCGCCGTAGAAGCCGAGGCCGCCGGTGACGGCACGGACGAGGGACGTCTTGCCGGCCCCGTTGGCCCCGAGCAGCGCGACGACCTCGCCCTCTTCGACGTACAGGCTGAGCCCGGTCAGGGCGCGGGTGCCCTGGCCGTAGGCGACGTGCACGGCGTCCACATCGAGGACGGGTGGTGTCGGGGCGGACCGGCTTCCGGCGCTGGTTTGAGCCGTCATGAACACCTTCAAGTGGAGATCGAGCGGAGGCGTAGGACTCCGCTTCGGGGTGAGCGGCACTCAAGCACGTGACAGAACTGAATTCAATAGATGGACCCAAAGTTCGATGAAGGCAATGTTCTCCACGTCAACCCGCATCCGATCTTTTTTTGGGCAGGTATTGCATTCAATCTTGAACTCTATCTAGAGTGGCGGCCCATCACACGACGGCGAGGTCCGGGACGGCCGGACGAACGAAGGAAAGAGGCTGAAATGGTTGATTCTCAGTCAGGGCGCGCGCTGTCCTTCGGGTCCGCCACGCTCCACGAGGCGGGCGGCCGCATCGGCGCCCTCCCCGCCCGTCTGAAGCCCGCCTTCCCCGGTGCCCGGCTCGCCGGACGCGCCCTGCCGGTGCTGGCCCCGGTCGGCGACAACCTGTGGATCCAGCGCGCGATCTACGAAGCCGAGCCGGGTGACGTCCTGGTCGTCGCCACCACCGCCCCGGACGAGTACGGCTACTGGGGCGAGATCCTGAGCGAGGCCGCCCTCGCCCGCAGGCTGGGCGGCCTGGTCATCGACGGCGGAGTCCGCGACACCGCCGAACTGCAGACCGTCGGCTTCCCCGTCTTCTCCGCGACGGTGTGCATCCGCGGCACCCTCAAGGACCCGGCCGGTCCCGGGGCGGTGGGCCGGCCGGTCACCCTCGGCGGCATCACCGTCGCGCCGGGTGATCTCGTCGTCGGCGACGCGGACGGGGTCGTCGTCATCCCCGAGGACCGGGCCGAGGACGTGCTCGCCGCCTCGAAGGCGCGGGTGACCAAGGAGACCGGGATCATCGCGCAGCTCCGCGCAGGCGGGTCGTCGCTGGAGCTCTACGGACTCCAGTAGCCGACCGGCACGCCCACCGCGTCCCTCGACCGATCGAACGAACAGAATGGCAGGCCACCGCCCATGAGCAAGATCATCGCCGTCGCCGGCACCTCCCACAGCCCCGTGCTCGCCATGGAGCCGGAGGTGATGTGGAACCAGCGTGCCGAGGCCGACCGGAACAACCCGGAGCTCTACGACAACGCCGGTGTGATCCGCCCGTACGCCGACCTCGATGAGGAGGCCGCGGGACGCTACGACGCCGAGCTCTCCCTCGACGTCTGGAACGCGAAGTACGCGCAGGCGCAGGCCGCCCTGGAGCGGCTCGGCAAGGATCTCGTCGAGCTGGCGCCGGACCTGCTGATCGTCATAGGCGATGACCAGGACGAGCTCTTCACGCGGCGCAACCAGCCTGCGATCGCCGTCTACTACGGCGAGGAACTGACCACCCACCTGCCCATCGACCACGGCTCCGAGACCTTCGACGAGGTGCAGCGGCGGCTCGGGATGGACGGGGCCGTCTACCCGGCACACGCCGCGGCGGGCCTGCACATCATCAAATCCCTCGTCGCCGAGGAGTTCGATGTCGCCTCCAGCGCCGAGACCGAGACCGAAAGCGGCTTCGGGCACGCCTTCGCCTTCGTCGTGGGCCGACTGCTGGCCGGATATCAGGTGCCGGTCGTCCCTGTGCTGATCAACACCTACTTCCCGCCCAACCAGCCCTCGGCGGCGCGCTGTTACGACCTGGGCACCGCGCTGAAGCGGGCGGTCGGCACACTTCCCGGCGACCTGCGCGTCGCGGTGATCGCCTCGGGCGGCCTGAGCCACTTCGTGGTCGACGAGGAGCTGGACCGCACGGTGCTGGACGCGATGGCGGCCGGCGACGCCGAGACGCTGCGCTCGATCGATCCGGCCCGCCTCAACTCGGGCACATCGGAGAGCCGTAACTGGATCGCCGCCGCAGGCGCGGGCACCCACCTGTCGACACGGTGGGTGGAGTACATCCCCGCCCGGCGCACCGAGGCCGGCACCGGCATCGGTCTTGCGTTCGGACTGTGGTCATGACCGCCGCCGCGATCGCCGGGCGGCTGGCGAAGCTCGACACCTGCGCGGTCTCCGACGCCCTGGAGTCCCTCGGCCTGGACGGCGCCGCCCTCGGGATCCACTCGGTCTCGGTCGCGAAGCCCGTCGCGGGCCGGGTCGTCACCATGGAACTGACCGAGTACGCCGGGATTCCGGCCCCCCGCCACCTGGGAACCGCCGCCATCGACGCGGCCGAGCCCGGCGACGTCATCGTGGTGGCGAACGCCGGCCGCGCCCAGGTCTCGGGCTGGGGCGGCGTCCTCTCCGCGGGCGCGGTCACCAAGGGCGTAGCGGCGGTCGTCACCGACGGAGGCGTGCGCGACGTGGACCAGGCGTCGGGGTACCAACTGCCCGTCTACGCCGCCGGTGTCGTCCCGCAGACCGCCCGCGGCCGGGTCATCGAGCGGACCTGGAACCAGCCCGTCACGGTCGCCGGCGTCGAGGTGGCGCCGGGCGACTACGTGCTGGCGGACGGCAGCGGCGTGGTCTTCGTGCCGGCCGGCCGGGCCGAGGAGGTCCTCGGCGCCGCCGAGCGGATCGCGGCCAAGGAAGAGCTGATGGCCGCCCGCGCGCTCGCGGGGGAACCAATGGTCGAGGTCATGGGACACGACTACGAGTCGATGCTGAACGGAGACACGAAGTGAACGACCGGACCGTGCAGTCGGTGCTGACCGAACTCCGGACCCTGGACACCAGCCACGTCAGCGACGCGCTGGACAAGCTCGGCATCAACGGCCAGTGCGCAGGCCTGCTGCCCCTCAACCGCGACTCACGGCTGGCGGGCCGGGCCTTCACGGTCCGCTACGTGCCGGTCGGCGACGACGGCGGTACCGTCGGCGACTACATCGACGACCTGCCCCCGGGGACCACCGTGGTGCTGGACAACGCCGGCCGTCTCGACACCACCGTGTGGGGAGACCTCCTCACCGCCACGGCCGCCCGGCGCGAGCTGGCCGGAACCGTGATCGACGGCGTGTGCCGCGACAGCGACCGCGCCTACGAGCTGGGCTACCCGGTCTACTCCCGGTCCCGGTGGATGCGCACCGGCAAGGACCGGGTCCGCGTCGACGGCTACGACGTCCCCGTCAACATCGGCGGCGTCCGCGTCGAAGCCGGCGACTTCCTCCTCGGGGACGCCGACGGTGTCGTCGTGCTGCCGACGTCGAGGGCCGCGGAGATCGTCGACGTCGCCCGGACCATCGCCGAGGCGGAGGAACACATCCGCGCTCTGGTCGAGCAGGGCCGGTCCCTTGTCGACGCCCGCCGCGAGTACGGCTACCACAGCCTCCAGACCCGAGGCTGAGCCGCACCCCCGCCCGTGCCGTCCCGAGCCCGTCCCGAGCCCGTCCCCGCCCTGCGCCCGGCTCAGGAGCCGGACTCGTCCTCGACCCGGCCCCGATGTGGGCCCGGATGGCCGCCCCACCTTCCGAAGGAGTGTCATGACACGACGATCCATCAACATCGAAGGCCTGTCCCACGGCGGCCTGCCGATTCCCCAGGCATCCCTCGTCGGCCCCCTCCTGGCCTCGGGCGGGATCAACGGCATGGACCCGGCGACGGGTGACATCCCCGCCGACCTCGAACAGCAGACCGACCTCGTCTTCGCCAACGTCCGGCGGATCGTGGAGGCCGCCGGCGGCAGGGTCGAGGACATCGCACGCTGCGTCTTCTACGTGCGCGACAAGTCCTGCCGCCCGCTCATCGACGCGCAGTGGACACAGATGTTCCCCGACCCACAGAGCCGGCCCGCGCGGCACACCCTCGTCCACGACCTCAACGGCCCGCTCCTCGTCCAGTGCGAGCTGACCGCCTACATCCAGGAGATCGCCTGATGATCATCGACTCGCACGCTCACGTTGTCGCCCCGGACTCCCTCTACGCCCACCGGGCCATGCTGCTGGCCGACGGCGGCTACCACGCCGGCAAGGCCAAGGTCGCGGACGACGACATCGCCCAGTCCGCGGCCGGCAACATCGCCAAGATGGACGCGGTCGGTACCGACCTACAGCTCATCTCGCCGCGGCCGTTCCACCAGGGCCACTCCATGCAGCCGTCGCGGCTGGTCCACCCGTGGATCGCCTCCAACAACGACGTGATCGCACGGACCGTCGACATGCACCCGACCCGCTTCGCCGGTGTCGCAGGCCTCCCCATCACCCCGGGCAACCCGGTCTCCGACGCCTTCCCCGAACTGCGTCGCACCGTCGAGGAACTCGGCTTCGTCGGCGTCCTGGTCAACCCGGATCCCGCGGAGGGCACAGCCAACGGTCCCGGCATGGACAACCGGTACTGGTTCCCGCTCTACGAGAAACTCGTCGAGCTCGACGTGCCCATGCAGATCCACTCGTCCGGCTGCTACTCCGGCCGCGAGACCTACAGCGAGCACTTCATCAGCGAGGAGTCGATCACGATCCTCTCGATGATCCGCGGCGACGTCTTCAAGCACTTCCCGACCCTGCGCGTCATCGTCTCCCACGGCGGCGGCTCGGTGCCCTACCAGCTGGGCCGCTGGCAGGCCGAAGTCCTCCACCCCGCACTGGGCGGCTCGGCGGACGCCACCCCGTTCGAGGAACGGCTCAAGCAGTTCTACTTCGACACCGTCCTGCACTACCCGCTCGCCCTCGAACTGCTCTTCCGGACAGTCGGCGCGGACCGGATCCTCTTCGGCACCGAGCGGCCCGGCAGCGGCTCAACAACCAACCCGGCCACCGGGACACCGTACGACGACCTCAAGCCCGTCATCGAGGGCATCGACTTCCTCACCGCCGAAGACCGCACCGCGGTCTTCGAAGGCAACGCCCGCACGGTCTTCCCCCGACTGAAAATCTGAACAGCCGGGCCGGGTCCCATCCTGCCGGACGTGCACCCCACACTCCGGCAGGATGCAGCCACCCCGCGGGACAGAGCCAGCGACAAGGAACACCCGACACCCCACCCTCCAAGCCCACCAGTACCGGAACCGGCACCCCGACCACACCGCCTCCACGCCAAAAAACCGGACCGGAACGGCACCGAGCCGGACCACGGACACCGACCCGCCGGCAGGCACCCCGGCCTCACGAAACGGTGAGTGGTTCACCAGCCGCACCATTGACCGGTGAGCTCGTGCCGACCGAACCCGTGCCCGGCGGCCAGAACCGCGACTTCGACCCCTTGCGCAATGAGAGCCTCATCGATACAGAGGCAGAATCGCTCACGCTCACCAGGCTCGAAAACGCATTCACCGTGGGCTACGTTCACCACATTCAGGGCCAAGACCCGCCCAACCACGGCGAATACCTGCACATCCTCTCATTCGTCGAGTACGGCCAGCTCGATCCCGAAGGCATCCAGAACGGCATCGGCTACCGACAAAAGCGCATCGCAACACACGTCGACCTGAACCACCCCAGGTTCGGCAGAGATCTCAGATTACGGCTGTGACCCGGGATTTCGTGAGTTCCGTGTAGTAGCTCGCTTCATACTCGACGGGCAGGACATGGCCTACCTCACCGCGGAGTCGCCGGTGGTTGTCTTCGGCGGCATGGTGGTCTTCGCCACCCTCGGGTACGGCACCGAGGACGACAAGGCAGCCGGACGGCCCGCCCGGAGGAGCTGTGTCGGCATGGTGATTCTCTTCACGGCCGTATTCGTTCCGCTGACGGCCAACACCGTTTTCACTCTCCTGGTCGACACCTGGACCAGCCGGGCCAAGTACGCGGCGGAACAGTGGCTCGCCGATGAGCCGGGCGCTTCCGTCACACGTGTCGACGCGGTATCCCGGACGATGCACATCCACGTCCGCACCCCGGACGACATCCCGCCGATCCCGTTGCCGCTGCACCGGCTCGAGGGGCAGACCCCGGACGGGATCCCCGTCGTGGTGGACACATCGCGCGGCCGGCGCATCGACGCCGGAACGGTGGGCGGCTGAGAGTCCCGACTTCGGTGACCAACGGATACCCGTGCAGCCATGCCTCCGTGGCCGGCTGATCCAGCGTCATGATCCCGCCAACACCTCGGACGTCTCATCCGTCAAGGTCTTCCCACTCACCGGCACGGCTGACGGCCGCCACTCCGCCGATCCTGCTGCGATGTTGTCGGTCACGGGCCCACCCTGGCCCACCGCCCTCCCGGTCCGCCATTCCTGTTGCCGGTCCGCCAAAAGGGGCGCCCCACGTGTCCGACGGGCATCTGACAAGCGCCTTCGGCGACGGTTCCTGGTCGAGGCAGTCGCAGGTCATCGCCGTCGACGACGGCTGCCTCGCCGCCGAGCGGGAGGGCGGCGGAGTCGGAGTGGTCGACGGTCTTCACCCTCACGGGTGGTGCCGAACCTGCTCGGGTTCACCTCCGCTGCGCTCGCTGCCCCGCGCTCAGGCACGGCGACGCGGCGGCATGGACCACGTGGCCGCGGCCGGTCACCAAGCGTTGATGACCGGTACATCCGGTTCGTGCCGGCGCCAGTACTCGTTGAGGCGTGAGAGCCGGGCCGTGGCCGCGATGCCGCTCAGGGAGGCGACCTTGCCCTCGTTCACCTCGAACGCCACTACCCCCACGACCCGGTCGTCCACCACGGCCAGGACGGCCGGGGAGCCGTTGATCTGCGCGATGTGCATCGCGACGGAGCCACCTGCCAGCCGCCGCTTCGCGGGCGTGGGCTTGAAGCCGGCCCGCACGAAGGAGGCGACCCGCTCGGCCGTCCGGTACCGCAGGAGCCGCCGGCTCAGTCCCGCACCGTCCGAGACCGCCGTCACGTCGTCGGTGAGCAGTGCCACCAGCCGTTCGGTGCGCCCCGTCGTGGCGGCGGCCAGGAACTCCTCGACAACCCTGCGCGCCGACGCGGGGTCCACCTCGCCGCCTCGGCGGCGCTCGGCCGCGACCCGGACCCGGGCCCGGTGGATGTGCTGCTGGCTGGCGGACTCACTGATGTCGAGGATCCCGGCGATCTCGGCGTGGCTGTACGAGAACGCCTCACGCAGGACGTAGACGGCCCGCTCGACCGGCGAGAGACGCTCCATCAGGGTCAGTACGGCCAGGGACACCGACTCGCGCTGCTCAACGGTGTCCGCGGGGCCGAGCATCGGGTCGCCCTCGAGGAGCGGCTCGGGCAGCCAGGCACCGGCCACGCGCTCGTGACGGGCCTGCGCCGAGCGGAGCCGGTCGAGGCAGAGATGGGTGACGACCTTGGTCAGCCATGCCTCCGGTACCGCGATCCATTCGCGGTCCGCGGCCTGCCAGCGCAGAAACGCGTCCTGCACGGCGTCCTCCGCGTCTGCGGCCGAGCCGAGCAGACGGTACGCCAGGGAGGCCAGCCGGCCCCGGCCGGCCTCGAAGCGATCGATGGCTGCGCCCTCCATGCGCAACACCCTATGCGGCAGCCTTCGCCCCGGCCGGGTCGGGCGCGGCGGCCAGGCGGCGCCTGCGCTTCGGCATACCGAAGGTCGGATGGACGATGCCCCACCCGGCCCCCTTGAGGACGCCCGACTTGAGCCGCGCGGCGGTCCGGCCACCCAGATACCAGGACTTCGACCGGATGCCGCCGTCCACCATCTGGAAGATCGCGTCCCGCCGTCCGAGGCTGATGTGGTTGCCGTGGTACTTCAGCCCGGTGACCGGGACCTCGGTGCCCGTCAGACGCGCGATGATCGCGGCGGTCGCCTGCATGTTGGTGAGGCCGGCCGAGGCGCAGGACATCGGCAACGGCCGGCCGTTGTCGCCGATCGCGTAGGCGCAGTCACCGGCGGCGTAGACGTCCGGGTGCGAGACCGAGCGCATGGTGCGGTCGACGACGATCTGGCCGGTCCCGGCGACCTCCAGGCCGGCGGCGGCCGCGAGGGGGTGCACGGCGAACCCGGCCGACCACACGGTCACGTCGGCCGCGATGGACATGCCGTCGGCGGCGATCGCGCGCGTCGGCTCGACGGCTTCGATGGCGGTGTGCTCGTGAACGGTGATGCCGAGCCGGTCGAAGGCCTGGCGCAGGTGACGGCGGGCCTTCGGGGAGAGCCAGGCTCCCGGCTCACCGCGGGCGGCGAGTGCGACCGAGAGGTCGGGCCGGGACTCGGCGAACTCGGTGGCGGTCTCGATGCCGGTCAGTCCTTCACCGACGACCAGTACGGTGCCGCCCTCGCCCAGACCGGCGAGGCGTTCTCGCAGACGCAGCGCCGAGGACCGGCCGGTCACGTCGAAGGCGTGCTCGGCCACGCCGGGGACGCCGTGGTGGTCGGCGGAGCTGCCGAGTGTGTAGAGGAGAGTGTCGTAGGTGAGTTCGTCGTCCCCCTCCTCGCCGGTGACGGCGACGGTCCTGCGCCCGGGGTCGATGCCGGTGACGCGCGCCAGGCGCAGCCGCACGCCGGTGCCGGCGAACACGTCCGCGAGCCGGCGGAACGCGACGTCCTGGCCGACGGCGAACTGGTGGAGCCGCATCCGCTCGACGAAGTCGGGCACGGCGTTGACGACGGTGATCTCGGTGTCGGCCGGCGAGAGCCGACGGGCCAGGTTCCCGGCGGCGAAGGCCCCGGCGTATCCGGCACCGAGGACGACGATGCGGTGCTTCATGAGGGTGCTCCTGTCTCGTTCGCGTGCCTCTTGAACGAGACCGCCTGCCGATTCCTGACAGGAGCGATATGTGACGCCGGTCACATAATATGGGGTGGGCGGCTGAACCCGCGCCAGGTATCCGGACGGGGCCCGGACCCCGGGAAGACACCACCAGCTAGAAGACCACGATGCCCAGGGGCCGTTCGCCCGCCGGCAGTCGGCGGGTGCGGCCGTCGGTGAGGTCGACGACCGTGATGCCGTTCCAGTAGCCGTCGCGGGCGAAGCCGCCGGTGACGTAGGCGGTGCGCTCGTCCGCGGAGACGGCGACGTCCTCGTGCGGGCCCTCCAGCGGGATCACCTTCTCCCGTCGTCCTCCGTCCGGACGGTCAGCGACGGTCCCTCGTCCTCGGAGGGGTCGATCGGGCCCGTGCCGACGGCCAGGAGGGTGCCGCCGGGTGCGAGGGTGACACCGTGCTGGTGGGGGTTGGCCGTCATCCGCTCGATGGCCGAGCGGCCGGTGGCCGGGTCGAGTACGACGAGCCTCTCGCCCTCGAAGGGCAGCAGCAGCTTCCCGTCGGACCGGCGCACGGCCGCGTGGTGCGGCTTGAGCCAGGAGCCGAGTCCGCCCTCGGTGCCGTACGGGGCGACCCCGATGCGGCGGGTGTCGCCCGAGCGCACATCGAGGTCCGTGACGTCGAAGGAGTCGTGGTTGGTTGCGTAGACCTCGCGGCCGCCCCCCGAGACGTCGACGTCGAACGGGCGCCGGCCCACCTCGGTGGTGCCGGTGACCTCACGCGTCGTGGTGTCGATGGTCTCCAGGGCGCCGTTGCCTGAGGGCACATTGACGCCGACGTAGGCGTGCTCGCCGTCGGGTGCGAGGGCGATGCCCATGCCGCCGCCGCGGTATTCGCCGTGGGTGACCGGGCCGAGGTTCGCCGTCTCGTACGGGATCAGGCCCAGACGCTCGCGCCGGTGGGTGTCGACGACGGCGACGCCCTCGGCGGTGGCGACCCAGGCGCGGCCGTCCTCGCCGACGACCACTCCGTAGGGTGCCTCACCGACCTTCACCGAGTCGAACGGGCCCTTGTCCGGGGCGACGAACGTGACGGTGTCGGCCCCGAAGTCCGCGACCAGCAGGGTGCCTTCGAGGGTCGTGCCGGCCCGCTCCGCGCCGGGAGTCGCGGGCGCCGAGGCGGACCGGGAGCTCCCCTCCGCGGCCGGCCCGTCCGAGGTTCCGGCGGACGTGCAGCCGACGAGCAGAGCCGCGGCGGAGAGCGTCAGGACGATTCCGCGGACGGCCCGCCCCCTCCCGGCGCGGCGCGGCGTCGTGGGGCGGTGCGGCCGTTGCCGGTCGGCCGGGTCCGGGCCGGTTTCCGTCGTGCTGAGCAGTTCCACGGCCTTCCGGTGGGCGGGGCTCCGTCACCCTTCATGGCGACGCCGCCGGTGACGCCGGTGGCCGGCCATGGGATGTCGTCGCGCTCGTCCCGGGCATCCGGGTCTGCGCCCGTGGTGGCGACGTGATCGTCGAGCGCGGTGAGCGGCAGCGGTGCGTGCCGGTACGGGTCCCGGGCCTCGGTCCGGGACCCGTACCGAGGGCGGAACGCACCGCGTCGCAGTCGCCGAGGGCGGCGGCTCCAGCAGCGCACGGTGGTGCGGGTTCATGGCGGCTCTCCTGGTGGCGGCAGACGGCCCCGTCAAGGGCGGTCCGGCCGAGGCGGTCGGTGCGGTACGTCCCGGGCATCCCGGCTCCGGCACCCATTCTGGCCCCGGGGCCGGCCCCAGGCCGTCGACGGACCGGCTGGACACGATGGGCCGGCCGGTCACCGTCCGGGTCGTCCGACCGGGGGACCTGGTGTCAGGGCCTGTTCGGTGAGCCCCACACATATGCGTGCACGGCTGCCATGGGAGGGGGTCTGTGTGGTCGGCGAGGTCACCACCTACAGGCGTGGCCGCCACGTACGGAAGCGGTCCGCGGAACCGGTGGACGAGGCTGTGTCCGGGCCGGACACCCGCGTCAGCGGTCAGGCCGAGGTGACGGCGGCACGTGCGAGGGCAGCGGTGTCCTGCGGCTTGCCGTCGACCGGGATGGCCGCGCCCGCTTCGTCGCCCAGTGGCTCCAGGTCGGCGAATTGCGTATGCAGCAGCTCGGGCGGCATGAAGTGGCCCTGTCGTGCGGTGATCCGTGCGGCAATCAGCTCGGGCGAGCCATCCGGATGGAGAAAGAAGACGTTCGGCGCGGCGATGGTCAGCCGGTCACGCTAGCGGCGCTTGAGCGCCGAGCATGTCACCACTCCTCCGCTGTCGGCGTGACCGGCCAGCCACCGTGCGATCTCGTCCAGCCAGAGACGGCGGTCCTCGTCGTCGAGCGGGTCGCCCGCTCGCATTTTCGCCACATTGGCCGCGGGGTGGAGGTCGTCCCCTTCGGTGTATGGGACATCGAGGTCCCGTGCGAGCAGCTTGCCCACTGTGGTCTTTCCCGAGCCCGACACCCCCATGACGACGACCAAGGGAGCGGTGTGGTGAGACATCCAGGGCCTTTCTTCGGAGTGAGTGCCGCCCAAGAGTGCGGCATAAGAGTGCGGCCCAGAGTTCGATGAGCACCTTGACGTCGTCGGGTTGAGGTGTGAACGCCTCCGTCGCGCGCTCCAGCGGCACCCGCCGGGTGATCATCCGTTCAAGCCATGGCAGGTCGGCCTCGGCCAGGGCGTCGGCGGCCTGGTGGTAGTGACGCAGGTTGGCGTTGACCGAGCCCACCACGGCGTCGTTCTGTAGCACGATCTGCCGGTTGACGGCGCCGGCGTCCACGGTCGTCCCGCGGCCGGCGGATGACACACCGGTCAGGCACACCACCCCGTAGGGCGCGGTGCCCGTGAGCAAGGCGAGGACGGGCCCGTTCGCGCCCGTGGCCTCGATGACGACGTCCGGGCACACGGCGGAGACGACCCGCTCGGCGTCCTCCTTGTGGTAGACGGCCCCCAACTCCCGGACCAGAGCGGGCTTGAGTCCGTCGGTCACCCGGTCGAGGACATGCACCTCCAGCCCACGCTGTACGCCCAGGAGGGCGGCCAGCAGACCGATGGGTCCCGCCCCCATCACCAGTGCGCGACGCGGCTCGAACCACGAACGGCCACCGACGCGCTCGACCTGCTCCCACGCCCTCGCCACCACGGTGGCCGGTTCCATGAGTACACCGACGCGCCGCAGATGCGGCGCCAGCTTCACCGCGTAGTCGGCTTCCACACACCACACCTGTGCGCCATAACCGTCGATGTCCTTGATGCCGCGTTCGGTGTATCGGCCGTTGCGGCACATGTCGAACTCCCCGCGCGCGCAGGCCCCGCACGGCTCGGGGTCCGGCCGGCGCACCACCCCGGCGACAAGGTCACCGGCCGAGAACCCGCTGCCCGGAGGTGCCTGCCGCACCCGCCCGAGGGACTCGTGGCCCAGCACCAGCCGGTCGCGGTCCGGTGGAGCCCAGCCGTACTCGCCCCGCACGATCTCCCTGTCCGTTCCGCACACCCCCACTGCCAGGCCCTGCACCAGCAGGTCGCCGACACCCGGGGTGGGGTCGGGCACGTCCCGTACCTCCAGGGAGTCCTTGCGGTCGGGCCGCACGGTCACCGCACGCATCGCCCACCTCGTTCCTTCCAGCACGCGGGCGTCATGCCGTGCGCGCCGTTGCCCGTAGCTGTCCCGCCTTACGTGTTTCCCGCTCCGGCCTTTCAGCACCGGCCAGGTGGGACGGAGGGCGGAGCGTGGTTCGGGACAGCTCCGCCGTGCCCCATGACCTGCATGAAGACGGCGGAGACGGGGCAAACGATTGGCTTGCGACTGGGTGCCATGACAATGACGGATCGGTCGGCCGGGTCGACGGAGGAGGATGTCGCGTGCTGCGCGCATCACGGCGGCCAGGGCTCCGGCGCCGATGCGCCGGAGTCTCCGCGTGAACGGGTCAACCGCCGCTGGAACGAGGTCCTGCAGGAGACGCGGGTGACCCAGACCGGCGTGCAGATCCTCTTCGAGTTCCTGCTGGGCGTGGCTTTCGCTCCGCTGTTCCGGGAACTTGGGACGGTGGACCGCGTCATCCACGTCATCACCGTGGTCCTCGGCGCGTCGGCCACGGGATCGCTGGTAGCACCCGTCTCCATCCACCGCTTCCTGTCCGGCCAGCGCAAGAAGGACGAAGTGGTGGAGGCCGCCTGTCGCCTGATGATGTGCGGCATGGTCCTGCTCGCGCTGACCATCGGCTGCACGCTGCTGCTGATCCTGCGTTTCGTGGTTCCTGGCGTCCTCGCCGAAGCACTCGTCGCCGGGGTCATGCTGTGGTTCAGCCTCTGCTGGTACGTGCTGCCCTTCCGCCTCCGACGGCGTGTCGCTCGCCGTTCCGGAACCGACGCCGCATAGCGGACCCGGACGGGGGCGCGGGCGGGCAAGGTGACGTGGCCGCAGGCCGGAGCCACAAGCAGCGCGGTCGCGCGTCGGCCCGCAAGGATGCCGCTCCGGGCGCCTGAGCGGCTGAGCGGCTGAGCGGCTGAGCGGCTGAGCGGCTGATCATCCCCTCGTCAGGGCCGCGGGCCGTCGTCGGGCTCGCGAGACGTGGGGAGGTGAGCCGGCCCGGGCCTTGGCGGGTCGTCCCGTACGCCTTCCGCCGTCCGGCAGCAGCTTCCCTGCCGCTCCGAGCGCCTTGGCTTTCAGTGACCCGGTGACGGTCTTCTTCTCGCCCTTCACGATCGCCATGAACGCCTGCTCGGCGACCTGCGGGGGATCGTCCTTCCTCGAGGTCCCCATCCTGGTGTCCTCCGCCATCCCCGCCCTCCGGAAGAGGTCCGTCTCCGTCGCACCCGGCATGAACGACGTGATCGTCACCCCGGTGTCCGCGACCTCTTCCTGCAACGCCTCGGCGAAGGACTGCACGAACGACTTCGAGGCGTTGCAGACGGGCTGGAAGGGACCGGGCATCGTCGCGGCGACGGACGAGGTGAAGGCGATCCGGCCCTCGCCGCGCGCCACCATGGCGCGCAGCAACGGTTTGGCCAGCCGGACGGTTGCGGTGATGTTCAGGTCGATGACGGCCTGGTCGTCGGCGGGGTCGGTGTCGACGAAGGCACCGCCCCGGCCGACTCCCGCGTTGAGAGCGGCGACGTCGACCGAGAGCCCGTCGACCACTGTGAGCAGGGTTTCCGGACCCTCGAGGGTCCGGAGATCGGCGCGTACGGAGCGTACCCGCGCACCCGTCTCCCGCAAGCGGAGGGCGGCGGAAGCCAGCCGTTCGTCCTTGGCGTTGATCACGAGGTCGTAGCCGTGCCCGGCGAACTGCCGGGCCAGTTCGTATCCGATCCCGGCGGAGGCACCGGTGATCAGGGCAAGAGGCCGTGTGTCAGTCATGCCGGCCGGGGTAACCGACCTGCCTGTCGCCAAGCCCGGTCGACAGGAGAAGGCTCCCGGCACCCAGCGGTGGTCGCTGCCTCCGCTGCCCGAAGTGGGCAGAGGAGGGGTCCGCTCCCCATCACCGGCAAGGACGGACCCGTCCGAGGTGTCCCCGCCGGGGGCGACGCCGTCACGGCGCCCGCCCTGGAGAAAACTCCTGTGCGTCGCCTCGTACACCTCTGCGATCATCCCCGAATGGCGCACAGTCTCGAGTCGCTGGTCATCCGGCACACCCACCGCATCTCCGCTCCCCGGGGCTCCGCGGGCGAAGGGGCCACCGTCGCCCGGCAGTTCGACGCTGCGTTGGCCACCGTGGGCTTCAAGCTCTCGGCGTCGCTGCTGGAGCGGCTGTCCGGGCTGTCCGAGACCGCGGTCGTGCACACGGCCCGGCGCACGCTGCGCACCGTGAGAGAGATGGTGGGCGACCACGTGCGGCACAACGCGTACTTCATCGACTTTCCGGCGAACGTGCCGGACACCGAGGAGTTCTGGACGCGGTGTGTGACGCAGGCGCTCGCCGACGACGCATCGCGGGAGCACGTGCTGACACAGCTGGCGCACGGAGTGCTGGACCTGCTCAGCCTCCCCGCGTACGGCCGCTACCAGCACAGCCACGAGGAGATGCTCGCGGCGCACGACGAGCTGATCGCCTCGGCGGGCGACCGGGTGACCGTCCTGCACCTCGGGCGGGACCTGGACGACGAACTCACAGACCTGTACCTGGCGTTGGCGGGCAGCACGACGCCACTGGGCGAGGACCACCTGGGCGACCTCAGGACTCTCGCCGAACGGTGCGCGCTCGGCCCCCAGCCGGAGTCGATCCCGGTCCGGGAGAACCGGGCGGTCGTCAACGAGGCCCGTCTCGCTGTCGGCGCCGACCTCCTGCTGGACACCGTCACCGATGTGCTGCGGCTCGCCTGCGCACTGTCGGGCGGCGACGTGACGCTGCAGGAGCCGACCCGGTTCCGGAGTCTCCCGCGACCGGTCCGTCGTGCGCTGCTCGCGGGCCTCGACACCGTGGTCGCGGCGAACCCCGCCAAACTGACCGATGTGCACGCGCACCGCGAGCCCTTCAAGCGGCTCGGCGAGCGGCTCCACCCGCACGAGTACCCGCGCTGGCCGCACGCCGCCGATGTGTTCGCCGTGGCGCGGGGCGAGAAGGAGGCACGGTCCTTCGACAGCCGCGTCGAGAAGTTGCTCGACGCGTTCGACGTCCTCGGTGCGGTACGAGTGCTGAAGTCCGCTCCCGGCAAGCTGTTCCGCGCACTGGACCTCCTGCTGCGGATCGCCGCCGACCAGGATCAGCGGGACGAGGTAGTGGCCGCGGCGGTACAGGTCGCCCCCGAGGTCTCCGGCCGGGTCGTGCTGTCGGTCCGTGAGCACTTCCGTAACCGGGAACGGGAGACCGGCGAACCCCGGATCTTCATCAACGGCCGGGGCCGCGGCTGGGTCGCCACCGACGTCCGGCCGCCGGTCCCCGCCGCCGACCGCGATCGCCTGATCGGCGCCCTCGACGCCGAGATGCGCCGCAGGCTCCCGGCACCGGCCCGGCTGCTGCTCGACCCCGACATCCTCGACGTGGCGCTCCCCCTCAGCGGCAGGGCGACCGCGGCCGGGCTCGGTGTACTGCCGCGAGGTTCACTCTCGAAGGTCGACGGCGAGCAGCTGCGTTTCTTCGTGTACTGGAAGGAGACCGGGCACCGCACCGACTACGACCTCTCGGCGCTGCTTCTCCACGCCGACTACCGTACCGATGCCTGGCTCTCCTACACCTCGCTCACCGCAGTCGGCGGGGAGCACTCGGGCGATGTCACGGAAGCGCCCGACGGGGCCTCGGAATTCATCAACCTGTCCCTGGACCGGGTACGCAGCGCATTCATCGTGCCGCAGGTCAATGTTTTCGACGGCGAGGGTTTCGAGGAGGTCGAGGAGTCGTTCTTCGGTTTCATGCTGCGTGACGGTGAGCAGAAGGGCCGGCCGTTCGAGCCGCGCACGGTGCGTATGAAGTCGGAGCTTCGCGGGAGGGGCCGAGTGGCGCTGCCCCTGGTGTTCCGGCGCGAGGACGACGGCCGGTGGCGCGCCAAGTGGCTGCACCTGTATCTGAAGGGCATCTCATCGGCCAACCGGGTCGAGGAGAACCAGGTGTCGGTGTCCAAGGTGGTACGCGCCATCGTGGAACGCGAGTATCTGACGGTGCGGTACCTGACCGGCCTGATGTCCGACCACACCACGGCCCCGGAACTGTGGAGCGGCGGGTCCGTCCCGGACGTACCCGTGCTGTACATCGGCCTCGAACGTCCCGAGGGTCTGCACCCTGACTCGCGAGTCATCACCCTGGAGAATCTGCGCGACTTGATCCCGAGCTGACTGCTAGGGTCACCTGTGGCGAGGCCATGAAAGGGCTTCCTTCTCAACTTTCCTGAAACAAGTTCTTTCGCTTTCCTCGCCCTCGACGTTCACTTCGGGCGGTGCTCCGGCGCCGCCCGAAGCGTTTTTCACAACCCGTCGGTGTAGAGGCCCGAGCCCGTGCCGGAAGTCCTCGTGACCGCGGGGGTCGCAGTGCGCAGGACTGCCCGGCCCACAGCTGTTCGTCGAGTTCGTCCAGCTCCGCGCGCCGCGCGGTGATCCGTTCCAGCAGCTCGGGATCCAGCATGCACCGGATCCTGGAAGGCCACCCGCCGCCGGGACTCCACGAGCCCGGCCTCGCGCAGCTCTCCGGACAGCCGTCTGATCACCACGGGGCTGGTGTGCGCGCTGGTCGCGATCTGCTCGGAGGTGGCGACCTCAGCAGCGAAGGACGGCCCTGCGGTCACTACGGAGGAAGGGCGCATTTCCTGGCATTGGCGCGACGCGGTATGTGTGTCAGGGGTTGCACCTTCCGTAGCGGCATGTGGTCCGGTGGACTTTCGCGATGCCTTCAGGAAAGGTCCCTGCTCATGTGTTCGTCTTTCGTGCCCCCCGTCAGGTCAGGATCGGTGACGCGGCGGCCTTCGTCGGCAGCACGCCACGGGCGATTCGCCATTACCACGAGATCGGGCTGCTCCCCGAGCCCGAGCGGGGCGGCGATGACCGCCGCCGCTACGGGTACGAGAACATGATCCGCTTGCTGTGGATCCGCAGGATGGCCGACGCCGGGATCGCCCTGGACGACATCCGTGATGCCCTCACCACCGGCACGGCTTCCGTCGGCGCGGACGGTGGAGCAGATATCGCGGGCATCCTGGAGCGGTGGGAGGAAACCCTCGCCGAGCAGGAGGCGGAACTGTGGCGGCAACGGACCGCCGTGCGGCGGAGGCGCACCGAAGGCAGCCGGATGGGCCCGCTCTCCGACTTCGTCACCGAACGCCTCAAAAGCCTGCCCGAGGGCTCCCTGCGTCAGGCGGACCTGGACAGTCTGCTGGTCACTGAGCGGATCTTCGGCCCGCTCGGCGCGGCCGTCCAGGCCACCCGCTTCGTGCCTCCACGGTGTAGCTCACGTGGAACAGGCGGCCGATCAGAGTCTCACCCGCGCCAGCGTCCACCGCTGGTCGGCCCAGCCGTGAACGAGCAGGCCACGCTCCAGCTCCCGTTCCAGCCTAGCGATCTGGGCCGGACCGAGCCTGGACCGTCCCGGAGATCCCTTCGACAGGATCCCGACCTCGCCCCGTTCACGCCAGGCTCGGCGCCACCGCTCCACCGACCGCTCGGTCACCCGCAGAGCAGCAGCGATCTCCCGGTTCCTCTCCCCGCCCTCGAAGCGTTCCACGGCCTGCAGCCGGATCCGCTCCCTCGCGGCCCTCGCGGCGTCGGTCAGCCGGCCGCCCTGCGCGTACCTCACAACACCACGGCTGCCGAAGCCGACCGACCCGTGTCAGGCGAGCAACGCCGACATCACTCATTCAAGTTCAGCAGCCGGCGGACCGGTCGTGGGTGGAGAGCTTCGGCGGCCACGCGGCAGCCGAAGGGATACGCTCATGCAGTCGCTCCTGCCGTCTGCGGCGTGGTCAGGAACGCGGCCAGCTGGTCCAGGACGCCGGGCAGCATCCAGTAGTACACCCACGTTCCGCGGCGTTCGCAGTCGACGAGGCCGGCCTGGCGCAGCAGCTTGAGGTGGTGGGAGATCGTCGGCTGGGACAGATCGAAGGCGGGTGTCATTTCGCACACGCAGACCTCACCGCCGTCCCGCGAGGCGATCATCGACAGCAGCCGCAGCCGGACCGGGTCCCCGAGGGCCTTGAACACCTTCGCCAGCTGAGCCGCGTGCTCATCGTCCAGCGGCGCGGACGCCAGACCATTGCAGCAGCCGTCGGTTCCCTGGCCGATCACCTCAAGCTCTTGTTTCGACATTGCTCTATGTTGACGTTTTTCGATTCAAGGCGCAAGGTTGTATCAAAGAACGTCAATACAAGCCGTTCCGGGGCCGTCATGCCCCGTCACCCAGGAGTGAGCCATGGCCGAGCATTCCACCGACCTGCGTGAAACCGTCCGGGAACGCTACGCCGCGGCGGCCGTGAAGGTCACCGAGGGCAACGCCGCCTGTTGCGGGCCGCAGCCCGTCGAGGTCGACGAGAACTTCGGCTCCACTCTCTACGCCGCCGACGAACGCGACATCCTGCCCGCGGAGGCCGTCGCCGCCTCCCTCGGCTGCGGCAACCCCACCGCCGTCGCCGGCCTCCGCGAAGGCGAGCGCGTCTTGGACCTCGGCTCCGGCGGCGGCATCGACGTCCTGCTCTCCGCCCGCCGCGTCGGCCCGACGGGGAAGGCGTACGGACTGGACATGACCGACGAGATGCTCGCCCTGGCCCTCGCCAACGCCGGCAAGGCAGGCGCGACGAACGTGGAGTTCCTCAAGGGCACCATCGAAGCAATCCCGCTGCCCGCGAACACCATCGACGTCGTGATCTCCAACTGCGTCATCAACCTGTCCGTCGACAAGCCCGCTGTCTTCGCCGAAACCTTTCGCGTCCTCAAGCCCGGCGGCCGTATCGGCATCTCCGACGTCGTCGCCGACGACACCCTCACATCTGACCAGCGAGCCGAACGCGGCGACTACGTCGGCTGCATCGCCGGCGCCCTGTCCTTCGCCGAATACCGCCAGGGCCTTGAAGCCGCCGGCTTCACGGGCATCGAGATCACCCCCACCCACCAGGTCGCCGACGGCATGCACTCCGCCATCGTCCGTGCCACCAAGCCGACGGCCACTGACACGCCCACCGAGACCACCAAGTCGGCCGACGCGTGCTGCGGCGTCAACGCCTGCTGCACCTCCGGCGAGACCTCCGCCGACCCCGCCCTGACCGTCACCGAGGCCAAGACGGCATCCGGCTGCGGCTGCCAGAACTGACGCCGCCACCTCGCCCTGATCGCGTACCCGCCGTTTACTGGCACGCTCTCGACAGAGCAAGGCCCGGGCCGGGCGTCCGGGCCTTCGCCGTGCCGCGTTGACCACTGGAGCCAAGAACGGTGGTCGGGTGGAAGGCATTACCGCATGACCTGGTCCCTGCCCGAGCCGATGCTCACCGTGGCCGTGGAAAGCCCTGACATGCCCGCTGGGTGGGCTGCGGAGCCGAAATGGGATGGACCGTGCCCACCTCGCCGTGTACGCAGGCGGGCGGGTGCTGCTGCGCTCACGGCGCGGCACGGACATGACAATCTCCCGAGATCCGATCGGCGGCCCTGGCGCAGCTGTCGGCGGATACCGGGATTGATGGGGTTATGTGACCTGTACAGGTGTCTCAGACCCAGGGTGTCTCAGGCGGCGCACCTCCGTAGAGGAGACGCGTTCGCCGCCGATAGTTCGGGGAGCCGAGGCAGGAGATAGGGTCGTGCGGCCGTTGTCTGGTCCCAGCGATGTGTAGGCGGTCCCCGCTCTTCTGTAGGCGAGTGCGCCCGCGTCCCAGTTTTCTGTAGGCAGGTTCCGAGTCCGTCGGCCTGTGTCGGTGGCTGGGCGCTCCTACGGTCGTGCCGTCAGTCGGCGGCATTCCGGAGGCCCGGAGTCCTGCCCCCAGCTATGTGTAGGGAGTCCCACGCTTTTGTGGGTGAGTGGCCCGCGTTCCGGTGAGGTGTAGGCGGGATCTGCATCTGATGGCACGAATTATGCTGAGGCCCCACCTCATCAGCTCAGGGAGCTTCGTGCCGCCGTCCTTCGCTCATCAGATAACCAAGTACAACCCCGCCGACCGTGACGAGCGCGGGCACCACACGGGTGCTGAGGACACGGTGAGCGACCACGGACCGGTCGAGGTGGCCTACTTGGAAGCGATCACCGCCTTCGCACGGGAAGCGGGCATCGACACACTGGAGATCCGTGAACCCGAGGTCACCGGCTTCGTCAACTTCGGCCTGGAAGAACCGCTTGCCGGCCATGGCCTCGCCGGCCTGTTCCCGCCGGACTCAAGGCAGCCCCATTTTCCCTGATCAAGGGCATAGAAGCCCTCGCAGGAAGTAGAGGCGCGGCAGTCGGGACTGCGAAACGTTCGGTGTCACTCCTGGTCAAGGAAGACGCACCGATGACCAGCGAAAACGTAACCGAGCCCGGGACCACCGAGGCGGCCGCGCTGCAGCCGTCGAAGTCCGTGGACGACCAACTGATCGACGAGCTGGTGGGCCGCGCCCAGGCCGAGGGCCTGCAGCCGACCGGCGAGGGCGGGCTGTTGCAGCAACTCACGAAGCGACTGCCGGAGTCCGCCCTGAAGGGCGAGATCACCGACCACCTCAGCTATGACAAGCACGACCTGGCCGACAAGAACGGTGGCAACTCCCGCAACAGCACCCGCGGCAAGACCGTGCTCACCGAGGTCGGACCGGTCAAGACATCGGTGCCCCGCGACCGGGACGGCGCCCTCGAGCCGAAGATCGCGCGCAAGCGGCAGATGCGCCTGTCCGGCGTCGACGAAATGGTGATCCCGCTGTCCGCGAAGGGTCTGACGACCGGCGAGGTCCAGACCCACCCGGCCGAGGTCTACGGAGCCGACATCTCCCGCCGGACCATCTCCACGATCACCGACAGTCATGGACGGCATGGCCAAGTGGCAGAACCGGCCCCTCGACCCCATCTACCCGGTGATCTTCATCGACGCCATCCACGTGAAGATCCGGGCTCTGTCAATGATCTTGTGAACTGGACGGTCGAGACTCACTGTGTGAGCAGGACGCGTTTGCGAAGGAGATCGAGGCTGGCCCCGCCGAGCATCCGGCGTTTCAGCATCTTCAGTCGGTTGATGTTGCCCTCGACGGCGCCGGAACCGTGCGGCAGAGACAGCCCGTTGCGGACCGCGTCGAAGTCGCGGCGAAGGTCGCGGGCGAAGCCCGCAAGCGGAGACGTCTCCACCGGGCAGGACGGAGGCGAACCGGTGAGGTCTCACCGGTCTCGGGCGAGGGCGGCGTTTGTCCGCGCGCCCTGACGGACCCGCCACACGCACGGCCTATCCCCCTCACCCAGGGAAAGGCACCCCAATGGCCCCATTGCCGTCCTTCTGCTGAGCACGACGCCACGGCCGCCATTAGCGTTTCCACCAGACGGAGGGCCCGTCATGAATGAACTCGGACGAGTGCGTCACCACCAGGGTGAGCGTGCCGGGGATTCCCGGGGATACCGCGGGGCTTCTCGTACGTTCTCGCCCACGGCCCGGGGAACCGCCCGGGTGTCCCTTCCCCCGTCAACCGACCGGACACGCCACCGTCCTGCTGCGTCGACTTCGGACGAAGCCTGGCGACACTGGCCCTGTTCATTCCCACAAACACGGAGGCGACCATGGGCTTCGCCGGCCGACCCTTCATATTCTTCGCCGTTGCGGTTCTCTGCTGTTCTGCCGGGCTCACCCTCATCGGGCCCGCGTCGGCCGAGGTTGTCCCCTCGCGGACAACTCCCGCTGCGGCGCACCGCCCTGACGACGGCTCCTCGGCGAAGAGCCGCGCCATCCACGTAGAAGCTCGGCTGCACGTCGGCGAAGAGCTCGATCTGGGGGCGGCGGGCCGCAGTGTCGGCGACCAGTTCGTCTTCAGCGGAAACCTGACGTCGACCGAGGGACGCGAGGAGCGCGTCGTCGGGCGCATCGGTGGGTTCTGTGTCATCACCGACCTCGAACGCAACGCGGGACAGTGCGCGTCGACCGCGGTGCTGCCGGAAGGTCAAATCACCGTTCAGGGCGAGCAAGCCGGAATTCCCGTACCGGTTCCGATCGTCAACGCGATCACCGGAGGCACCGGGGAGTTCCGTAGGGCTCATGGTCAGGTGAGGCAGCGGGTGTTGACGCCGGCGACCTGGCAACTCACGTTCGAGCTCTCCGACGTGCGGCCTCACCGGACCGAGGACGGTCGCGGTCCGGCCGAGGCGCCGACGCCCGTGCGTCTGTCCTTCCCCGGCAAGTAGCCGCGCCGAGTGGCCCCGCCGCCGCCCGCGACGCGGTGACGGGAACAACCGCTGCAACCTGCACCAGGCATCGGAGAGTTTCGTCACAGGCCCTTTCTGGTCGTCTTTTTCTGCGCGACCAGACGGAGGGGGGTCATTCGGACCGGTGCCGGCGCAGCCCCGGTCGACCGTGAGGCGCGCCGGTCCGAAGACGGTGCGCAGCGTCTCGGGAACACGCACCCATCACCACATGTGGAGACGTCGTGATCAAAAACTTCCGTAGGCTCACAGGCTGGGGTGTCGCCATGGCATCCGTGGCGGCCACTGCCACGGCCGTCACGGCCACGATCGGCGCAACCGCCGGTGGCCCTCCGAACCCGTCCCCGACCACCCCGCAGGCCCGCCCGACTGCCGGTCAGGGGAAGGAAACGCAGACCGAGCCCCAGCCGGCGGAGCGCCGGCGGATCGCCTCATCGGTCCTGGACGAGGACTTCAAGTTCACACTCACCGCTCTGAGGTCGCGGACCGACCCGCTCGCCGCATCCGTGCGCCTGCAGGTCTTCACCTTCGACAATGGCGCGTGGAGGGAATCGGACCGTGCTCTGGTCGGCAAGGCGGATTCCTGGTTCTGGTTCCCGCTGACCGGCCGCCACGCGGTGTGTGAGTTCTCCACCTCCGGTGCAGACCCCGCACCAGTTGCCGTCAGCGTGCTGATCACGCCATCGATCGGCTGCTCACCGACCGACAACTTCCGCATCGACAACGGCCAGATCGTCCCTGCCTGACAACGGCCTCGGCAGACGACTACTCGCCCGTGCGAAGACGGGACTGCAGAACGACGATCTACAGTCCCTCCTGCGGCTGGCGTCGCGCAGAGCACGGGACCGGAGGATCCCACGGCTCGAGGAGCACTGCGGGCGGCCGGGCAGGAGACCACCCCGATCCGTAACTGTCCGGACCGGACGCTGCCAATGCCTCCGCATCACCTGCTGGGACTCCGTTAGGGTCTGTCTCGATCTCGAAGTCGTGGGTGGCTGCTGGGGGGCAGGGGCTGTTGGCAGGTGGTGCATGCCAGTTTGGCTCCCGGCTCACGGCAGATTCCCTGCTCGTCACTCAGCCCTATGATCAACTCCGTTCTTTTCATTGACATTTCACTCAGAAGACGTACCTTTGGGAGCGCTCCCATAACAGTCCTGCAACTGGAAGGAGTTCCCCCCACATGCGCAACCAGAGTCCGTTAACCGGTCGTTCGCGGTCGTCCCTCCGCCGGCCTCTCCAGGCGCTCGTCATGGTGTTCGCCGTGGTTGTCGGCGCACTGGCCTGGTCGGCTCCCGCCCAGGCTCACGGCACCATCGTCAACCCCGCCTCCCGCGCGTACCAGTGCTGGAAGACGTGGGGCAGCAACCACACGAGCCCGGCCATGCAGACCCAGGACCCCATGTGTTATCAGGCCTTCCAGGCCAACCCCGACACCATGTGGAACTGGATGAGCGCGCTCCGCGACGGCCTCGGTGGCCAGTTCCAGGCGCGCACCCCCGACGGGACGCTCTGCAGCAACAACCTCTCGAGGAACGCAAGCCTGGACAAACCCGGGCAGTGGAAGACGACCAACATCAGCAACAACTTCACGGTCCAGCTGCACGACCAGGCGTCCCACGGTGCCGACTACTTCAAGGTCTACGTGAGCAAGCAGGGCTTCAACCCCACGACCCAGACCCTGGGCTGGGGCAACCTCGACTTCATCACGCAGACCGGCCGCTTCGCCCCGGCACAGGACATCAGCTTCAACGTCAACACCTCCGGCTACACCGGACACCACATCCTGTTCGTGATCTGGCAGGCCTCGCACCTCGACCAGGCCTACATGTGGTGCAGCGACGTGAACTTCGGCTGAGCCGGAGAGCGCCGCACACGGCACCGGTCCGTGCCGGGCGCCGATAACCCGCCGTCCGGCCGACCGAGCCCCGTCGGGGCAGGGGACCCATTTGGTCACCCTGCCCCGACGGGGCTCCCTGCGCCCCCGAGGTGAACACACCCGATCGCACGGCAGTCGGCTCCCACCGTCTCGTCGTACGGCTCCGGCACTCAACAGCCATGGGGGAATCCTCGGCACCGTCAGCCCACCGGGGCGTATCGCGCCGCCCGGCGTAACCGCGCCGCCCTGGCTTCCCCGGCCGCCGGCGACTTCCGGAGCTCTCATGTCCTGCCGAAGCTCCCTCCGGGAGCACGCCTCACTCACAACACGGGGAACGAGTGCCGGTAAGGGGACTGCCGGTCGCTCAGGGCTGCACCGCACCGAGCGGCGAAAGACGATGAGGGTCTGCCGCACGAGCACATCGTCGCCGGTCTCGCCGCAGCCTCGCGCGCCGGGACGATGACCGCCGACGCCGTCGCCCTGGAGACCCGCAAGGCAGCCCAGACCGGGACCGGGCCCGACCTGGCAGGCCGGCCGCTGCCTGCAACGCCGGCGAACGTGACGTTTCTCTGCACGAGTGGAAGCTGTCCCATCTCCCGCCAGACACCGGGCCACTACCGTCGGTGAACCCCTATGACCAGTTGCTCCGACGTCGTCGCGCCAGCGGCATCGACCACCGACAAGGAGAAACACAGTGACTCTGCCCCGCCAGCGAGGCCTGACCGAGCAGGCCGCCGACGCCGCCATCGACACTGCTTGCCGCATGCGCTCGGCGTGGCAGCCGGGATGGTGGGAACCCGTACACCACTTTCCAGGACGCAACCAAGAGTCTCGCTGGTCATCACCCGCTTGTAGTGCCGCCGGCTGGCGCTGCAGGGACCACCTGCGGGCCTTCGGCGGCCGGGAAGGGTCTGGTCAGATGGCCTGTTGCACCTTCCACATCAGGTCGTCGAACTCCGTGGCGAGCGAGGTGCCCGGACGTCCGGCGTTGCAGACGGCGCTCCAAGCGCGGCCGTCGGACGGCCGGACCAGGATCGCCTGCGTGCCGGGCAGGGTGCCGTCGTGCCAGATGGTTCCTACGTTGTTGACCGCCCACCCCCGGGCGTAGCCCGTCGTGGTGGGGGTGACCGGGCGGACCGCGGACGCGGTGGTCATCGCTGTTCGTGTCGCGGGCTGCAGCAGGTCGGGGGGCGTCGGCAGGCCGTCGACGGAGAAGACGAAGCGGAGGACTTCGGCCGGCGTCATGGCCCAGCCGCCGTGGGCATCCATTCGGTCGACCCGGATCTCGTAGGGTGCGTCGCGGTTGAGGCCGAAGTACATCACCTCCTGACCGTGCCGGTTCGTCGCGGTCGCGTCGGCCAGGACGGCCTGGCCGGCGCTGCTCGGTTCCGAATGGGCGTCGAACTGGCGTTGATATTCGTCGTGTGAAAGGCCGTGGGTTGCGTTCCCGGGATGGCCGGGGGAACTCTCCCAGATGCCCGCATACCGGATCTGACCGCCGGTCGGGTAACCGACCACTCGTACCAGGCGGAAGCCGCGCTGTTGCTGCGCGTTGAACTCGCTCTGGTATTCCTGCGCCGTCAGACCGTGTCGGGCCGTCCACGCGGGGCCGGCGTAGCGGTCCCAGATGCAGGCGAAGCGTGCGCCGTTGTGGTCCTCATAAGGGGACACACAGCGCAGACGGAAGCCCTCGTTGGACAGATCTGTGAACAGGGCCTGGTACTCGTCTCCGGTCAGCCCGTGGCGAGCGACCCACTCCAGGCCCTGCTCCTGTTCCCAGATCGCGTTGAACAGGACGGTGTTTCCCGAGCGGAAGACCGACAGGTCGACAGGCCGGAAGCCGTCGCGGCTCAGCGCGGTCACCGCTGTCTGGTAGTCGTTGGCCGAGATACCGTGGCGGGCCTGCCAGGCGCTCCCCCTCCTGGACCGCCCGGATACTGGCGAAGCGCGGGGTGCCTCCCCCGTTCATAGCCTGCGATCTTGAGAAGTCGGTACCCTCTCCCGGTGAACCGATCGAACTCGGCTTGGTGCTCCGCCGCAGTGAGGCCGTGACGGGCTTGCCAGTCGGTGATGATCACAATCAGCTCCCGTGCTCAGATCACTCGTCCGGGTGTGAGGCTGGGGTCAGCGAGGTGGATCTTCGACCTCACACCACTGTGCGCGGCAGTTCCCGCCGGTGTTCGGCCTGGCAAAGCGCCGGTAGACCGGGGGCCAGGCCCACGTGCGGCCCGAGGTGACAACGAAGATGATCGCGGCCGTGCCTCACGATCACCCGCCCGCCGCCGGCCCCTGCCGTGCGGACGCTTGGCCTCCGTGGGCGGCACCACCCGCCGGGACAGCACCCACAACTCGTCCGGCACCAAACGCTCAACCAGATCCGCCATGTACGGTTCAACGAACGATCAAGCCATGAGAAGTGACGTCCTACCCGCGGTATGCAAGGGTCGTCATCATTCCGGACTCCGAGTGGTAGATGTTGTGGCAGTGCAGCATCCACAGTCCGGGGTTGTCCGCGTCGAAGTCCGCCACCAGCTTGTTGTGCGGCAGCACGATCGACGTGTCCTTGCGGGCACCGTTCGAGTCCACGCCGGCCAGAGAGAACGTGTGGCCGTGCAGATGCACGGGGTGCCACATGTGGGTGGCGTTGATGATCACCAGCCGTACCCGCTCGCCCCGTTCGACCTTGTGGAGCGTATCCGGGTTGTAGGGCTCGTGGTCGATGCCCCAGTCGTACTCCTTCATGCCACCGGTCAGTTTGACGCGGAGCAGCCGGTCGCATCTGCGGTGGGGCATCGCCACCGACTCATCCGGCTCGAGCCGGCGGGCGGACACCAGCACCTCACGGTCCAGCTCCGCAGGGTGCGCGGACGGCTTGGGGACCGCTCCGGCGCCCGTACGCAGGACGGCCATGGCCCGGCCCCCCTTCCCCTCGGCGAGCGCGACAAGCGGGAAGACTCCCGACTGCGCGGTGATCAGCACGTCGTACCGCTCGGCCATACCGATGACCAGCGCGTCCGTCTTGTACGGCTGCACGGGAAAGCCGTCGCTGTGGGTGATGGTCATCCGGTGTCCGCCGAGCGCCACCCGGAAGGCCGACTCCCCGCCGGCGTTGATGATGCGCAGCCTGATCCGGTCGCCGGGCTTGGCCGTGAACTGCGTGGGGTCGTCCGCTGTGCGCCCGTTGATCAGGTAGTAGGGATAGGCGATGTGTCCCGCGTGACCGCCGAGCAGCTTGCTGGTGACCCCCGCCCTCAGTCGCTTCGGCCCTTTCCGCCGGTCCGGTGACGGCGAGGGTGCCCGTCCGGAGCCCTTCCCGTCGTCCGCTCCCCCGGACGCGGCGTCCGCCAGCGCCCCGCCACCGGCCCCGACGGGTCCCTCCGGTCTGTTGCCGTGCCCCACCGGGGGCTTGCCCTTGCGGAGCTGGTAGAGAACGTCGTCGGGGGTGGAGCCGTCCACTCCGTCGATCCAGTCGTCCAGCACGACGATCCACTCGTGGTCGTACCCGAGTGGCTCCTTCGGGTCGTCGACGATGAGTGGCGCGTACAGGCCACGGTCGCTCTGCACCCCCATGTGAGGATGGAACCAGTAGGTGCCGGGATGCGGCGCGGTGAAGCGGTAGTCGAACGTCTCACCCGGTTCGACCGGCCGCTGCGTCACACCGGGCACGCCGTCCATGTCGTTGGGCAGCGCAATACCGTGCCAGTGCACGGTCGTCGCCTCCGGCAGGTGGTTGGCCAGCGTCAAGGCCACAGTGTCACCTGCGGTGACCCGCACCTCCCGGCCAGGCAGCAACCCCTCATAGGTCCACGACCTGAAGGTACGTCCGGCGCCCAACTCCACCGGCGACGGCGTGGCCCTCAATGTGTGCTTACGGAGCGGTTCGACGGGGGTCGGATGTGCCCCGCCGGCCTCTCTGCCGTTCGGAGCGGATCCGGCCGGCGCGGGCGCGCCCGGGCGGCCGCCGTCGCCCGAGCCGGCATGAGAGCAGGCGGCGAGCAGCCCGGAACCCGCGGCCGCGATACCGGCGCCGAGTACGGCGCGACGTGTGGGGGAAGTCTGACTGGTGCGGTCCGTGCCCATGACGGTGTACCTCGCTGGTCGGGAGAAGGCAGGCGAAAGCGCGGTCTGCCACCACTGCCCGGACAGGACCGGACGGCCGGAGGCGCCCTTCCTCACGAGGCACCGGCGGGGCCGTGAGCACATCCGGTGGGCGGCGGAACCGACTGTTGCGGAGATCGGCGAGCGTCCCTCGCCGGTGTCCGGAACGCAGCTCAGTGCGGCCGTGCGGATATCCCGAGCGGCAGGGCACCGGACCGCGTCTGCCGTTCACGCAGTCCGCGCCCGTATCCGGCCCTCCGATCAGTCACCATATGAGCACCTTACCCCCGTTGGTTATATATTCAGAACATATGCGAAGTATCGACGCGGTCAAGCGTGCAGCCCACCCCAGGATGTGCCGGGTTGCCCGCACAGCTTTTTGACCCACCGTCCGGGTCCGCCTCCGTCGTTTCAGGTGGAACAGGCACTACTTCGAGAGCGGCGCCTCGGTGCGCAATCCCGCAAAGAACCCGGCCAGTCGATCGGTCGCCACCAGGGGCATGACCTGCGCGACGTACTGGTCCGGTCGCACGACGACGATGACACCGGCGCGATCCACGGCGCGCGACTCGAAGATGTCGTCCTCAGGAATCGCGGCGTAGACGTGCTCGCGGTCGACCAGGCCGAAAGGACCGGTCCTCGGCTTGAAGACCTCGGGCACGCGGGAGAACTCGATCGCGTGGTGATGCTGCTGGTAGACGACCTTGAGGTCGAACCAGTCGTCGGGCTGGACGCCGTCCGGCAGCCCGGCGAACGGCGAGTCGGCGGACGAGGTGAGCCACTCTGCGAGGTTCGCGACCATGGAGTCGTCGCCGGGAGCCGCCTCGTCCGCGAACACGTAGATCCTCCAACGCCCGTCGGCCGTCGCGTGATGACCCAGATGCACCGGATTGGTGTCGGCCACCCGCCTCACTTTCGCGGACGCGAAGCGTTGCCCGATCGGGAAACCCTTGGCGAGTTCCTGGTACGTGGGCCGACCGACGATCATCGAAGGGGTGTATTCCGTCCGGAATCCGGTGCGGAACTCCTCCGTGGCCTTGAAGTACTCCGGCAGCTCCGCGGCGTCGGCGAATTCGTCGGCCTTCCTGGCCATCATCGACGACCACGCCTTGTCGAAGTCGATCAGGTTCTTCGCGATGGCCTTGCGCTCCGCCCCGTACGTGGCAAGCAGTGACTCCGGCGCCCGCCCGTCCAGGACGTGCCCCAGCTTCCAGCCGAGGTTGAATCCGTCCTGCAGGGAGACGTTCATTCCCTGACCGCCCTTGGCACTGTGCGTGTGGCAGGCGTCCCCCAGGATGAATACGTGAGGCAGGCGGAGGCCGGTCTCCCCGGCCGGCACGTCGTCGAATCGGTCGGCCAGTCGGTGGCCGACTTCATAGACGCTGAACCAGGTCACCTTCTTCACGTCCAGCGAGTACGGATGCAGGATCTCGTTGGCTTTCGCTATGGCGACGTCCGCCGGCGTACCGCGCACCTTCCTCGCGTCATCGACGGGGACCTCGCCCAGGTCGACGTACAGGCGGAACAGGAATCCGCCTTCACGGGGGATGACCATCATGTTGCCGCCGCTGTTCGACTGGATGGTCGACAGCAGGCGGATGTCGGGAAAGTCGGTGTCCGCGAGGATGTCGAGGACCCCCCACGCGTGGTTGGCGCTGTGACCCTCGAACCGGCAGCCGATCGACTGGCGCACCTTGCTGTGGGCCCCGTCGGCCCCTACGAGGAATTTCGCGCGAACCTGGAACTCCTCGCCGGCGGACTCGCCCTCGGAACGCGCCAGTCTGACGAGCACGGGGTGGTCGGACCCTGGGACCACCTCGTGGCTCACGTACTCCACGCCGAAGTCCGGTCGCATCCGGCTCGGTGAGTTCGCCATGAACTCGGCGAAGTAGTCGAGTACGCGCGCCTGGTTGACCAGAATGTGCGGGAACTCGCTCAGTCCCCTGGGGTCGTCGGGCGACCGGCCGGCCCGGGCGATGCGTGTGGGATCGTCCGGGTCGGGCTGCCAGAAGGCGAACTCGGTGACGTGATGCGCCTCGGCCGCCAACCGCTCGGCGAAACCGAACGCCTGGAACGTCTCGACGCTCCGTGCCTGGAGGCCGTCGGCATGGCCGATCTCCAGGCGTCCGGCGCGGCGCTCGATGATGCGCGTGGTGATACCGGGGAACCGGGAAAGCTGAGCCGCGGTGATCATCCCGGCGGGTCCGGTGCCCACGACGAGAACGTCGACCTCGTCGGGGACGGTGTCCGGGCGGTTCAGCCCGACACCGGAGGCGGGCTGGACACGTGGATCCTGTGAGACGTATCCGAAGTGGTGGAACTGCATGCCGCTCTCACTCCTCTCCCGGGCCGGTGACCGGGTCCCCGGCCGTGATGCCCGGACGTACCTGCTCGCGCCAGACGTCCCATGCCCGGACGGCCTGACCGCCGATGGTCGCGCTCGCCGTCGCCGCCTCCCCGGCCGACAGGTACCGCGGCTGTCCGAGAGCGAGCGCCGCAGCCTGGGCGTGCGCGTTGACCTCGGTGTAGACCGCCCGGTAGACGGCCTCCTGCAGTGAACTGCCGACGGCCACCGCCCCGTGACCGCGCATCAGCGCGACAGACGCGTCACCGAGCGTCTTCGCGAGCGCCGCTCCCAGCGACGAGGACGTGATGAGCAGGTCGCTCGCGTCTCCGGCGACGTCACTGATCTCGAACACCGGCGTCGCCCGCTCCCCGAGGAACCCGGCCATATGGAGAACCGGCCGCATCGCCGCGGCGACGACGCTGAACGGCACCACCGAGGGCGAGTGGCTGTGCACGACCGCCATGACGTCCGGCCGCCGACGGTAGATCTCGGCGTGGATGAAGCGTTCGAGGTAGGGGCGGCGCGGGTCGTCGGTGCGCCCGTCCAGGTCGTGCTCGAGCAGGTCGGCCCCGGTCACCGAACCCGGTGCCAGGTTCCGCGACAGCCAGAACGTGTCGGCGCCCGGGGCGGTCCGCACACTCACGTGTCCGAAGGCGTCGAGGACACCCTGGCGGACGAGGATGTGGTTCGCGACAACCAGGTCCGCTGTCTGCGCCGCTGCGTGCGTGGTCATGGGGTCGGTCCTCCGTGGGGTCGCTGTTGCGTGGTCATGAGCTGAGGAACACCACGCCGGCGCGCTCCGCCATGATGGGCTGGATGAGCTCGCGCACCACCTGCTGGTGGGCGGGGTGGTCACGGAACTCGAGGTAGCCGGCCTCGTCGTCGAACTCGATCAGCGAGGAGAAATCGAAGTTGTCCGGGCGGATCCGCAGGTCGCTGCCCATGCGCATCGACCGGATGGTGCCGATCCGGCTTCGCAGCCCCAGCAGACCGTCGGCCATTCGCTGGATCTGCTCGTCGGTGGTCCCCTCGTGGAAACGCAGGGCGATCACGTGGTGGAGCATCAGCGCCGCCTGCGGGGGATGCTGACCGTCTTGGACTGCGTGAAGCTGAGGATCTCCTCGAGGCTCTCCTCCTTGCCGAGGCCCGATGCCTTGACGCCCCCGAACGGCAGTCCGGGGAAGTGGCGCGAGGAGTCGTTGATCCACACGTATCCGGCCTGCAGGTCCTCGACGAACCGGTGCGCACGGTCGACGTCCTGGGTCCACACGCTGGCGGTCAGGCCGTAGCGGACGCCGTTCGCGATCCGGACGGCCTCGTCGTCGGTGTCGAAGGTGAGCACCGAGAGGACCGGTCCGAAGATCTCCTCCTGGGCGATCCGCATGTCGGGCGTGACGCCGGAGAACACGGTGGGCGCGATGAACAGGCCCTCGGGCAGGTGGGTGGGCCGGCCACCGCCGGTGGCCACGACGGCACCTTCTTCACGGCCGATGTCGATGTAGCCGCTGACCCGCTCGAAGTGCTCGCGGGAGACGAGCGCGCCCATGTCGGTGGACTCGGAGACCGGCACGCCGACCTTGATCTGCTCGACGAGCTCGACCACGCGGGCCAGCACCTGCTCGGCGATCGACCGGTGCACCAGGAGCCGCGAGTTCGATCCGCAGGACTCGCCCTGTGTGGCGGTGAAGTTCATACCGAACACGGCGCCGCGGGCCGCCGCCTCGATGTCCGCGTCGGCCAGCACCACCATGGCGTTCTTGCCGCCCAGCTCAAGGCTCACATGCTTGACCCCGGCCCCGGCGGCGGTTCGCTGGATGTCGCGTCCGGTCCGCTCACTGCCGATGAACGCGATCCGCTCGATCTCCGGGTGGGCGGCGATCGCCACGCCCGGGGCCGGACCGGCGCCGTTGACGATGTTGACCACGCCCGGAGGCAGGACCTCCGCGATCAGCTCACCGAGCCGGATCGCCGACAGCGGCGCCTGCGGCGGCGGTTTGAGTACGACGGCGTTGCCCGCCATCAGCGGCGCCCCCAGCTTTCCCGCCCCGAAGAAGACCGGGTGGTTGAACGGGATGATCCGGCCGACGACCCCGTAGGGCTCGGGCCGCGAGTAGTGCAGGCCGGTCCCGGCGCCCGGGTAGGTCTCGCCCTTGATCATCAGCGCCCAGTCGGCGAACATCTCGAGATGGTCGGCCGCCCACAGGGCGTCCTTGCGCATCGCGGTGACCGGGCTGCCCCCGTCGAGGGCGTCGAGGAGACCGAGCTCGTCTGCGTTGGCCCTGATGTGCCCGGCGAGCTCTCGCAGCGCCGAGGCCCGTCCCTGGGGCGAGTAACGGCGCCAGATCTCGAAGCCGCGCCGGCCCGACCGGACGGCCGCCTCGATGTCGGCCTCGCCGCCGTCGGCCACCTCCGCCAGGGGGAGCTCGGTGGCCGGGTCGAAGGTGGTGAACGTCGCTCCGCTCGCGGCCGGACGCAGCTCGTTGTCGATGAGCAGGCCCCAGTCGCGGGCGCGCATCGCGTCGAGCATCGCCCGGTGGGGCGCGTAGTCGTCCCCGTAGGGCGTCGTGTCAGTGGATGCCATGGACTTCCTCGTCACTTCTGATCGTCCGTCCCGGCGGCGAGCCGCGCGCACAGCTCACGCCAGCGTTCTCCGCACGCGGCGGAGGCGGCGGCGTACTCCTTCGGCAGGTGGTGGTACGGCGACCGGGCCGGACCCGGTCGGCAGTAGCCGGCGGCGGCGATCCGGGCCTTCTCGATCTGGGTGTTGTAGGAGGCGAAGACCTCCTGGTCGGCGAAGAGATGGGCCAGCGGCTCGTTGGCCCACGCGATGCCGGCCGCCGCCTGCTCGGCGGCCTGCGCGTCGCCGCGCGTCAGAGCGTCCATCAGGGCGATCGAGGGCTCCGGTCCCATTGCCGCGGCGGTGGCCCAGCAGGCGGTGGTGGTCTTCGGTGCGCGTGCGGCGAAGTCGTGCACGACCATGTCGCTCGGGATGAAGTTCACCCGCTCACCGGTGACCTCGAGCATGCGCTCCAGGTGGGGAGCCCGGGACACCTTCGCGGAGGTGACGGTGGGGGCCTCGGCGGACACGCCCTGCCAGAACTCGACGGGGAAGGTGTAGCGGAAGGCGCGGGCGTTGGCGTAGACCATGAGCGCGAGGTCCGGGAACGCCTCGCTCGCCTGGGCGAAGTAGTCCACCGCCATGTCGGTGGTCAGTGGCTGCCACATCGGCAGGCCGAGCAGGGCGCCCGTGGCTCCGGAGGCGGCGACCTTCCGCAGCCGGCGGGCCGTGCCATGGCCGCCCGCACCGGTCGCGCCCACGAACGTGGGCACTCGGCCGGCGACCGCCTCGACCACCGTATCGACGACTACGTCGAAGTCGTCCTCGTTCAGGGCCGGGCACTCGCCCGTCGTGCCGAGGGCGATGATGCCGGAGGCTCCGTCGCGTACGAGCCGGTCGACGACCCGCGCCGTCTCTTCGACGTCGACGGTGTTCAGGGCGTCGAGCCGCTCGGCTCCCGGCAGCGCCGGGGTCGGGATGATGCCGTACATGCCGTTGATCTCTGCCGCGGTGATCATGCTCGGGCCCCCTGCCCGGCGGCCGTGCGGGCCGTCTGCTGTTTCGTCAACTTCGACACTCCTTCTCACGCGCCCGGAGGCGCGCGCTTCGCACTGTTCCTCGGTTCGCTCCGATGGCGATCAGGTCACTTCGTGAAGTCCGGTGGAGGCGGGCCGGCGTATCCCCAGGTGTCGCCCTTCCATTCCTCGCCCCAGAACTTCGCCTCCAGCGGGCCGTCGATCTCCTCCTCGACCTGTTCGAGCTCGGCGTAGTACTCGACGAACACGCCCGCCGGGTCGGAGTAGTAGGTGAAGATGTTGCGCCCGGGCCCATGCCGCCCGGGGCCCCACACGCAGGCCGTCCCCTCGCGGGTGAGCCTGCCGAGGGCCGTCATGACGCTGTCCATCCCGACCACGTCGAACGCGACGTGCTGCACGCCGGTGCGCTCGGAGTCGACGACGGCGAGGCTGTGGTGGTCGCGGTTGCAGCGCATGAACGACATGCCTCGCGCGGTCCGGTCGCTCACGATCAGCCCGAGCTCCGCGTAGAAGCGTTCCAGGGCCGCTCGCTGCGGTGTGTTGAGGACGACGTGCCCGAGCTTGCGGGGTGCGACGATCCTCGCCCGGTGGATCTCCTCGGTGACCGTCGCGCCGTACAGCAACTGCACCACGTTGCCGTCGGGGTCGCGGACGGCCGCGCTCGCCTCGTGGCCCGGACCGACGGCGTCCCCGGGCTCACGCTCGACCCGGCCGCCCGCGGCGACCACTGCCGCGACGGCGGCGTCGAGGTCGGCACGGGTCGCGACGTCGAAGGAGATGTGCACGAGCTCACCGCGTTCGGCCCCGGCCGGCGCCTGTTCGAGGGAGAGACCGTGGTGCGCCGACGTCAGTGTGCGGAAGTAACGGCGCCGCGCGTCGCCGTCACCGCCCACGGGGGCCAGGCCCCAGCGGTCGACGTAGAAGTCCTGCGTCCGGTCGAGATCGGGCACCGCCAGGGCGATGTTGCTGAGGGATTGCACACGGACCATGGGAGACCTCCGGTTTCGGCTGTGCGGGAAGGCACCACGGCGCGGGGCCGGTAACCCTCGCCGAGGCGCGGCCCCGGTCTCCCGGGGCCGCCTGGGACCAGCTCAGTGGTGGCGGACGAAGTCGGCCACGAGCCGGTTGAACTCGTCGGCGTGTTCGAGCTGGGCCCAGTGACCGCAGCGGTTGATGAGGTGGGCTCGCGAGTCGGGGATGTGGGCCGCCAGGTAGAGCGCGGTCTCGAAGGAGACGACCCGGTCGTCGCGGCCGTGGATCAGCAGCGACGGCACCGAGATCTCCGGGATCCGGTCGAGGTCGGCCCAGATCGTGATCGGCGCGTGGGGAGCGTGCTCGGCGACGTTGGCCAGGTGCTCGGGGCGCTCGGCCACGGCGGCCGAGCGCTGGGCGGACAGCTCGGGGGTGGCGAACCGCTCCTTGTCGTAGACCATGATCTCGACGAGCCGGTTCATCTGCGCGGGGCTGGGGTCCGCGTAGGCCCGGGCCAGGATCTTGAGACCCTCGGTCGGGCCGCCGCCGGCTCCGAAGAGGATGGGCTTCATCTGGATCGGGGCACCCATGGTGATCAGGTGGGAGACCCGCTCGGGCCGCTCGATCGCCATCCGCAGCGAGGCGTGACCGCCCATCGAGTTGCCGACGAGGGCGGCCTTCTCGATGCCCAGCGCGTCAAGGAACTCGCAGATCACCTCGACGTGGTCGTAGGTCGCGAAGTCGGCCTCGTCGGACTGGCCCCAGCCGGGGAGGTCGGGAGCGATCACCCGGAAGCCCGCCGCGGCGATGGGCTCGATGTTCGGGTTGTAGTTGCTCCAGCCGGTCGCGCCGGGGCCGCCGCCGTGGAGCAGGACGACGGGGTGGCCGTCAGCGGGCCCCGCCTCGTTGTAGTGGATCTTCCAGGTCCTGGTCCGGACGTCCTTGGCGACGTCTGCCTCGGTGAGAGCCATCAGTGGTCGCCTTCCGGGGGCATGTTGGTGAACGGGGCCCGGCCGAGCAGATCGTGGACCAGCTCCGGGGGGCGGTGGCCCCAGCTGCTCAGCTTGCCGAGGGTCTCCACCTCCCACGTCTCGTCGTCGATGAGCAGCCCTCCCCAGCCGTACTCGACCGAGAAGCCCGACGGCGTACGGACGTAGAAGCTGAACATGTGGTCGTTGGGGTGCATGCCGAGCGTCATCTCGAAGGGCTGCCCGGCGTCCATGCAGCGGTCGTAGGCCATGCCCACGTCGCGGATGTCGCTGACCTCGACCATGAAATGGTGAGTCCTCTTCGGGTGCGGCATGTTGCCGAAGGCCACGGTGTGGTGGCGCGGGTTGCAGTGCAGGAAGACGACGTCGGCCACGATCCCGGGAGCGAGCTCCTCGACGATGAAGTCGCTGATCCTGAAGCCGAGGACGTCCATGTAGAAGGCGAGGTACTCCTCGCGGCTGACGCCCCGGGAGACCAGCACCTCGTGACCCGCGCCGCCGGCGCCGGTGACGAACTTGCCGAGCAGCATGTCCGAGTGGAACGGGGTCTGTGCGTCGGCGAAGCCGGTGACCAGCTCCAGCCGGTTGCCCATGGGGTCGGCGGTGACCACGATCCGGTCGACCTGGCGGACCGCGGCGAGGGCGGAGTCGCCCTCGGCGACCTCGACGCCGGCACCGCGCAGCTTCTCGACGATCCTGTCGAGCGAGCTGTTGCTCTCCACCGCGTAGCCGGTGGCGGCCAGGTCGTCGGCCGGACCCTGGGTGCAGAACCAGCGGTACGCCTTCTCGTCGGTGCGGAAGCTGACCGAGCCGGCGTCCTTGTGGCCGACCTGCATCCCCAGCAGCCCCGTGGCGAAGTGCTCCCAGTCGGCGAGATCACTGACCTCGTACACGACGTAGGCGAGCTCCTTGACTCCAGACATCTTTTTCCTTCTCTCGGATGGTGGGATTCAGAGCGCCGGAACGGCGAGCCCGGCCTTGTCGGCCGCCGCGACGAACCTGTCCGGCCGCAGGGCGACGGCCTGGACGCCGTAGCGGGCGAACCAGCCCAGCAGCACTCCCTCGAGGTCGATCAGCTCGTCGGGGCCCTGGGTGTAGACGGTCTTCGGCCGGACGGCGAGGTAGCGGGCGCCCAGCGCGTCCCACTGCGTCTTCTCCTCGGCGCTGAGCAGGCTCCGCGGGTCGACGTCGGCGCCCAGGAGCACGAATCCGTCGCCGAGGAGGTCGTCGAGCCGGGCCATCACGCCCACCGTGTCGCCGACGACCGGCTGCGGGATCATCCGTCCGACGATGGAAGCGTCCTCGACCTCTCCCCGCAGCCACCCGGCCTCGAGGACCGGCGGCGCCATCATCGGTTCCTCGTAGGGCGTCACGGTGTTCTCCGGCACCGCGTTCATCGCCTCGAGCTCCTCGGGCGTGACCTGCTGCTTGATCACGCGACCGAACTGGACGGCGATCTGTGTGAACATGTCGACGTTGGGTCGCCGCTCCGCCTCGTAGGTGTCGAGCATCGCCCCGTCCATCTCGCCCCGCAGGACCCGGGAGAGCTTCCAGGCGAGGTTGTGGGCGTCACGCATGCCGGACTGCATGCCCGCGCCGGCCCACGGCGGCATCAGATGGGCGGCGTCGCCGGCCAGGAAGACCCGGCCCCGACGCCAGCTCTCGGCCGAGCGGACGTGGTGGCGGTAGAACGCGTACTGGTGGATCTCCACGTCGTCGGGCGTCACCCCCATCGCGTCGAGCAGCGGCCAGACCTGCTCGTTGGTCCGGAAGTCCGTCTCGGACTCGCCCGGCTTGAGCGGGATCTCCCAGCGGTGGTTGCCCGCCGAGAGCGCGATGTCGACGACCGGCCGCTCCTTGTCGCTCCAGAAGGTGAGCAGGTCCCGGTCCGGCCACCAGCGCTTCACCCTGCAGTCGATGACGATCCACAGCGTCGGGTCGGTGTCGCCCAGCATCGGGATCCCCAGCATTTTCCGGGTCGGGCTGGAGCCGCCGTCCGCGGCGACGGCGTAGCGGGCCCGGGTGGTGGTCTCCTCGCCGGTCGCGCGGTCACGCGAGGTGATCGTGACGCCGGTGTCGTCCTGCTCGACCCCGATCACCTCGGCGCCGTAGCGGACCTCGATGCCGTCGGTCTCCTCCGCGCAGCGGCGCAGCTCGGCCTCCATCTTCGGCTGGTAGATGCTGAAGAAGCGTGGCTTGGTGTTCCGCGTCCCGAGCCCCGAGGGCTCCTGCTTGACCCGCAGGATCTCCTGGCCGTCATAGGCCTTCCAGCGCAGCTGGTGCTGCGGCTCGATGACCTTCTCGATCCGCTCGTCGATGCCGAGGTCCTGGAAGATCCGCATCGTCCAGTCGTTGATGGTGACCGCCCGGGCACGGGCGTAGATGTCGTGGTCGCGCTCGAACGCGACCACGGACGAGCCTTTGGTCGCGAGCGAGAGTGCGCCGACCAGGCCGGTCGGGCCGTAGCCGATGATCGCGACGTCGGTGTCGAAATGTTCAGGCATCCGATGCTCCCCAGAATTCGACCGCTCGGTCGATATGTTGGTGAGGAGCGTCTCTTCGCCGAAGGACCCGGTCAATCCCCGCACTCGGTGATTCTGGTCTGCGGAATAGGCTTGACAGTCACACCCGGATGCGTATCCACCGCCCTGATGACCCGCTCCCCTGAGGGGCAGCCCTTCGCCCTATGCTTCGTGCGTGGACAGGAACCGAGTCAGCAACCGGCGAGGGCGACGCTCACGTGAGGAGATCCTGGAGGCGGCCTCGCGCATCATGGGCAAGCGCGGCTACGCGGCCACGCCGCTCTCCGTCGTCGGCAACGAGATCGGCCTGGCCAAGAGCGTGATCTTCCACCACTTCCGCACCAAGAGCGGACTGCTCGCGGCGGTGATGGAGCGCGGCCTGAACGACTTCTTCAGAGCGATGAGCGCCGCACACGCCGACCCGCCCGCCGACGGCACGCCCCAGGAGCGGCTGAGCTGGTTCCTCGGCCGGGCGGCCGCCGTGCTCACCGAGCGGGAGGAGTTCCTGCGCCTGCATATGTTCCTGATCCTCAGCGAGGACGGGGACGAGGCCGAGCCCGACGTGAAAGCGACGATCGAGAAGGTCCGCCGCGAGGGCAGGCGCCACGTGAATCGCATGATCCGGGAATCGTTCCGGGACGAGGGTCCCGAGATCGCTCAGGCGGTCGCCGACAAGCTCGAGTACATCGGCATGGCCGGGATCGACGGCGTATTCCTCGCGGGGCAGGCCGAGGAGAGCCGCTCCATAGCCGAGGACATGGAGCTCCTGGCCGAGACGATCGCACTCATGGGAGAACGGCTTGCGGCGAGGATGAGGTCCACGGGCTGACTCCCGCACCGACCCTCGGCGCAGCTTGAGGATCCGCAGCCGCCGCAACGGACAATGATCAGCTCGTGAACGGGACATCGGCCGGAGGATCAGAAGTGCCGTTGCCGAGCCAGAGGCACGGGGAGTCTGCCCGCGGTGCAGTCGCCGCTGCTCGATGCCGCGGGGCAGTCACAGCTGCGTCATCGCCCCGCCCGGCCAGGAGCACAAGGTCTTTTGTATGGTCGTGAGATGCGCACTCATCCGGTGAGGGCTCGTTCAGGAGCAGCGTGGTGAATCAACGGACCAAGCTGGCACTCGTACTGGCCCTGGGAGGGTTGCTGGGCGCCTGCGGCACGGCTCCGGCGGAGACGCACCGCCCGGCACCGGTCGGGGAGGAGCCCTTCTGGCAGGCCGAGTTCGACGGAGCGCCGGGAACTCGCCCGTCGGAGAGATTCTGGAACACCGAGACGGGGAACCGGGAGGCCGAGGGGTGGGGCAACGACGAGTTGCAGTACTACACGGACGACGCGGCCAACTCCGCCCTCGACGGCGAGGGTCACCTCGAGATCTCGGCGCGTCCGGTCCCGCCCGGGGTGGAACTCCCGTGCTTCACCGAGGAGTCCTGTCCCTGGACGTCGGCCCGCCTGACAACGGAGGGAAAGGTCGCACTGACCCGTGGACGGGCGGAGATCCGCGCGAAGCTGCCCACGGGCACAGGACTGCTGCCCGCGGTCTGGATGCTGGGCGACAACGGAGTCGAATGGCCAGGACAGGGTGAGATCGACATCTGCGAGGTGGTCGGCGGAGAACCGCGGACGGTGTACGGCACCGCCCATGGACCGACCTACTACAACGAGGACGGGATCGGGGAGGCCGCCACCCTGCCCACCGACGCCTCGGCGGCCTTCCACACCTACGCGGTCGACAAGCAGCCCCACCGCATCACCTGGTCCGTCGACGGAAAGCCGTACTTCACCCTGCCTCCGTCGAAGCTTCCCTCACCGGACGACTGGGTCTTCGAACAGGACATGCACCTGCTGCTCAACGTCGCCGTCGGAGGCGACTGGCCGGGCCCGCCCGACGCCTCGACACCGTCCCCCTCGACGATGACGATCGACTACGTCCGCTTCTACGGCGACGGCCACACCTGAGAACCCGAAGCAACACCAGTGCCGTGCGTGCAGCAGCTCCCGTTTGAGGCGAACGTTTCGGCGAGGGCACTGTCACAGCTGGACCCGACGCGTCCCGTACTGCGACGGATGCCAGGAGGCATCGGGGCCGAGCGCTGTGTGGGGACGTCGTCAGGGGGCGTACGACAGGCCGTGTCCGGAGCGGAAGAGGACCTTGGCCGGGTCGTCGGCCCGCTGGATGGGCACGGGCAGCTTGCCGCGCGGCTCGACCCGGCCGGCGATCACCCGGGCGGCGGCACGCAGTTCGACCTCGGTCCAGCAGTAGGAGACGAGTGAGGCGGGGACGTTGCCGAGGTGGGCGATGTCGTAGGGGTTGCGCACCGCGAGGTGGACGACGGGGATGCCCGTCGCGAGCAGCCGGGAGACCAGGGTGCGCTGGGCGCTGGTGGCGTCGACGTTGTCGGTGGTGACCACCACCGCGTCCCGGCCCCGTGCGGCGGCCACGGCTTCGTCGATCTTCGACCCGTCGGGTGCCCGGCCGGTGGCGAGGTGGGTCGTGCGGTAGCCCAGTTCGTCGAACGCCCTGGCCAGTTCGGGCACGGTGGTGCGGGTGTCGTCGGTCGGGAAGGCCGGGCCGGCGCCGACCACGAGCAGCTTCTTCTGTCCGCGGCGCAGCGGGAGTGCCTCGTCCTGGTTGACCAGCAGGGTCGTGGTGCGCTCGGCGATCCGGGCGGCGGCAAGCCGGTGTGTGCGGGCGCCGACGACCCGGTCGACCTCCTTCGGCGAGATGTAAGGGCTGCCGCTGAGCAGGCCGACCTTGTCCTTGACCCGCAGGATGCGCAGGACCGACTCGTCGAGCCGGTCCTCGGTGATCTCTCCGCTGCGGACTGCGTCCAGAACGCCGTGGTAGGCGACGTCGATGTCCGGGGGGAACAGCAGTTGGTCGGCCCCGGCCTTGAGTGCGAGAACGGGCACACGGTCGTCGCCGTACTTGGTGCGCACGCCGTGCATGTTGAGGGCGTCGGTGACGATCACGCCGTCGAAGCCGAGTTCGTCGCGCAGCACGCCCTGGAGGATGGTGGGCGACAGGGTGGCCGGTTCGTTGCTGGGGTCGAGCGCGGGCACTTGAAGGTGCGCGGTCATGATCGAGTCGACGCCGGCGGCGATCGCGGCCTTGAAGGGCGGGGCGTCGATGCGGTCCCACTCCTCGCGGGTGTGGGTGATCACGGGTAGATCGGTGTGGCTGTCCTGCCCGGTGTCGCCGTGGCCCGGGAAGTGTTTGGCGCAGGCCGCGACTCCGGCTTGCTGATAGCCCGTCACCTGGGCTGCCACCATGCGGCCGACCTCGCGGGCGTCGGCGCCGAAGGAGCGGATGTTGATGATGGGGTTGGCCGGATTGACGTTGACGTCGGCGACCGGGGCGAAGTTCTGATGGATGCCCAGGGTGGCGAGTTCGGTGCCTGATATCCGTCCGGCGGTGCGTGCGTCCCGGAGCGAGCGGCCCGCGCCGAGTGCCATCGCGCCCGGCAGCTGGGTGGCGCCGCTGCCGATGCGGACGTTGACGCCGTGTTCCTGGTCGATGGAGATCAGGGACGGGATGGGGGTGGGCAGGGCGAGCGAGGCCCGCTGCACACCGTTCGTCAGGTCGGCGATCTGACGGGGGTTCTGGATGTTGTTCGTCCAGCCGGAGAAGTAGATGACACCGCCGAGGTGGTACTTGGCGATGAGCTCGGCCACGGTGCGGACGCCGAGTTCCCTGAGGTTGCGGTCCTGGTCGAACTGGCTGGGAGAAGTCGCCGACGCACCGTAGAAGTACGGCACGAACAGCTGGCCGATCTTCGCCTCGATGCTCATCCTGGAGATGATCTTCTTGAGGCGGTGCTCGCGCCGGTGCGCGACCGCGGGGGTAGCCGTCACTCCCACCAAGCCCGTTGCGCTCGCGGCGACCACGGTCGCGCAGGCGAGAACGGTTCTTCTGGACGGACTCCGGTCGTCCTGCATGCGGACATGCTCCTTCCAGCCTTGTGCGTCAAGGGAATTGAAGGAAACGCGAAGTACTCCGAACAGCGGGAAACCTAGCCCGCGAATCCGGGGCAGGGCAAGAGGTCTAGACAAAGTAGGTCTAGACAAGATGGGTCAGAAGACGGTCCGCCGCATCGTGCGCCTCGGTGGGCGCCCGGGCGCCCGCACAGCGCGATGCCGGTGGTGGATGCGAGACTCACGAGAGGCCACGTACCCGGGAGACTTCATGGCTGTCACCTACCTGATGCTCGCACGGCTGCCGGAGGGACGGCTGGCTGCCTTCGACGCCTACGAGAGCGCCGTTCTGCCGCTTCTCGCCGAGTACGGCGGGCGACTCGAGCGTCGGCTGCGCACTCTGGACGACCGGGTCGAAGCCCACCTGGTGAGCTTTCCCAGCGAAGAGGACTTCGCCGCCTACCGAGCCGAGCCCCGGCGTTCCTCCGCGGCTCCGCTGCTGGAATCGTCCGGAGCGGTGATGGAGCTCCTCGCCGTGCGCGACGTGCGGTGACACGACGAGTGGGGTGGACGCCGGACGACGCCCCCTGTCGCTGCGCGTGGGTGAGGTCTGCGCGCCTGGAGGAGTGTGCGCCGAAGGGACCGGAGCGCTCCGAAGGCTGTCCGCCCTCGTGACGAGCCGCGGGGACCGGGGTGCCGGTCATTCGGGAGGGGCGGACGGCGGCCCGTCGAGGTTCCTCAGCAACTCGTTTTCGGCGGGGGTGAACTGAGGACGGTCGGGCCGTGGGCGCAGCGGACCGACGAGGGCGGTCAGCAGCACGGTGGGCTTCACCAGGGAGGTGGGCGGCGCCTGGAGTGCCAGTACATCGGTCAGGGCCGTGGCGGCGTGGAACGAGCCCGTGGCGGTGCGCGACAGACGGCTGACGTAGCGATGCAGCAGACGATCGGCGAGCGTCGGGTTCTTGCCCGTGGTCGTACGGAAATGGATGTCCGTTCCCACGGCCAGGGCCCATGCCGTGTCGGCACACTTACCGATGGCGCGCTGGGCATGGCGGGCGAGGCCGGGGGTCAGGCCCTTCGACAGCAGGTCTCGCAGGGCGACGGCACCTTGCGCGGCCGCTGACATGCCCTGGCCGTACACGGGGTTGAAGGCCGCGACGGAATCTCCCAGCACCACCAGACCGTCCGGCCACGGGGTGAGCCGCTCGTAGTAGTAACGCCGGTTGGCGGTGCTGTGGGTGACTCTGACGTCCGTGAGGGGTTCGGCGTGCTTCAGGAGGTCCGCCAGGACCGGGTGGCGCAGGGTGCGCGCGTAGGTGGTGAAGGCGTCCGGGTCGCTGGTGGGATGGGCCCCGGGGGCACCCATCAGGCTGACGTGCCAGCGGTCCCCCTCGATCGGCAGGATGCCGCCGGAGTTGGCCGGGCGGGGCAGCCTCGGGTCGGCTTGCACTCCGACGACGGGCCAGTCGTGGGTGGGGACGGGGGCGCGGAAGAAGCGGCTGGCGTAGACGAGACCGGAGTCGATGTGGTCCTCGGCGAGGCCGGTGACACCCAGCCGCGCAAGCCACTGGGGCGTGCGGGAAGCGCGGCCGGACGCGTCGATGACCAGTTCGGCGCGCAGGTCCTCTTCCGTTCCGTCGGCCCCGCGTACCCGCACGCCCGTGATGTGCCGGGGGCCGCCGAGGAGGGCGACCGCCTTGGTGCGGGTGCGCACGCCGACCCGGGGGTCCTTGAGGACCTGTCCCCGTACGACGGAGTCGGTCAGGTCCCGGCTGGCGGTGATCACGTAGTGGGTGGCGCGTTTCCAGCGGCGGTACCAGCCCTCCGGCGAGTAGATGACCATGTTGCTGGTCACGGGTACGCGGTGGGCGCCTGCGGCCAGGAGCAGGCTGAGAGTGCCGGGCAGGAGCGCTTCGACGGCCTCGGCACCACCGGACTGCAGGAAGTGAATGTGTGCGGCCTGGGGGACGCCGGTACGAGGGTGAGGGCCCTCGGGCAGCTCATGGGCTTCGATGATCTCGACGGATCCGACGTGTTCCTTGATGGCGGCCGCGGCGAGCATTCCGGCGATGCTGCCCCCGATGACTACGGCGCGAGCGGAGGCGCGGCGCGGGGTTTCACTCATGGTGGGCTGCTTTCTGCTCGGGCACGTAGTGCTCACGTAACTGCTGGACGAAGGGTGAGGCGAGTGAGCGGGACAACGGGATCAGGTCCTGTGCGCGCGGTGCCACGGTGTGCGGGGTCCGCGGCAGTTGCCCGGGGGTGGCGCGTTGCCGTTCACGGGCGACGAGCACCGTGGCGGCATCCGCGGTGACGGCTGCCCGGGCCGCGTCGTCTCCGTAGCGCACCGCCGCGCGGAAGGCCGCCTCACGCACGGCGGGGTCGCAGTAGGGGGCCAGCGCGAGGATGGCGTCGTAGAGGGCCGTTCTCCGTCCGGTCAACAGGACGGCGGGGGGAGTACGCCACCACGGCAGGGGCACGCGGACGGCGCTGGGGGTGGGTACGTCCCGAAGGGCGTGCCAGAGCGGGGCGAGTTGACGCAGCTGGCGCACCGCGTGTGCGGTCGTCGCCACCCGTGGCCCCGCCAGCGGGACGACGAAACCGAGGGCGCCGAGTACCGATGCGGGTGCGGAGAGCAGGGGGGAGATTTCGTCGACGAGGAAGTCGAGGTTGTGGCCGGTCCAGCGGGCGGTGACCGCGGTCAGCCGCAGGACGACGTAGCACACGATGATCAGGTAGGCGGGAGCGAGAATGCGCAAGCCCGCCCGTAACGAGCCGTGGACCTCCCTGGACCAGCGCCAGCACAGGGTGCCGGCGGCCACCATGGCCACTCCCTGGGCGACCAGGTAGGTGACGATCATCTCCCGGATGTAGGGCGTGGTGGCGTAATGGGCGTCGAACAGTGTGAGTTGTTCGGTCGGTGTGCTCCCGGCCCAGAACAGGACGACGATGGCCAGGATGGCGAGTCCGTAGACGGTCACGCACAGACGGGAGACACGGCGGGTCTGTTCGGGCGGCGCCGGCCTCCAGTTCACGATCAGCAGCAGGCTGGCACCGGAGAACGCGGTCGTCGTCGCATACACCACGGGGGCCGCGAAGTTCGGTGTCCCGGTGAGCCGATTGAGTGCGGCGATGGACGCGGGGGCGGCGAAGAGCATGAGGCAGCCGGCGGCGAAGAGCAGCAGGCACGCCGCGCGCAGCAGCGTGTCGTGGCGTCTTCGGACCATGGCCGGCACCTTCATGGCACAGACGAGCAGGAGCATGACCCCGTAGACGTAGAAGCCCGTACTGCTCGGTCCGGATGTCACCTGGCTCCTTCATTCCGCGGGCCCGGCGGAAGGTCTGTGTCCACGGGTCAGACCGGGCGGAAGCGATGTGCCATGGACGCATGGATCCGTCCCGTGAGGTTCCGGGGGTCGCCCGCGTCCCGGCGGGCCCCGTCCAGGGCGGCCTGGACCCCTGTGGCGAAGCGGAAACCGAAGTGTTCCGCTTCGCGTTCTTCCCGAACCTCGCGGCCGTCGGTGCGCGCGGCGAAGTGGAGCCCGACGTCCATGCGCCGGGCGGGCCGGCAGCCGGTCCGTGCGGCCTCGGCGACGGCGGTCACGAGGCCGGCCGGCTCTCCTGCCGCTTCCGTGCCCGCGGCGGCACGGGTTGCGTCGGCGCCGTGCCCCTGGAACATGTGCCACGTCTCGTGACCGATGATCACGATCTGATGCTCGGGATCGGTGGTCTCCTCATAGACGATCAGGTCGTGGTCGGCGCGGTCCACCCACAGCCCGCTGGCCGTCGCGGGCGGGAAGGCCGCTCCACGGAGTTGGACGGGCCGGCCCCGCACCAGGCTCAGGGCCCGGCCGATGGCGGGGACGACATCCGCGTCCCCCGCGAGCGGCCGCAAGTTACTCACGAGTTCGGCGCTGAGCTTTCGCATCGGCCGTGTCCTCATGCGTCCTCTTCCTGGTCGTCGAGCTGCCGCGGCGCGTTCTTGGTCCCGTTGAGCCCGGCCGGCCCACCGCGGGCGGCGCAGCTGCCGCTCCTGGCGACGCCTCGAGCTCGGCGAGGACGGTCAGCAACGTACGGTCGAGGGTGTCGGGCGCCTCAGTGCTGAAGCACGCCCCTCCTGCCTCGATCCGGAGGACGTCCCCGACTCCGTACAGGAGTTCAACGCTCGGCACCGTGTCACCGGAGCGCACCTGCCGCATCCGCGACGCCGACACCCCGAGCGGCCGGGAAACGCTGCCGGCCAGGTCGGACACGCGGGTGCCCGTACGCGCGAGGTGGGTGGGTCCACCGACGTGCTCCCGGGGTCGTGGATCGGCAGATGCTGTGTGTCCCGCAGCCTACGCACCTCACCCGCCACCTCTCAACGATCGTTTCCCGCCGGAAACGATCGCTTCGAGTCACTCCGGTCGTCCTCACTGGCGGTGCCGTCCCGCCGCCCTCGTTCGCGTGCCGTTCGTTCGCACGCGCCTGACGGGCCGGCGACGAGTGGAGCCTCCACCCCCGGCGAGGCAGGCTGGACGCATGCGGTGGGCGCCTCTTACGCGACGCGGGCGGAAAGCCCGGGGTCACAGCCGGGTGCTCATCACCCTGCTGCGGTGGCTGCCGTTCATGATCGCGCTGATGGTACTGGTCATCGAGCTCACTCCGGCCCACTTCCTCTACACCGGTCCCCTGCTCACCGCGACGCCCGCTCTCGCGGCGGTGACGCTGGGCCCCAGGGGCACCCTCGCGGCGGCGGCCACGGCCCTGGCGGTGAGCATCGTCACCGCCACGTACAACCAGGCGTGGGCCACCCTCCAGGTCCTGACCAACTTCTCGGCTCTGGCCCTTGTGTCCCTTGCCGGTTACCTCACCAGTCACGCGGTCCAGACGCGCAGGCTGAGCGAGCTGGAGCAGGTGCGCCGGATCGCCATGGCGGCACAGGAGGTCGTCCTGCGGCCGGTGCCGGCGCGGCTGGGCCCGCTGCGGGCGGCCAGCCTCAGTCTCGCGGCCGGGACGCAGGCACAGATCGGCGGTGACCTGTACGAGGCGGTGCCGACCCGGTACGGAGTCCGGTTGATCGTCGGGGACGTCCGGGGGAAGGGGCTCGCGGCCATGCGTGCGGTCGGTGTCGCACTGGGTGCCTTCCGGGAAGCCGCACACTACGAGGACGAACTGGCCGAGGTCATGAACCACTGCTCGGCCGCGCTGCGGCGGGAGGTGGCGGTCGAGGGCGCGTACTCGCAGGAGATTCGCCTGGAGGCGTTCGTCACCGCCGTCATGGCCCAGGTGTCGGACGGACCCGTGGTGCGGATCGTCAACCGTGGCCATGTTCCGCCGCTGTTGCTGCACCGGGGCAGAGTGCACACGCTGACGCCGGGTTCGTACCTGCCGCCGCTGGGTTTGGAGGACCTGGCCGAGGGCCCCGCGGGTGAGCCCGACAGCTATCCGTACACGAGTGGCGACCGTCTGCTGCTGTACACCGACGGCGTCAGCGAAGCCCGCGACCGCGACGGCGTGTTCTTCCCACTGGCGCACGCAATGGAACGGATCCGCGCCGACACGACCCCGCGGGAGTTCCTGGAAGAACTGCACCGGGCGCTGCTCCACCACACGGAAGGCCGCTTGACGGACGACGTGGCGATGATCGTGATCGACCGGCTTCCCTGAGGAATCCGTGGTCGGCGCCGCCGGGGCACGGACTCCTGCCCCGCGGGTTGGACGGCGTGGCCGAGGGAACCCGGCGACGCCACGGTCCGCCGAGAGGGCCCTTCAAGGGGCCGGAACGGGCGAGCTGAGCGGAAGGGACGGACATGACGGAGCGGGTGCATGGCGACGTGGTCGGTCCTGTCGCTCGACGCGGCGCGAAGACGGACCGCGTGCTCACGATCGGGCACTCGACACGCGGCTTCGACGAGGTGCTCGGTCTGCTGCGGGGCAACGGCGTCACCTGCCTGGTCGATGTCCGGTCGTTCCCTTCGTCCAGGAAGCACCCGCAGTGGAACCAGTCGGCCGTCGTCGACGCCCTGCCACCCGACATCGGGTACCGCTGGATCCCCGCCCTGGGAGGCCGCCGCCATACGCCCAAGGGCGTGCCGAGCGTGAACGGGGCGTGGCAGGTCAAGGCCTTCCGTGATTACGCCGACTACATGAGTACCGAGGCCTTCTCGAAGGGACTTGCCGAACTGCGGGAACTGGCCGCGCGCGAACGGCCCGCCATCATGTGCAGCGAAGCGGTGCCCTGGCGGTGCCATCGACGGCTGATCACGGACGCGTTGATCGTCTCCGGCGTGGAGGTCGTGCACATCATGTCGCGCACGTCGGTGAAGCCGGCCGTCCTGAATCCCCACGCGCGGGTCCGCGACGGCTCCCTGACCTATCCCCCGCCCGAGTGAGGTCCCGCCCGAAGACGTCCGCTCGGGCGGTGATGCGACGCCGGGGGCAGCCGGTGGACCTGGTGCGCGCTCCGGGCGAAGGTGGATTGGGGCGGGGCCACGGGGGCACGTGCACCTCACACGTGGAGGGGTGATCGTTATGGCCGAAGGGCCGGTGCCGGCAGCGCGGCGAGGGACTCGAACAGCGGACCGTGAGGCCGCCCGGACGCCGCCGCTGCGTCCCGGCGACTACACGCCCGCCGACTACGCGGCAGTCGTGGTGCGCGGTGCCCAGGAGGCGGGCGTTTCCCCGCTGCTCGTGATGACCGTGCTGCACAACGAGGCGTACAAGCCGCACCATCCCCTGCTGGAGCTGTTGTGGCAGTGGTGGAAGCCCGAGGCGTCCTTCGGCGTGGCCAACATGCACCGGGCGACGTTCGAGCGGGTCCGGCGCACGCACGGCCTGCCGGGGCGGTGGCAGGATCTGCGCGACGACCCCGCCTTCGCCATCCGCACGGCTGCCCTGCACCTGAAGGACCTCGACCGGAGCCTCCCCGGACGGCACGTACGCCGTTACACCCGCGACGAACTCCTCGCCCTCGGATACAACGCGGGTGAACGCAACATGCGCGCCTTCGCCCGAGGCGTCCCGCCGGGCCCCATGGCACGGTCGTACCTGCGCCGCTTCCGCGCCCACCGGGAACGAGCCGCGGCATGCCTGGCCGACAGCGGCGGACCGGGCGACACGGCCACCGGCTGAGCCGACGCCGCGCGGAGCGCCGCGTGCCGATGCCCGCGGTAGCGCCGGCGCTCCGGGGGCGTGAGGTCCCCACCGCCCGCCCGACGGCGACGACCTCGCGTAGCGGCGGCTCCGGGACACCGGGGCCGCCGCACCCGTGCGGGCGGCTCGGGCGACCGTCCCGGCGCGCTCCCGCACGCCGGGACAGCGGTCGCCGGTCAGCCCGTCTCCCGGTCAGCCCGTCTCCCGGTCAGCCCGTCTCCCGGTCAGCCCGTCTCCGTGTCGAACGCGACGAAGCGCAGTTCCGAGGTGTACCGCCGTCCTTCGTCGTCGCGGAGCCAGGTCTGCTCCGGAGTGGGCAGCATCTCCGTGAACGTGACCGTGCCCTGCTGGTCCCGGCGGCCCAGCCGGCGCAGCGCCTTGGCGAGGATCGTCACGTACACGGGACTGTCGAAGTCGACGTAGAACGGCCGGGACTCGGCCGGCGAGACGACGAAGACGTAGCGGGGCAGGCCGAGCCGGGCGCGCCAGCGGCGGGCCCGGACGAAGCGGCGGGCCTCGTCCTTCTCGTCGGCGAAGCCGGCTCCGGCCGCGGGCAGTCGCCAGGTCTCCCGGGTCACCACCAGCCGGTCCAGCGTGACCCGCGGCGTGTGGTCGTCCTCGGGCAGGAGGCGGAAGAGATCCATGGACAGGGTGGTCAGGACATGTGAGAAGACGTCCGTCACCGGGAATCTCGCGCCGTCCGGGAGCCGGACGACGAGGTCGTCCCCGTGCTCCTCCACGACGGCGTCGGCGCTGCGCACGGCCCGGGGACGGGTGGGGTCCGCGGTGAAGTCGGTCAGGGCGACCTGGTAGTCCTGAGGCCGTATCAGCGTGTGCCGGACCCGGGTGGACAGGCGCGCGCGGTGCTCCTTGGGGAGCAGCGGCAGCAGGCGCGGGCCGGGGTGGTCCCGGTCGGTGAGGCGGATCAGTTCGCCGGCGTCCGGGTGCTGGTGGGTGAAGAGGGAGGCGCCCAGCGTGTTGGCGGCCAGGTGGAGTTCCCCGAGAACGAGGGTGAAGTCGCCGCGGGCCACCGCCTCGGTGCCGTCGGCGGCGATCATGATGTCCGGGCTGAGATAGCGGGCCGCCGTCCAGCCGCCGGAGCCGGGGAACTCCTCCCGCACCGCCTCCTCGATGTCCGCGGAGCGGACGTGGACCCGGCGGGCTCCCGCGGGGACCGTGAGCAGACGCCGCCAGACGGCGGCGAACTCGTCCTGGAGTTCGCCCGCGGTGGCGCGGACGGGGCCGTGCAGCACCGGCAGGCAGGCGAACCAGAAGGCAGCCAGGTCGACCGGGCCCTCGGCGGCGAGACGTTCGTACACCGGACGCATGCCGGTGCGCAGCGCGGCGGCGAGCCGTGAGGTGAGCCATCCGGCGCTGTCCATCAGCAGCCGCAGCGGGCGCAGCGCCTCCAGCACCTCGGGGCCGAGGCGGGCCGTCGCGGACCGCCGGGAGTCGTGGTACACGAGCGCCCGGCACGGCGCCGTCGAGGCGGACTTCTCCCGAACGGCGGCGGTGTCGGTCAGCTCGGTGAAGTTCCGCTCCAGATCGGTCATCGCGCCGAGCAGCGTGTCCACGTCGCGGGCGGCCGCCACCGCCGCGCGCCCCTGCTCCAGCCGGTCCAGCGCTGCGATCCCCCGCCGGCGCGGTCCGGGCGCGCCGACGGTCCGCAGCCAGGCCCGCAGGTCCCGGTCCGGGTGAGTGCCCGCGGGGACCTCCAGACGCCACGTCACCCAGCGGCGGGCGACCAGGTCGGCGAGCACGGCGGGCACGTCGTGGTCCGGCAGCGCGGCGGTGATCGCCCGCGCCGGGCGGACGCCGTCGCAGAGGGCGAGGACGGCCGCGGTCCCGGCGGGGACCGTCACCGGCCGTCTGCCGGGCACGCGGACCCGGTCGCCGTCCACCGTGACGAAGGGCACCCGGCGGGGGGCGATCCACTCCCGCAGGCCGGGGTCGGCGTCCAGCGTTGCGGCGACCGCGTCGATGCCCCAGCTCGCCCAGTAGACGGTGGACTCGGCGACCAGTCCGGATCCCGTGCCGAGTGCGGCACCGGACGTCGCGGCGTCCCAGCGGCCCCAGCCGACGGGGCCGAAGAAGCCGATGGTGTCGTTCTTCACGCAGAACCGCTGCCAGTAGTGGGCGATGAGTTCCTCGCGCTGGCGGGGCATGCTGCTGCGCGGGTCCACGCCCGGTGTCCAGCGCAGGAACGGCGCGATGCCCGAGGTGAGGACCGGGCGGTTCTGCCAGGCCACGGCCTCCCGGAAAGCCGGCGTGCGGGCGATGTCCTGGAGGGTGTGGGCGGTCTCCACGGCGGCATCGGCGAAGAGCCGGGTGAAGTCCTCCCACGGGGCGCCGTCGAGGGAGGTGTCCCCGTCGAACTTGTCGGCGGCCTCGGCCAGTCCGGGCGGGGCCAGGCGCAGCACCCCGTCCGCGGGGAAGCCGGGGCCGCGCAGCGCGAACTGCTCCCACAGGCGCCAGCGGCCGAGGGACGGCAGGAGGTCTTCGGTCATGGCAGGGCTCTCCTTGCGAGCGCGAGAGGACGGACGGGGCAGGGGGACACGGGTCGCGCCGGACGGGCGGGAGGGCTGCCCGGCGGAGGGCGGGGAGGGCTGCCCGGCGGAGGGCGGGGAGGGCTGCCCGGCGGAGGGCGGGGAGGGACGCCGGCCCGCCCCCGCCTTCCGGTCCCGGTGCGGGTGGGTCGCGCCGGCGTCGGAGGCGGGTGGGTCCGGGGTGGGAGCCGTGGGGTCAGGGGCGGCCGTAGTCGGTGTCGACGACCTCTGCCAGATCCCGGGGCGTGGGATAGGCGAAGACCAGGGAGACCGGCACCTGCGCGCCGAGGATCTCCTCGAGACGGCCGGTGATCTGGAAGGCGGTGAGGGAGTCACCGCCCGCCTCGTAGAAGTCGGTGTCCTCGGTCAGGTCGGGCAGGCCGAGCACCTCGCGGAAGATGGCGACGAGCAGGTCGGCGGTGCGGGTGGCGGTGGTGGCGTTCTCGGTCATGACGGGTGCTCCTCGGTGGTGGTCGGCACGGCTGTTTCCGTGGGTTCGGCGGTGGCGGTGCGGTGCAGGGCGTGCAGGCGGGCGGGTGTGTTGCCGCCGGAGACGACGGCCACGGCCCGCTCGCGGCGGCCGGCGCGCAGGGCTCCGGCCAGGGCGACGGCTCCGCTGGGCTCGGCGTCGACGCCGAGGCGGCGCAACAGGACGGCGGCGGCGAGGATCTCGTCGTCGCCGACGGCTATCAGGTCGTCCACCCGGTCACGGATGACCGGGTAGGGGACGCGTCCCGGCCGCTGGCCGCGCAGGCCGTCGGCGACGGTGGCGCAGGGCGGCAGCTGGACCGGGTGCCCGGCGGCCAGGGAGCGGGCGTAGCGGGGGATCCGGTCCGGTTCGACGCCGACGATCCGGACCGGGTGGTCCGCGGCCGCGAGGCAGACGCCGGCGAGGAGTCCGCCGCCGCCGACCGGAACGTAGACCGTCTCCGTCTCGGGGGCGTCGGCGAGGAGTTCGGTGCCGACCGTGCCCTGCCCGGCGACGACCAGGCGGTGGTCCGAGGAAGGGACGAGGGTGGCTCCGGTCTCCCGCGCGAGCGCGCCGGCCCGTTCGTCCCGCTCGGCCACTCCCCCGCCCACCCGGACCGTCTCGGCGCCCAGCGCGCGGACGGCGGCGGTCTTGGCGGGGTCCGCGCCCGCCGCGAGGACGACGGTCAGGTGAATGCCGAGGGAGCGGGCGAGCCGGGCGAGGGCGATGCCGTGGTTGCCGGACGATCCGGTGACGACCCGCTCGGCCTGGAGTGCCAGGAGCGCGTTGGCGGCTCCGCGCGTCTTGAACGAGCCGCCGTGCTGGAGGTGTTCGGCCTTCAGTAGCAGTTCGGTGCGGTGTCCGGCCGGCACCGGTCCGCTGAGCAGGGGGGTGCGGCGGACGTGTGGGGCGATGCGGGCGGCGGCCGCGGCGACGTCGGCGGGGCCGAGCCCGGGGCCGGCCGCGGTCGGCCGCAGGCCGGTGGCGGTCACGGGGTGCTCCCCACGACCAGCCGGCGGCGGTCCGTCTTGCCGCCGCGGGTGGTCGGCAGCGCGTCGTGGCGCCGGAAGTGCCGTGGCATCAGGTGCGGCGGCAGCGAGCGGGCCAGGTGGGCGCGCAGGTGGGCGTCCTTCGTGGCGGCCAGGTCACCGGTGACATGGGCCGCCAGGTACGTACGCCCCCGGTCGTCGGTGTGCGCGGTGACGACGGCGCCGCTGACGCGCGGGTGGGAGAGCAGAGCGCCTTCGATCTCGGCGGGGTCCACGCGGTAGCCGCGGATCTTGACCTGCCGGTCGGTACGCCCGGCGTAGGCGAGGCCCTGCGGGCTCCACCGTCCGAGGTCGCCGGTGCGGTAGAGGCGGGCACCGGGCTGACCGTAGGGGTCGGGCAGGAAGCACTCGGCGGTGCGGTCGGGGCGTCCGCCGTAGCCCCGGGCGACACCCGCGCCGCCGATGTACACCTCGCCCACCGTGCCGTCGGGGACGGGCGCGAGGTCGGCGTCGAGCACCCGGACGACCGTGCCCGGGCGGGGTGTTCCGACCAGGTCCAGGGCCGTGTCGGGCTCGGCGGCGACGCGGTGACGGGTGGTGGTCATGGTGCATTCGGTCGGGCCGTACTGGTTGACGAGCGTGCCCGGGACCGCCCGCCGTCCACCGGCGGCGAGGAAGGGGCGCAGGGACTCGCCGCTGGTGGCGACCAGGGTGACGCCGCCGAGCGGGTCGGGCAGATCCGGTTGCCCGGCCAGGTGGGCCAGGAAGGACGGGGTGGTGCTGAGCAGTGCGGTCACCCGGTGGGCGCGCACGGTGCCGGCGAAGTCGGCGGGTCGCAGCAGCCGGGCGCGGTCCACGATCACCAGCCGCCCTCCGGCCAGCAGCGGGGCGAAGGTGTCCCGGATGGACGCGTCGTAGCCGAGCGGGGCCGTCTGGAGGGCCACGGTGTCCGGGCCGAGACCGAAGGCGCGGGCGGTGTCGCGCAGGTAGGCGTCGAGGGCGTGGTGCTCGACGAGGACGGGGCTGGGTTCGCCGGTGCTGCCGGAGGTGTGGCTGACATAGGCCAGGGCGTGCGGATCGACCCGGGCGGGCGGCGTGGCGGGCGGGTCCTGCAGGGTGACGGCACCGTCCAGCAGGATCGTCGGCAGGTCCGGGTCGGGGTCCAGGGCGCGGAGGTGTGCGGAGGTGGTCAGCAGCAGCCGGGTGCCGGCGCTGTGGACGAAGGCCGCGAGCCGGTCGCGGGGCTGGGCCACGTCCAGGGTGAGGAAGGCCGCTCCGCAGCGCAGGACGGCGGCCATGGCGGCCACGGCGTCCGCGCCGTGCCCGACGGCGACGGCGCACACCGTCTCCGGCCGGGCGCCCCGGGCGCGCAGCAGGCGGGTCAGCTCGTCGGTGCGTGCGGCGAGACGGCCGTAGGTGACCTGGCCCGTGGGCGTGTCCAGCGCGATGCGGGCCGGGTGGCGGGCCGCGTGCGCGGCGAGGTCGTCGGCGACGGTGCGCATCACGCCTCCTCCGAGCCGGAGCCGGTGGCGGTGCCGGAGCCGGAGCCGGAGCCGGTGACGGTCAGGTCGACGGCCACGAAGCGGAGTTCGGAGGTGTAGCGGTGTCCGTCGTCGTCGGTGAGCCAGGCCTGCTCGGGGGTGGGCAGCATCTCGCTGACCTTCAGACGGGCCCCGGGGTCCTTGCGGGCGAGCCGGCGGGCCGCCTTGGCGAGGATGGTGATGTACACGGGGCTGTCGAAGTCGACGTAGAACGGGCGGGGTTCGGCCGGGGAGACGACGAACACGAAGCGGGGCAGGTCGTGACGGCGCTGCCAGTGCCGGGCGCGGACGAACCGGGCGGCCTCGCTCTTCTCGTCGGCGAAGTCGGCGTCACCGACGGGAAGGTGCCAGGTCTCCCGGGCCACGGTCATGCGGTCGATGGTGATGCGCGGGGTGTGATCGCCGTCGGGGCGGAGCGTGAAACGGTCCATGACGCGCTGGGTGAGGGTGTTGGCGTAGGCGTCGAGGACGTCGTGGACGGTGCCGTCGGGCAGGACGGCGGTCAGACGTCCGTCCCGGTCCTCGACGCGGACGTCGGCGCTCGGCACCGAGTTCGGGCGGTACGGGTCGCCGGTCTGGTCGACGAGGGTGACGTAGTGGTCCTCGGGCCGGTCCAGGGAGGGCCGGCTGCGGGTGGACCAGCGCAGGGGCAGCTCCTTGGGCAGTGTGGGCAGCAGGCGGGGGCCCGGGAAGTCGCGGGTGGTCTCCGCGACGAGCCGGTCGCGGTCGGGGTGCTGGTGCACGAAGAGGGAGGCACCCATGGTGTTCAGCGCGCAGTGCATCTCGCCGAGGACGAGGTCGACGTCGCCGCGTGCGAGGGCGTCCGCGTCCTCGGCCACGACCAGGACGTCGGGGCTGATGTAGCGGGCGAGGGACCAGCCGTCGCCGGGCTCGGCGAACTCACGGCGCACACGGTCGGCCAGCTCGGCCGTGGTCAGGCGGACGCGGCGGGTGCCGGGGGGCAGGTCGAGGACCCGGGCCCACTTGGCGCGCAGTTCGGCCTGGGCGGTGTCGATCAGGTCGCCGGCGTCGGGGTGCGGGGAGGGCAGGGTGTGCATCCACAAGGTGGCGAGGTCCACCGGTGTGCCGTCGGCGCTCAGGCGGGCGTGGACGGTGCGCAGGCGGGCGCGGATGGCGTCGGCGAAGCGGTTGGTCATCCAGCGGGCGGCGGTCAGGCACAGCTGGAGGGGTTCGAGGTGCTCCAGCAGTGCGGGGCCTGCCGTGGCCGTGGCGGAGCGGCGGGCGTCGGAGTACACCAGGCCGCGGCAGGGGGCGGTGCGTGCGCCCTTGGCGCGCTGGGCGTCGCTGTCGGTGAGGGCGGCGAAGTCGGCCTCCAGGGCGCCGATCGCGGTGGTCAGCGCGGCGGCGTCGGTACCGGCGGCGCGTACGGCGTCCCGGCCGCGCTCCAGCACGGCGAGCTTGGCGAGGGCACGGTCGCGGGCGGCCTCGTCGGGGACGCGCTCGAGGATCCGGCGCAGGGCCAGGTCGGGATGGGTGGCGGCGGGCACCTCCAGGCGCTGGGCCACCCAGCGCCGGCGGACCAGTTCCCCCACGATGCCGGCCACCTCGTCGGGGTCCAGGTCCAGGTCGGCGGCGATGGCGGCCGTGTGCCGGGTGCCGTCGCAGTGCCGGAGGACGGCCTGCTGCACCTCCCCGACGGGCTGGGCGGGCCGCCCCGGGACCCGGACCGTGCCGTCCTCGCAGCGCACGAAGGACATCCGGCGCGGCGGGATCCACCGCGTCAGCTCGGCGTCCTCGGCGAGCACCTTGGCCAGGGCGTCGACGGCCCAGCCGGAGAAGTAGACCTCCTGCGCGGCGAGGAAGCCCCGGCCGGCGTCCACGGTGACGGCGTGCGGCGCGGCCGGGTCCCAGCGGCCCCAGCCGACCGGCCCGAAGAAGCCGATGGTGTCGTTCTTCACGCAGAACCGCTGCCAGTAGTGGGCGACCAGCTCCTCGCGCTGGCGGGGCATGCTGCTGCGCTGGTCCACGCCCGGCGTCCAGCGCAGGAACGGCGCGATGCCGGTGCGCAGCACTGCCGGGTTCTGCCAGGCGAGGGCCGCCTGGAAGCGGGGCCGGCCGGCGATGTGCTGGAGGTGGCGGGCGGTGTCGACGGCCGCCGTCGACAGGTCCTCGGTGAAGGCCTCCCACTCGGGTCCGGACAGATCGGTGCCGGGGCCGAACTTGTCGGCGGCCTCGGCCAGTCCGGGCGGGGCCAGGCGCAGCACGCCGTCGGCGGGGAAGCCGGGGCCGCGCAGGGCGAACTCCTCCCAGAGCCGCCAGCCTCCGCCCGGTAGCAGGACCGGTGCGTGCTCGTCCGACATCACGTGCTCCTTCCGGAAAGGGGGGTGCGGGCCGGCCGGCGGTGGCCGCCGGGCCGGACGCCGGGCTCCCCGGCGGACAGCACCGTCCCGCGACGGCGCGGTACGGCACCAGAGAAGATCCGGCAGCAACGCGCGCCGCGGGCTCGGCGCGTTCGTCCCTGCCCGGGGCGGGCGGTCGCCCGGCACGCTGGCGGCGTCGGTCCCGACCTGTGGCCGGCCCCACCACCTGCGGGAGGTTCACCATGACGCAACCCGACTCCACGACCGGCGCGGGCGCTTACGAGGCCCCTACGGACACCGACGAGGTGTACCTCGTGGTGCGCAACGACGAGGAGCAGTACTCGATCTGGCGGGCCGACCGCGACGTGCCCGCCGGCTGGCACCCGGAGGGCAGGCGCGGGACCCGGCAGGAGTGCCTGGACCACATCGGCGTGATCTGGACGGACATGCGCCCGCTCAGCCTGCGCCGACGGCTCGCCGGGGCAGATGTCTGAGTCACGGGCGGGCCGGCTCCTGGACCCGTCGGCGCACGCCCCGCCGCCGACGCCGTCCGGGCTGCTGTGTCCGGCCGTGCTGGACCTGTCCGGGCTGCGGCGGCGGACCCGGGCGCCGGGCCCCCGGGTCCTGCGGGGGCCGCTGGAGCTCTACCTGGCCCATGTCGGGGCGCAGGACGAGCAGACCCTGCGGGACGCGCGGGAGCTGCTGGACGCGGAGGAACGTGACCGGGCCCGCGCGTTCCGGCACGACCGCGACCGGGCCGCGTACGTGGTCGCGCACGCGGCGCTGCGGGACGTGCTGAGCCTGCTGCTCGGCGTGCGCGCCGAGGCACTGCCCCTGGCGCGGGAGCCGTGCGCGGGCTGCGGCGGTCCGCACGGGCGGCCGGTCCTGCGCACCCCTGGTGTGCATTTCTCCCTGTCGCACAGCGGGGACCTGGTGCTGGTGGCGCTCGCCCCGGCACCGGTCGGCGTCGACGTGGAGGGGCTGGCCACGGACCGGGCGGTGCTCGGCGCCCAGTCGGCGCTGCACCCCGTCGAGGCGGACGAGCTGGCGCTGCTTCCCGCACACGGGCGTCCGGCCGCGTTCACCCGGGCCTGGGTGCGCAAGGAGGCGTATCTGAAGGGCCTGGGGACGGGGCTGGTACGTGATCCGGCGCTGGACTACGTGGGCACCGGGCCGCTGTCGGCCGTCCCGGCGCCGGGGTGGAGCGTTCGGGACGTCCTGGTCCCGGCGGGGTACGCGGCGGCGGTGGCGCTGCGGACGCCCTGACAGCGCACGGGCGCGGCACGGCGGGGACCGGTCCGGTGGACCGGTCCCCGCCGTCGTGTCGCGGTGTCCTCGCACGGTCCGGTGTCCCCCTCCGGGGGGCGGGAGCGCGATGCCTTCACCAATGACTCACCAACAACCCGGAGTTGACGCGCTACGATCACCGGCGTGACCGCTCCGGAACCGACCATCGTCGCCACCTCCGGAGGTCATCGCGTCGGCGCGCGCACCCGGGTCCTCTTCGACGCCCTGGTCCACCACGCGGTCGATCTCTCCGGTGTGCACGGCAGACGCCCCCGCGTCCTCTACCTCGGCACGGCGGTGGGCGACGCCGAGCACGTCACGGCGCGGGTGAGCGAGGCCGCCCGGGTGGCGGGCTTCGACCTCACCCCGCTGCAGCTCTTCACGATGCCGAACGTGGAGGACGTCGAGGGTACGGTGCTCGGCCACGACGTGGTGTGGGTGATGGGCGGCTCGGTGGTCAACCTGCTCGCCGTGTGGCGGGCGCACCGGCTCGACGAGATCCTGCGGCGCGCCTGGCGCGCCGGCGTGGTGCTCGCCGGGGTGAGCGCGGGTTCCCTCTGCTGGTACGAGGGCGGCACCACGGACTCCTTCGGCCCCGGACTCCGTCCGGTCACCAACGGGCTGGGGCTGCTGCCGTACGGCAACGGGGTGCATTACGACAGCGACGGGGGCCGGCGTCCGCTGACCCACCGGCTGGTCGCCGAGGGCGTGTTCGCGACGGCGCACTGCACCGACGACGGGGTGGGGCTGGTCTACCGCGGCACCGAGCTGGTCGAGGCGGTGGCGGAGCAGCGGGACAAGGGTGCCTACGTGGTGTTCCGGGACGGCGACCGGGTGGTGGAGGAGCGGATGGAGCCGCGGCTGCTGCCCGCGCCTCCCGGCTGACGGCCGCCGGAAGGCGTGGCCGGCCGCGGGAGCCGGAGGGCGCCCGCGGCCGTCGGGGCGACGTCTTCGGATCACACCAGGCCGTGGCGTACGGCGTGGGCGACGGCGTGGGCCCTGTTGCGGGCCTGCAGCCGGGCCATGATCTCGTAGACGACGTTCTTGACGGTGTGTTCGGAACAGCGCAGCAGCAGGGAGATGTCGGCGTTGCCGTGTCCCTCGGCCATGAGGCGCAGCACCGAGGCCTGACGTGCGGTCAGGGCGGGACGGCCGCCGCCGGCGGCCCGGTCCGCGGAGCGTGGCTGACCGGTCAGCAGGTGGGAGAGCTCGGGGTAGGGGATGCTCGGGTGCGGGTGGGTCGCGCGGCGCACCGCGGCGGCCAGGTTCTCCCCGGTGAGGTCGGCGGCCCGCAGGACGGCCGCCCCGGCCCGCAGCGCGAGCCGCAGGTCCGTCCGTCCGACGGTGTCGCACACGAGGACCAGGGGGCCGGTGTCCCGCCGGCCGCGCAGGGCCCGGCCGGCGTCGGTGGCGGCGGCCACGGTGACGGTGACGGTCCCGGGCCCGCCGTGCTCCGGTGCGCAGGCCAGCCCCGCCCGGCGGGCCGCGCAGCGGACGCGCTCCGCGCCGGGTGAGGGCATGATGCGCAGGACGACGGGTGCGAACGCCGGGCCGGCACCGGGCGCCTGGGGCGCGGTGGTCAGGGTCGCGGTCACAGCAGGCCCGCCCGGAGCGCGTAGGCGACCGCGTGGGCGCGGTTGCGCAGCCGGAACCGCTGGGTGATGTCGTGGACCACGGTGGTCACGGTGCGCGGCGAGTAGGCGAGCCGCTGGGCGATCTCGGCCGTCTCGTGGCCGTCGGCAAGCAGTCGCAGCACCGAGCGTTCCCGGTCGGACAGCATGCCGTCGGTCCAGCCCCCGGTGGTGTGCCGGGCGTCGGCCGGGCGGTCCAGGAGCTGTTCGAGCAAGCGGGGTGGCAGGGTGCAGTCGTCGCGGGAGGCGGCCAGCACCGCGTGGGCGAGGCGGGGCGCGTCGGCGTCCCGGCGCGGCAGCAGGCCGCGGGCACCGGCGGCGAGGGCGTGCAGGGCGTCACCGGAGGCGAGGGCGCCCGCCACCAGGACGACGGCGGGGCTGTGCCGCAGGGCGCGGGTGGCGCGCACCATGTCGAGTTCGGCCGGTCCGGGGCGGTCCACGGTGAGGACGGCGACCCGCGCGTCCACGGGCTCACACACGGTCAGGTCCGGGCAGGCCAGCAGGGTGGTGCGGGTGCCGGCCTCCAGCACCGGGTCGAGGGCGACCACGCCGACGGATACGGGTGCTCCCATCTGCTTCTCCTAGGAAGTTCGTCCGCCCGGTCGTGCGCGCTCCGGGTCGGTTCTGCGGTGGGGACTGCTCACCACCGTGCCGCGGGCGGGGTGCGCCGGCATCGGTAGCCGGCCCCCACCTTTCCGGCCGGCGGGGCCGCCCCCCGTCCGCGGCGGCTCCCCCGCGACCGCCTCGCCGCCCGTGGCGCGGCGGTCGCCGGCCGGCCGGCGCGGCGGCGATGGTCTGCGGCGGGAGGTCGGGGGGGGCGGTGGGGAGGGGGCCCTGGGGTCCGTACCCCTGAGGAGCGGGGGCGCGGGCGGCCGGCGCACACGACGGGGGCGGGCACAAGGGCCGAACACGCAGAACCGCGTTCTCCCGCGGTGTCCCGTTACCCATGTGCGGCGACCGGGCACCCCAGCCGCTGACCTGCGACGTCCTCCAGGTCGAGGGCGAGACGGCGCGGCGGGCGCGGCGGGGCCGCACAGAATATGGGGGACGCTTACCCATGTGGGGGTCACAGGGGGTCTGCGACCTTCTTTCTCGTGACTGAGACCGCCAGCCCCCCGGCTCCCCGGAGCGCCGTCCTCCCGCCCTCGTGGTGGGCGCCGGCCCTGTCCCTCGCGGAACGGCTCGCCGCCCCCGGCCTTCCCGGGGTGCCCGCCGAAGCCGCCGCCGGCCCCGCCCCGTGGGCCGTCGGGGACGCCGAGGGCTTCGCCCTGCGGCTGGCCCACCTTGGCGTGGACCGGGTCACGGCCGCGGCGCTGGCCGCCGAGCCCGCCGAGCGGCTGGCCGCCCGGGCCGCCAAGCCCGACTGGGCGCGGCACGCCGAGGCCGTCCTGGCCGGCGCCTCCCGGGAGCCGGCGGAGCCGGCCGGCCGGGAGGTGGAGGTAGAGGGGCCCGACGTCTTCGCCCCGGTGGTACGGCCGTTCGTCGCCGACGCCACCGCGCGGCTGGCCGGGCTGCTGCCCGCGGGCGCCGAACAGGCCGTGTGGCGGGAGGCGTTCGCACGGCGGCTGACGCACCAGCTGGTCCGTCAGGCGGCGCGGACCCTGGTCCAGGAACTCGACACGGCGCGCCGCGGCGGACGGCTGGCCGGTGCCGGCCCCCGTGAACGGTTCGACGCCTTCGTCGCCGCCACGGGCACCCGGCGGGGTCTCGGCGCGCTGTTCGCCTCCCGGCCGGTACTGGCCCGGATGCTCGCGCAGACCGCGCTGGACGCGATCGCGGCCACCGCCGAGCTGGCGGCCCGGTTCGCGGCCGACCGGGAGGACCTGACCGCCGGGCTGCTCGGCGGGCGCGACCCGGGGCCGCTCACCGGGGTGGACCTCGGCCGGGGGGACGCCCACGAGGGCAACCGGTCCGTCGCGGTCCTGCGCTTCGGCGGCGAGCGGCTGGTGTACAAACCGCGTCCGCTCGGCCAGCACGCCCTCCTCGACGACCTGGTGGGATGGCTCAACGCCAAGGTGCCCGGCCTGGACCTGCGCACCCCGCGCAGTCTGCGCCGCGAGGCGTACGGCTGGCTGGAGTTCGTCGGGCACCGCTGGTGCCGGTCGGTGACCGAGACCGACGCCTTCTACCGGCGCCAGGGCGCGCTGCTGGCCCTGCTGTACGCGGTGGACGGCGCGGACATGCACTACGAGAACGTCATCGCCTGCGGCGACCAGCCGGTCCTGGTGGACGCCGAGACGCTGCTGCACACCGGGCTCGCGCAGTCCATGACGACGGGCGCCGACCCGGCGGCGGACGCGCTGCGGGCCTCCGTGCACCGCACCTGTCTGCTGCCGCACCTGCTGATCGGCGAGCACGGGGCGCTGGACATCTCCGCGCTCGGCCGGTCCACCGACGGCACCTACCCGAGCGAGGGCCTGCACTGGCGCGACAGCGGCCTGGACACCATGCGGGCCGTGCGCGGACCGCTGCTCAGCCCCGCGGCACACAACCAGCCCTTGCCCGCCGGCCACCTCCTGGAGGGCGCCGACCACCGGGCCGCGCTGCTGGAGGGCTTCCGTGCCGGGTACGCGGCCCTCGCCGCCCACGGGGGCGAACTGCTCCGTGAGGACGGCCCGTTGATGTCCGGCGCGGACCGTCCCGCGCGGCTCGTCGCCCGCGCCACCCGGCTGTACGCGACCCTCCTCGAGGAGTCCGCCCATCCGTCGCTGCTGGGCGACGCGCTCGCCCGTGAGGGGGTCTTCGCGGTGCTGTGGACGGAGTCCGAGCACGACGAGGCGCGCCGGCGGCTGGTCGAGCACGAGACGGCGGCCCTGTGGCGTGGTGACATCCCGCTGTTCTCGCACCGGCCGTCGGGAACCGCGGTGCGGGCCGAGGACGGCACATGGCTGCCCGGTCTGCTGCCCGTGGCGGGCGTGGCCTCGGTACGGGAGAAGATCGCCCGGATGGACGAGGTCGACTGCCACGACCAGGAGTGGATCATCACCGCCTCGATCGCGGCACGGGGTGCGGGATCCCCGCTGGACCGGCCCCGGTCCGAACTGACGGTGGAGCCGGTGCCGGCCGTGGCGCCGGACGCGTCACGGCTGCTCGCCGCCGCGTGCGGGATCGCCGACGAGATCGCCGCCCGCGCGGTGCGCGACGAGAACCGGACCAACTGGCTCGGCCTGGAAAGGGTGTCCGGCCCGCACTGGGCGGTGCTGCCGATGGGCGCCGGAATCGCGCAGGGCTACTGCGGGGTCGCGCTGTTCCTGGCGCAGACGGACGCGCTGGCCGGAGCGGGCCGGTACGCCGCGCTCGCCCGGGAGGCGGTGCGCCCGCTGCCTGCCCTGCTGAAAGCCCTGGCGGACGATCCCGGACTGAGCGCGGCGGCGGGTCCTGGCGCCTACGACGGTCTCGGGGGCATCGTCCACGCGGTGCTGCGGCTGTCGGCGCTGCTCGGCCCGGACCAGGCGGACTGCCTGCCCGACGCGCTCACCGCCCTCGGGCACGCGGCGTCCGCCGCGTCCGATCCGGGGTTCGGCAGTGGTACGGCCGGAGCGCTGACCGCCGCCGTCGCCGTGCACGAGGCGACCGGGGACCCCGCGGCGCTGCGGCTGGCGACCGCCCTGGCGGACCGGCTGCTCGGCGCGCTGTCCGGCCCCGAGGGGGCCCCGGCGCCGGGGGCCGTGGCCGCCGGGTACGGGCTTTCCGCCGGTTTCGCCGACGGGGCCGCGGGCATCGCGTGGGCCCTGCTGCGGTACGCCGCCCGCCTCCCTGGGGAGACCACCGCGCACATGGCCGCCGCCCGGGCGCTGCTGGAGGGCGCCCGGCGGGGCACCGGCGACGCGTCCTGGTCCCGTGGGCTCGCCGGGGCGGCGGCCGTCGCCGCCCACCTGGACCCGGTACCGGGACCGCCCGCCGCGGCCCGGCCGGTGGATCCGGAGGTGCGCCCCGACCTCAGCCTCGGCCGGGGCACGCTCGGCGCGCTGGAACCGCTGGCCGTTCGTGCCGGACGGGGCGACCCGGCCGCCGCCGGAACGCTCGCCCGGTACGCCGGCCGGGTGCTCGCCCTCGTCGAGGCGCACCACCACCGCTGCGCCACCCCCGACCACGTTCCCTCCCCCGGACTGCTCGACGGGCTGTCCGGCATCGGGTACGGGCTGCTGCGTCTCGCACATCCCGGCACCGTCCCGTCCGTCCTGCTCCTGTCCCACCCCGGCGCCTGACCGGCAAGGCTCAACGCACCCACGGCACTTCCGCCTCCACCCCCGTACCCGGCGTACGGACCTCAGAAGGGGATCACCGATGGACCAGCACCTGAACACCACCGCCGCCGACTCCGCCGTGAACGCCGGCGAGGAGCAGGACGCGGCAGGCGGGATCACGCTCACCGGCCGCAACCGCGCCTGCGACCGCGCCCGGGTTCTGGCCGGGATGGTGCTGACCAGCGGCATCGTCATCACGCTGACCTCGCTGGACACCTCGGTCTCCGTGCCGAACTGATCCCGTGCGGTCGTCACCGCGCGTGAGGGCGCGGGCCCGGCGGACGGGCCCGCGCCGCGGTGCGTCCGGCGGGACCGCCCGCTTCCCGCCTCGGCGGAGGCCCGTTCGACGCCGGGGTGGGCCGGGTCACGGCACGTGACCGCGCCGATGCGGTCTGCCCCAGACCCCGACATTCTGATTATCATCTGCATCCATGCGTTCCCATGCGCCTTCCCTCGTCGGGCGGGACCCCCAACTCAGCCTGCTCGAGAGTGCCTTGGCCGAGGCGCGCCAGGGAAGGGGCGGGGTCGTCTTCCTGGTCGGTGAGGCCGGGGTGGGCAAGTCGCGGCTCGCGGCGGAAGCCGTCGGCGGCGCGCTGGGCTCCGGGATGCGGGTGCTGCGCGGCCGCAGCAGCACCACCGGCCCCGCGGTGCCGTTCCGTCCGCTGACCGAGGCGCTGATGCCGCTGTTCCGCGGGGGCGAGCCCCTGGACGACGCGGCCCTCGGCGCGTACCGGCCGGTTCTGGGGCGGCTGATACCGGAGTGGGACACCGGGGAGCGCGAGAGCAGTTCCATGGTGATCCTGGGTGAGGCGGTGCTGCGGCTGCTGCTGGCCGCCGGGCGCGGACAGGGGCAGTTGCTGCTGCTGGAGGACCTGCACGACGCCGACCCCGAGACCCTCGGCGTCCTCGAGTACCTGGTGGACAATCTGGAGTACACGCCGGTGCTGCTGCTGGCCACCGTGCGGACCGACTTCAGCGACGCGCTGGACCTGGCGCAGTCCGCCCGCCGCCGGGGCGTCGCCGCCCTGGCCGAACTCCCGTCGCTGACCCGGTCCCAGGTGGAGGAGATGACGGCGGCGCACCTGGGGGTGGACGGCCCCCACGAGGTGCCGCCGATGGTCCGGGACCGTCTGTGGGAGGACAGTGCGGGCAGTCCGTACCTGGTCGAGGAGCTGCTGCAGTCCATGATCGGGGCGGGCACCCTGGTGCAGGGGGCCGACGGCTGGCGCACGGTGGGCGATCCGCGCCGGGACGTCTCCTCCACGCTGGCCCGCGGCATCCTGCGCCGCATCGACCGGCTGGGCGCGCAGGGCCTGACGCTGCTGTCGGCCGCCGCGGTGCTGGGCCGCCGCTTTCCGCTCACCGTGCTCCAGCACATGACCGGTGTCGACGACCGGACCCTGCTGAGCCATCTGCACGCGGGCGTCGCGGCCCGGCTGGTCGTCCCCGACGAGCCCGCCCCCGACTGGTACTCCTTCCGCCACTCCCCCACCGTCGAGGCCCTGTTCACCCAGATGACGCCGGGGCAACGCGCGGAGCTGGCACGGCGCGGCGCGCGGGCCGTCGAGGAACTGCACCCGGGCCTCGAGCGCGACTGGTGCGCGCTGGCGGCCGGTCTGCGCTGCGAGGCCGGGGACCGGGTGGAGGCGGGACTGCTCTACGCGGACGCCGGCGGGCGGGCCCTGGCGGCGGGCGCCCTGGGCTCGGCGGTGACCCTGCTCAGCCGGGCCGAGGGGCTGCTGGCCGAGGCCGGTGATCCGCAGGCCCGGGCCTCGGTGCTGGAGGACCTGCTGCCCGCACTCGCGGAGGCCGGTGACTTCACCCGCGCCTTCGACCTGGCCGAGGACCTGCACGCGCTGGGCGGGGCCGGGCTGAACGCCGTACGGCTGGCCACCCTGCACACCCGGCTGGCCAAGGTGGCCCACACCGCGGGCCGGTGGAACGACGGCAACCGGCAGGTCGTCCGGGCCCGCGAGGTCCTGGCGGGGGCCCCGGACGAGGCGACGGCCGCGGCCGTCGACGTCACGGCCGCCTACCTCGCCCTGGACACCCCGGGCCCGGACCGCACCCAGCACGCGGAGAAGCTGGCCCGCTCGGCGGCGGACACCGCCGAGCGGCACGGGCTGCCGGTCGTCGCCTGCCAGGCGCGGGAGCTGCTGGCCACCGTGGCCCGCGAGCGGGACCCGGAGGAGTCCGCCGACATGCTCCGGCAGGCCCTCGACACGGCGGAACGGCACCGGCTGCCCCTGCAGCGGATGTACGCGGCCACCCGCATGGGCGGCAACGCCTGGCTCGCCGAGGGCGACACCTCCGGCCTGCTGGCGGCCCGCGAGGAGGCGCTGCGGCTCGGCTCGGTGAACATCGTGCACACGGTGGACGGCATCCTCGTCCTGGACGCGGTGCTGCGCGGCGACCACGGGACCGCGCGGTCGGCGGCGGAGGACTGCCTGGCGGTGACGCGGCGGCTGCGCCTGGCGCCCGTCGTGCGGTACGTGCTGATGGCGCGCGCCACCCTGGAGGCGCACCGCGCGGACCGGGCGGCGATGGAGGAGTCACTGGCGGCGTTCACCGAGTGGGACGGCGCGGGTTCGCAGGAGGAGCCGCTGAGCGTCGGCCTGGCCCGCGCCTTCTGCGCGCTGCTGGAGGAGGACCGCGATCTGGCGCGCGCCGAACTCCGGGCGGTGCAGGCCCTGGAGGCGGGCAACCCCTCCACCTATCACCTCGGCGGCACCCACGGCCTGGTCCTGTTGCTGGACGTGCTCGCCGGTGACGCGGACCGGACCCGGCACGAGGAGACCACCGCCACCGCGATGGCCCGGATGCGGTGGAACCGCCAGTTCGTGCTGCTCGCCGACGCCGTGCTGCTGGGCCGGGAGGGCGCGGGTCCGCGCGCGGTGGTGGCGGCCGAGTCGGCGCTGGCCGCCGCGCAGCCGTATCCGCTCGCCCGGCACCTGGGGCTGCGGCTGATCGCGGACGCGGCGCACCAGGACGGCTGGGGCGACGCGGTGGGCTGGCTGCGGCAGGCCGAGCACTACTTCCACGAACGGGACGTGGTGGCCGTCACCGGCGCCTGCCGGGCGGCGCTGCGCCGCTTCGGCGCCCCGGTGCACCAACACCGCTCAGGTACGCGTTCGATCCCGGGGGAACTGCGCGCCCAGGGCGTGACCGTGCGGGAGTTCGACGTGTTCCGGCTGCTCGCGGAGCGGCTCACCAACAAGGACATCGCCGACCGCCTGTTCATCTCGCCCCGCACGGCGGAGAAGCACATCGCGAGCCTGATCACCAAGACGGGAGCGGCCAACCGCGCGGACCTGTGCGCGCGGTCGGCCGCCCTGAGGGACTAGGGCCGGCGAGGGGCGCCTACCGCATGCCGCGCACCGCCCTGGACGCCAGTACCGCCAGTCCGGTCGCGGCGAGCAGCGCTGCCACCACGCCGAACAGCGCGGAGACGTCCGTGCCGGCCAGCGCCCCGCACACGATCAACGACAGCGGGGCGACGGCGTATCCGAGGACCATGTCGACGGAGACGACGCGGGCGAGCACGTCCTGCGGGATGTTGCGCTGGATCCAGCTGAGCCCGAACACGCCCTGGAATCCGATGGCGAAGCCCATGGCGAGGACGGTCGCGACGACGACCGGGGTGCTGTGCACCAGGCCGAGGACGGCCATTCCCGCGGCGAGCCAGCCGGCCAGGGCGGCCACCAGCAGGCCGACCCTGGGCCGCCCGCCGACGGCGCCGCCCGCGAGGGTGCCGAGGACGGCTCCCGCGGCGAGGGAGCCGTTGAGTACCCCGAGCGTGGCCGAGCCGCCGCGCAGCACCTGGTCGGCGAGGGTGGCGAAGCCGACGGTGAAGGGTCCGGCGTAACAGAAGTTGACGGCGGTGTCGAGGACGACGACGGTCCGCAGCCGCGGGTCGCGGGCGGTGTAGGTGACGCCCTCGCGGATGCGGGCAGTGAGGGACGCCTGCTTCCCGGGCGTGCCGTCCGGGTCGGTGCGGGGCTTGCCGGGACGGGTGCGGACGCGGGACACGCACAGGCCGCACAGGGCGAAGCAGGCGGCGTCGACGAGGAACGCGACCGGCGCCCGGGTCAGCGCGATGACCAGGCCGCCGACGGCCGGGCCGATGATGGCGGCGGTCCGCGCGCCGGCGCCCATCAGCGCGTTGGCCGGGGTGAGCAGTTCGTCGTCGACGACCGAGGGCAGCACGGAGACGCGCGCGGGCTGGAAGAAGGCGTCGACGGTGCCGAAGGCGGCGGCCGCGGCGCACAGCATCCACACCGTCAGATCGCCGGTGAGCCCGGTGACGCCGACGGCCGTCATCAGGGCGGCCCTCGTCCAGCTGGAGGCGACCATGAGGGTGCGCGGGGACATCGAGTCGCCGAGGCTGCCGCCGACCAGGGTGAACAGGGCGCGGGGCACGGCCTGGAAGGCCAGGACGTAGCCGAGGGCGAGGGTGGAGCCGGTCAGGCCGAGGGTGATCCAGGAGAACGCGACGACGCTGAACCCGTCGCCCAGCAGCGACAGTGCCTGCCCCGTCCACAGGAGCCGGAAGGACCGGTGCCGGACGGGGGCCCACAGGCGTGGGCCGGCGTCGGCGAGGGTGGTGGCCATGGGGTGCCTTTCGTCGGACCGGGGCCCGGTCAGTAGCGGACGGGCAGGGCGGTGAGGCCCCTGTTGAGCAGGGAGGGCTGCCAGGCCGGGTGGCCGGGGTCGGTGAGGGTCAGGCCGGGCCGGTCGCACACCAGGGTGCGGACGGCGGTCACGGCGACCAGGCGGGCCAGGGCGGCGCCGATGCAGAAGTGGGCGCCGAAGCCGAAGCCGAGGTGGGTGGCGCCGGAGCGGTGGACGTCGAACCGGCCGGGGTCGGGGAAGCGGGCCGGGTCGCGGTTGGCGGCGGCGGTGACGAGGAAGATCCGGTCCCCGGCGCGCAGGGTGCGGCCGTCGAGGTCGAGGTCGCGGGCGGCGGTGCGGATGGACATCTTCGACGGGCCGTCCAGGCGCAGGGTCTCCTCCACCGCCCCCTGGGCCAGTTCGGGTTCGGCCCGGACCGCGGCCAGCTGGTCGGGGCGGGTGTGCAGGGCCAGGACGGTGTTGGCGATGAGGTTGCTGGTGGTCTCCCCGCCGGCGAACGCCATCTGGGTGAGCATCCCGGTGAACTCCTCCTCGCTGACCGAGTCGCCGACCCGGCCCTCCCGGAGGACCTGGCTGATCAGGTCGTCGCCCGGTGCGGAGCGGCGTCGTGCGACGAGGGCGCCGAGGTAGTCGTCGAGGCTCACCAGCGCCTGGAGGGAGGCCCGGTACTCGCTCTCCTCCTGGGCGGTGCCGAGGACGAGGTCGGCGACCCGGGTGTTCCAGTACCAGAAGGAGGGTCCGTCGGTGGGCGGGATGCCGAGCCAGCGGGCGAACACCAGGGCGGGCAGCGGTTTGGCGATGTCGGCCAGGAGATCGCCGGTGCGGCCGGGAGCCGCCTTGCGGGCGAGGACGGCCCGGGTCGCCTTCTCGGTGAAGGCGCGGTAGCGGGCGACGGCACGGGCGGCGAACGCCTCCTGGAAGACCTGGCGGAGCCTGCGGTGCTGGGGCGGGTCGTTGAAGACCATCCAGCGCGAGAGGATCCCGAAGGCCCGTTCGGCGTCCTCGCGGGCGCCCTGCGGGACGGCGTCCATCAGGGGCCGCACCCGGTCGGCGGAGACCGCGGGGTCGCGCAGGCAGCGCATCACCTGGTCGTAGCCGGTGACGAGCCAGGCGTGGTGCAGCGGGCTCCAGTGGACGGGCGCGTGGTCCCGCAGGGCGTCGAGGTGGCCGTAGGGGTCGGCGATCATGTCCGGGGAGAGCAGGTAGCGCTCGGTGAGGACGGGGGCGTCGGTGGTCATCGGGTCTCTCCCGTCGCGGTGCGCACGGTGGCGGCGTCGGTCCCGGCAGTCCCGATGATCGCGGCGGTCTCGGCGGTCCCCGTGGTCCCGGCGGTCCCCGTGGTCCCGGCGGTCCCGTCGGTCGCGTCGGTCCTGTCAGTCGGGTCGGTCCCCGGGGTCCCGGCGGTCCCGTCGGTCGCGTCGGTCCTGTCAGTCGGGTCGGTCCCCGGGGTCCCGGCGGTCCCGTCGGTCGCGTCGGTCCTGTCAGTCGGGTCGGTCCCCGGGGTGCCCGGGGTGCCCGGGGTGTCGATGCCGGTCAGCAGGCCGGCGATACCGCGCACCCGGGGCTCGGCCATCATCGACATGTGGTCGCCGTCGCTGATGTGCAGCGTGAGGCCGTCGCCGACCACCTCCCGCCAGCGGGCGACGTAGGTGTCGTAGTCGACGTCCAGGCCGGGCATGGTGCGGCCGCGCGGCAGTCCGGCGGCCTCGCTGCCGACCACCAGGTGCACATGGCCGGGGTACGGGCGGACCTCGTACGCGGCGAGGGCGGCGAGCAGCGAGTGCCACACCTCGATCGGGGCGCCCTCGACCAGGGCCGCCTCGGACGGGCTCATGCCGGCTCCCAGCAGGGTGGCGGTGAGTTCGGCGCCGGCCCGGTCGCGCTGCGGGGAGGGCGGCAGGCCGCGCAGCCGGTCCCGCATGCGCAGGGCCTCGCGCAGGTCGCGGGTGACGCCCAGGAGGCGGTCCCGGGCGGCGGTGTTGGGCAGATAGGGCTCGATGAGGACCAGCGGGGCGACGGTGTGTCCGGCCCGGTGGAGCTGGGTGGCCATCTCCAGGGCGATGTTGGCGCCCATGGACCAGCCGAGCAGGGCGTGCGGGCCGCTGCCGCCGCGTTCGGTGATCTCGGCGACGTAGTTGGCGGCGATGCCGGTCACGGTGCTCGGGTCGGTGCCGCCGAGCAGGCCGCGCGCCTGGAAGGCGTGCACGGGGCGGCCGGAGGGCAGGGCGCGGGCGAGGGGGACGAACCAGGCGGCGCTGCCGCCGGTGGGGTGCACGCACCACAGGGGTTCACCGGTGCCCTCGCGCAGCCGTACCTCGGAGGTGACGGCGGCGGGCAGGTCCTCGCCCGCCGCGCGGACGGCGTGCCGGGCGAGCCGGGCGAGGGTGGGGTGTTCGATCAGGTCACCGACGGAGACCGGCAGGCCGCGCGCGGCGGCCATGAGGGAGACGCGGACCGTGGACAGGGAGCTGCCGCCGATGCGGAAGAAGTCGTCGTGGACGCCGATCCGGGACAGGCCGAGAACCTCGCGCCAGATCTCGGCGAGGATCTTCTCGGCGGCGCCGGAGGGGGCGACGTACGCGGTGTCCGTGCGGTCGAGTTCGGCCGGCGGCAGGGGCAGCGCCCGCTTGTCGGTCTTGCCGCTGCGGTTGACGGGCATCTCGTCGAGGACGACGAACCGCGCCGGCACCATGTAGCCGGGCAGGGAGGCCCGCAGGGCGCCGCGCAGTTCCTCAGGGGCGGGCGGCCGCGCCCCGGAGACGACGAGGTAGGCGACGAGGGCCGGTTCGCCGGGCAGGTCGGTGCGGTGCAGGACCACCGCCTGCCGGACGTCCGGGAGTTGCCGCAGGGCGTGCTCGATCTCGCCCAGCTCGATGCGGAATCCGCGCAGTTTGACCTGGGAGTCGCGGCGGCCCAGCCATTCCACGGAGCCGTCGGGCCGGTGGGTGCCGAGGTCGCCGGTGCGGCACAGTCGGTCGCCGGGGGCGCCGTACGGGTCGGGGACGTAGGTGGCGGCGGTCAGGGCGGGCCGGCCCAGGTAGCCGCGGCCGACGGCGTCGCCGCCGAGGTGGATCTCGCCGGGGGCTCCGGCCGGGACCGGCTGGAGGTCCTCGTCCAGGACGTGGACGCGGGTGTTGCGCATCGGGGTGCCGACGGGCGGGCGGCCCTGGCCGGGCTCCAGTTCGGCGGCGAGGGACCACACGGAGGTCTCGGTGAGGCCGTAGACGTTCTGGAAGCGCCGGCCGCGCGACCACAGGTCGGCGAGTTCGGCGGGGCAGGCCTCGCCTGCCACCTGGAGCACCTTCAGGTCGGGGAAGGTGTCCTCGCCGAGGACGGCGAGGGCGCTGGGCGGCAGCATGGCGGCGGTGACGTGCCCCTCGCGCAGGGTGCGCGCGAGGTCGGCGCCCGGGCGCAGGGCGTCGGCGGGAGCGGTGACCAGGCAGCCGCCGTTGGAGAGGGACCAGGTCAGTTCCAGGATGGAGGCGTCGAAGCCGAACGAGGCGAACTGCAGGACGCGGTCCTCGGGGGTGGGGTCCACCAGGTCGCGCTGTCCCTCGAGCATGTTGGACAGGCCGCGGTGCGGGATGGCGACGCCCTTGGGGGTGCCGGTGGAGCCCGAGGTGTAGATGATGTAGGCGAGGGTGTCGGCGTCGGCCTCCGGGCCGCCCGGCGCGGGCGGCTGGTGTCCGGCGGGGGCGTCGAGGTGGACGACGGGGCCGTCGAACGGCACCGTGCCGGCCAGCGGCCGCTGGGTCAGCAGGACCCGCATGCCGCTGTCGCGCGCCATGAACGCGAGCCGTTCGGTGGGGTGTCGCGGGTCCAGCGGCAGGAACGCGCCTCCGGAGCGCAGCACGCCGACGGCGGCGCGCACCAGGTCCGGGCCGCGTTCGGCGCAGATGCCGACCACCGTCTCGGGTCCGACGCCGAGCCGTCGCAGCCGTCGGGCCAACTGCTCGGCCTGCTCGTTCAGTTCGGCGTACGTGAGCCGTTGCCCGAGGTGTTCGACGGCGGTGGCGTCCGGGGTGCGGGCGGCGTGGCCGGCGATGTGCTCGTGCAGGAGCAGCGGGGAGGACGGGACGACGGGACCGCGGGCCCACGCTCCGAGGGCGGTGGCGCGGGCGGCGCCGGTGAGGGCGGGCCGGGTGACGCGCTCGTCGGGGCCGGCGGTCATGGCCTCCAGCTGGGCGCAGTACACGTCGGCCAGTTGCTCGGCGGTGGCGGGGGCGACGTACGCCGGGTCGGCGTCCAGGGTGAAGGCGTTGACACTGGCGTTGACCAGCAGCGGGAACATGGTGCGGGCGATCTCCAGGGAGTCGTCCCAGGAGTCGTGGGAGAGGCGGTGGAAGTTGACGTAGTTGAAGACGGCGTCGGTCAGCCGCGGTTCGGTGGGCCTCAGTTCGGCGATGCGGACCAGGGGGACCCTGCGGTGCGGCAGCATGCCCTGCTCGGCCCGGAAGACGTCCCGCAGATAGGCGAGCCAGGTGCCGCGCGGGCGGGCCACCCCGAACGGCACGGTGTTGAGGAACAGCCCACGCATCCGGTCGGCACCGGGCACTTCGGGGCGGCCGTTGGTGACCAGGCCGATGCTGTGGCCGAGCGCGTCGTCGTCGCGGCCGGCGAACAGGCTCATGGTGTGGTGGAAGGCGGCGATGAGCACGGTGCGGCGCGGCACGCCCGCTTCCCTGGCGAGCCGGCCGATGCGTTCGGCGAGGTGGGCGTAGGAGCGGCGGACCTCGTGGACCGGCGGGTGGTCCTGCGCGGCGTCGGTGCGGCGGCGAAAGGTGACCGGACGCAGCTCGGCGAGCCGGTCGCGCCAGTACGCCAGTGACTCCTCGCTCCGGGACGCTGCGCGTTCCAGGGCGACGTACTCGGCGAACGGCGGCGCGTTCGGCGGCTGCGGGGCGGTGCGGTGGGCGACGGCCTCCCGGTGCAGGGCGAGCAGGTCGGCGACGAGGGAGGTCAGGCTCCAGCCGTCCAGGACGATGTGGCAGTCGGTGAGGACGAGCCGCAGGTCGTGGTCGGTGATGTGGTGCAGGTGGATGCGGACCAGAGGGGCGGCGGCGAGGTCGAAGCGGCGGTCGAACTCCTCGTCGACGAAGCGGCGCAGCCGGGCCCGCTGCTCCTCGCGCGGCAGGTGGCGCAGGTCGGTGTAGCCGACGGGGAGACGGGCGGTGCGGTGGACGAGCTGGAGGGGTTCGCGGTAGGAGACGAGGTCGACGGAGGTGCGCAGGATGGGGTGGCCGGCGACCACCGCGTCCACGGCTGCCTGGAAGGCGTCGAGGTCGAAGCCCTCGGGGACGGTGATCTTGAGGTCGGTGACGTTGTGGTAGGCGCCGCGCCGGGGATCGGCGAGCATCTCGTGCAGCATGCCCGCCTGGAGCATGGTGAGCGGGTAGGCGTCGGCGAGGTGGTCCGGCAGGCGGCCGGCGTCGGCGGGGTCCAGCTGGGAGAACGGAGCGACGGGCTCGGGGGCGTCGACCGCGTCGGTGACGAGCGCGGCCAGGTCGGCCAGGGTGCGGGCGCGGAAGACGTCGGCGACGGTGAAGGCGAGCCCGGCGAGGCGGCCCAGTCCGACCAGGCGCAGGGCGAGGATGGAGTCGCCGCCGAGGTCGAAGAAGTTGTCGGTGCGGCCGATGTGTTCGGTGCCGAGGACCTGGCTCCACACCCCGGCCAGGGTCCGCTCGACCGGGCCCTCGGCGGGCACGTGGGCGCGGTGTCCGGCGGCTCGGGCGTCCACGGCGGTCAGCGCGGCGCGGTCCACCTTGCCGTTGGCGGTCAGCGGCAGCCGCTCGTGCCGGACGAACAGGGCCGGGACCATGTAGTCGGGCAGGCTCAGCCGCAGTCCCTCGCGCAGGGCGGGCGGGTCGAGGGGGCGGGCCTCGGGCGTGACGACGTGGGCGACCAGCCGGGCCGTGCCGCCGTCGGCGCGGGCCACCACGGCGGCGTCCCGGACGCCGGGCAGGGCGCGCAGCGCGGTCTCGATCTCGCCGGGCTCGATCCGGTACCCGCGGATCTTCACCTGGTGGTCGGCGCGGCCCACGTAGGCCAGCCGGCCGTCGGGCAGCACGCGCACCAGGTCGCCGGTGCGGTACATGCGGGCGTTGGGGGCGCCGAAGGGGTTCTCCACGAAGCGTTCGGCGGTCAGTTCGGGCCGGCCCCGGTAGCCGCGGGCGACGCCGCCGCCGGAGACGTACAACTCGCCGACGGTGCCGGGCGGGACGAGCCGGCCCCAGCGGTCGAGGACGTATCCGTGTTGTCCGGCCAGTGGCCGGCCGATCGGCGAGCGGACCGTGCCGCGGACGTCGTCCTCGGTCACGGTGTGGATCGTGACGTGCACGCAGGTCTCGGTGATGCCGTACATGTTCACCAGGGCGGGACGGCGCCCGGGGGTGGTGAACCAGTCGTGGTAGTCACGTACGTCGAAGGCGTCGCCGCCGAAGACCACCGTACGCAGGGCCAGGTCGTCGAAGCCGGCTCCGGCGTCCTCGAGGTGGGCGCGCAGGCCCTTGAAGGCGGCGGGGGTCTGGCTGAGGACGGTGACGCGTTCCTCGCGCAGCACGCGGTGCACCGCCGCCGGGTCGCGCACCTCGTCCGCGCCGAGCACGACGACGCGTCCGCCGCCGGTGAGCGGCGCCCACAGTTCCCACACGGAGAAGTCGAAGGCGGGTGAGTGGGTCAGCGTCCACACGTCGGCGGGGCCGAAGTCGAAGTGGTGGTCGGCGGCGGCGAGCAGCCAGGCCAGGTTGGCGTGGGTGACCTCCACGCCCTTGGGCCGGCCGGTGGAGCCGGAGGTGTAGATGACGTAGGCGAGGTCGTCGGGGGCCGGCCGGATGTCGCCGTCGTCGTCCGGGGTGGGCTCCGGGCCGGAGCCGTCGAGCAGGACGAGCCGGGCGGGCAGGGTGTCCACGGCGGTGCGCGTGGCGGTGTCGGTGACGATCCAGTCGATGCCCGCGTCGGTGACGGTGAACTCGCGCCGGGCCCGCGGGTGGGAGGGGTCGAGCGGGAGGTAGGCGGCGCCGGCCCGCCAGATGCCGAGCAGGGCGACCGCCAGGTCGGGGGTGCGGTCGAGGCAGACGCCGACGAGTGAGCCGCGGGCCACCCCGGCCGCGCGGAGCCGCCGCGCCAGCGCGGAGGCGCGGGCGTCGAGCCGGGCGTAGGTCAGGGAGCGGCCGGAGCCGCTGACGGCGACGGCGTGCGGGGTGCGGGCCGCGTGCCCGGCGAACCGGTCGGGCGCGGTGCGCGGGCGGGGAGCGACGGCGGCGTCGGCGTCGGCGTTCGCGGGGCCGTCGGCACCGAGGAGGTGGCCGCGTTCGGCGGGGGTGAGCGGGTCGATGCCGCTGAGCGGGGTGTCGGGGGTGGCGCAGAAGGCTTCGAGCAGGGTGACGGTGTGCCGGGCGAGGGCGGCGACCGTGGCCTCCTCGAAGAGGTCGGGCCGGTAGACGAAGGCCAGCTCGGTGCGGTCGTCGCCGTCCCGCAGGTCCAGGGTGAGGTCGAACTTGGCGGTGGTCAGGCCGATCGGGAACGGCGCTGCGCCCGCCCCGCCGAGGGAGAAGCCCGGCGCGCCGGCGCCGGACTGCGTGTAGAGCACCTGCACGAGCGGGTTGCGGGCGAGGTCGCGGTCGGGGCTGAGCACGTCGACGACCCGCTCGAACGGCAGGGACTGGTGCTGGAAGTCCTCCAGGACCCGTTCCCGGGTACGGGCGAGCAGGGTGGCGGGGCTCGGGTCGTCGGAGAGGTCGCCGCGCAGTACGAGGGTGTTCACGAAGAAGCCGACGAGCTGCTCGGTCTCGACCCGGTCCCGGTTGGCCACGACGGTGCCGACGGCGACGTCGTGCTGACCGGTGTGGAAGGAGAGTGCCGCCTGGAACGCGGCCAGCACGGTCATGTAGGGGGTGGTGCCGGCACGGCGGCCCAGTGCGGCGAGCTCGCCGGTGAGGGCGGGCGGAAGGGTGAGGCGGTGCACGGCCCCCCGCCCGGACGGGGTCTCGGGGTGGGGGTGGTCGGCGGGCAGCTCCAGCGGGGTGAGCCCGGCCAGGCGGGCGCGCCAGTGCTCCAGTGCGGCGGACTGGTCGCTCTCGCGCTGCCAGATCGCGTAGTCGGTGTAGTCCAGCGGGAGTTCGGGCAGTTCCGCGGCGCGTCCGCGCGTCGCGGCGCGGTACAGCTCGGCCAGGTCGCGGACGAGGAGGTCGAGGGACCACCCGTCGGAGACGATGTGGTGCATGCCCAGGACCAGGACGTGCTCCTCCGCGGCGGCGCGTACGAGGGTGGCACGGAAGGCCGGTTCGCGGGCGAGGTCGAAGGGGCGCAGGGCGGCCGCGTGCACGGCGGCGGCCAGCCGCCGTTCGCGCTCCTGGGTGTCCTCGCCGGTCACCTCGGTCACGTCGAGGACCGTGCTGCCCGCGGGCAGCACCCGCTGGTGGGGGACGCCCTCGTGCTCGGGGAAGATCACGCGCAGCTGCTCGTGCCGGGCGGCCAGGCCGGCGACGGCCTCGGTGAGGGCCGGCACGTCCAGCGGGCCGGTCAGGCGCCACGCGGCGGGGAGCAGGTAGGTCGGCGCGCCGGGGTCGAGCCGGTCCAGGAAGTACAGGCGCTGCTGGGCCGCGGACAGCGGGACGCGTTCCGGGCGCGGCCGGACCCGGGCCGGGCCGGCGTCCCGGGCGGCGGCCAGGCCGCGCAGCCGCTGTTCCAGCAGGCGCCGGGCGGCCGGGGTGAGGGTGCCGCCGGTGGTGAGGGTGCCGCCGGTGGTGACGGGGCCGGGACGCACGTCGGGTGTGGTCATGGGGGCGCTCCGATCTCGGTTCTGGTGAAGGAGGAAGTCGGTGGGGCCGCGGGCGCCGGGCCGTGGTCCGCCGTCCCGGCGATCGCGGTGGCCGCCGTGGTCCGGGCGTCAGAGGTCGGCCGTGAGGGACAGGTCGATCTCGTCGTCGCTCATCTGTGAGATGAGCTCCAGCAGGCGCCGCTCCACCTCGGCGGCGAGCCGCTCGACGGTGGGGTGCTCGAACAGGTCGCGGACCTGGAGCGGGCAGTCGAAGGCGGTCCGCAGCCGGGAGGCGACCGCGACCGCGCGCAGGGAGTGGCCGCCCAGGGCGAAGAAGTCGTCGTGGACGCCGACCTTCGGCAGATCGAGCACCTCGCACCAGATCTGCGCCACGACCGTTTCGGCCGGGGTGCGCGGTGCGACACCGGCGGGCGGGGCGGACGCCGCGGGCTCGGGCAGTGCGGCGGTGTCCAGCTTGCCCTGCACGGTCAGGGGCAGGGCGTCCAGGAGCACGAACGCGGCCGGGACGAGGTAGTGGGGCAGACGGGCCCGGCAGTGGGTGCGCAGGGACTCCTCGGACAGTCCGGCGCCCGCGGCGTAACCGACGAGGGCCGTCTCACCGCCCAGGGTGCGCACCACAACGGCCGCGCCGCGCACCCCGGGGTGCGCGCGCAACACCGCTTCGGCCTCGCCCGGTTCGACGCGGAAGCCGCGGATCTTGACCTGGTCGTCGTCGCGGCCGAGGAAGTCCAGTTCCCCGTCGGGCAGTCGGCGTACGACGTCGCCGGTGCGGTAGAGGCGGCCGCCGGGCGCGCCGAACGGGTCGGGGACGAACCGTTCGGCGGTGAGGGCGGGCCGGCCCAGGTAGCCGCGGGCCATCTCCGGTCCGCCGAGGAGGAGTTCGCCGGGGACGCCGACCGGTACGGGTTCGCCGAGCGGGTCGGTCACGTAGGCGCGGCGGCTGCCCAGGGGCCGGCCGATGGGCACCCGGCCGGCCGGGGCCGTGGTGACGGTGTGCGCGGTGGCGGAGATCACCGTCTCGGTGGGGCCGTAGGTGTTGACCACGGGTACGGCGGGCAGGCGGGCGAACCAGTGCGTCAGGGGGTCGGCGGGCAGCGCCTCTCCCCCGGTCACCAGCAGCCGCAGGGTGGCCAGGCGCGGGGCCAGCGTGTCGAGGCGGGCCACCAGTTCCGTCCAGTACGAGGGGGTCAGCTCCATGACCGTCACCCGCTCGGCGGCGACGTACGCGGCCAGTTCCTCCGGCGTCCAGATCTCGTCGGGGCGCACCAGCACTGTCGCCCCGGTGCTCAGCGCGGGCAGGATCTGCTCGAGGGAGGCGTCGAAGGACGTGGAGGCGAAGGTGAGTACCCGGTCCCGTGCGGTCAGCCCGAACGTCTCGCGGGCGGCGGCGACATGGGCGTCCAGGGCGTGGTGCTCGACGCCGACGGCCTTGGGGCGGCCGGTGGAGCCGGAGGTGAAGATGACGTAGGCGAGGTCGTCGCGGAGGGGGGCGCGGCGGGGCCCGGCGGGGTCGGGGAGGACGTCGCCGACGTCGACCGCGCGGATGCCGAGGGCGGCGGCGCGGTCCCGGGTGCCCGCGTCGCACACCAGGTGCCGTACCGCGGCCTCCTCGCACATGTACCGCAACCGCTCCTCGGGCAGCCGGGGGTCGAGCGGGACGTGGACACCGCCCGCCCGCCAGACGGCGAGCATCGCCGCCACGGACCAGACGCCGCGGCCGACGCACACGCCCACGGCGTCGCCGGGGACCGTGCCCGCGCGGACCAGGGCCGTGGCCAGCCCGCCGGTGAGGGCGTCCAGGCGGGCGCGGTCGAGGGTCGTGTCCCCGCAGATGACGGCCGGGGCGTCCGGCGCGCCCCGCACCTCGAACGGCGGCGCGGGTTCCGCGTCCCGTCCGGCGTCCGCGACAAGGTGCCGCCGCTCGTCCGCCGAGAGCAGGGCGGCCTCGTCGGCGCGGGCCGCGGGGTCGGCCAGCAGCGCCTCGAGCACGCGGCCGACGTGGTGGGCGAACCGGGTCGCGGTGTCCGGGTCGAACAGGTCGGCGGCGTACTCGACGTTGAGCGCGAACCGGTCCGGCCCGATCACGAAGGTGGCGGTCAGGTCGAACTTGGCGGACCCCCAGGGGAGGGCGAAGTCGGCCGTCCGGAGACCGGGCAGGCCGGTGCCGGCCGTGGCGGACTCCTGGACGTCGACCATGGCCTGGAACAGCGGGTTGCGGGACAGGTCGCGCTCGGGCCGCAGCCGCTCCACGATCTGCTCGAACGGCACGTCCTGGTGGTCGAAGGCACCGAGGACGACCTCGCGCACCCGGTCCACGAGGGCGCTGAAGGAGGGCCGCCCGGACAGGTCGGTGCGCAGGACGACGGTGTTGACGAAGAAGCCGATCAGCGGCTCCAGTTCGAGCCGTCCGCGTCCGGCGACGGGCGTGCCCACGCAGAGGTCGGTCTGCCCGCTCCAGCGGGCCAGCACCGTCTGCGCGGCGGCCAGCAGCACCATGAAGCGGGTCGCGCCGCGCTCGCGTGCGAGGGCGTCGGCGCGGTCGACGAGTGCCCGGGGCAGGTCGATCTCGACGGCGCCGCCCCGGCCGGTGAAGGCGGGGGGCCGCGGCCGGTCCGTGGGCAGTTCCAGCACCGGGGCGCCCGTGAGGATCCGTTCCCAGTAGGCGAGTTGCGGTTCCAGGGCGCCGCTGTCGGCGCGCTCGCGCTGCCACACGGCGTAGTCGCCGTACTGCACGGGCAGGGGGTCGGACGGGGCGCGCCCGCCCGCGAGGCGGGCCGCGTAGTGCCGGCCGAGCTCGTCCAGGAGTACGCCCTTGGACCAGCCGTCCGTGACGGCGTGGTGGAAGGCGAGCAGGACGACGTGGTCGTCGTCGGCCAGCTCCCACACGCCGGCCCGCAGCAGCGGCGGCCGGTCGAGGTCGAAGCGGTGGGTGGCGTGCGCCGCGGCCAGGCCCCGTACGGCCGCCAGGCGGCCCTGCTCGTCCGCGGCCCGCGGCGCCCGCTCCCAGAGCAGGGGCACCGGCCCCGGGTCGCAGACCTGCTGCACGGGGCGGCCGTCGATCTCGACGAGGGCCGTGCGCAGCACCTCGTGCCGCTCGGCCAGGTCGTCCAGGGCCGCCTGCCACGCGGCACGGTCCAGGCCTCCGCGTATCCGCCAGCAGTACCACAGCAGGTACGACTCGCCGTGGTCGGAGGTCCGGTCCAGGAACCACAGGCGTTCCTGCGCGAAGGACAGCGGCAGCGGCCTGGCGCGGTCGACGGGGACGACGTCGGCGGCGCCGCCGGCACGTGCGGCGGCGACCCGCGGGGCGAAACCGCGGACGGTGGGGTGCTCGAAGACGGTGCGCAGCTCGATCTCACGGCCGAGTCGCTGGGCGATCCGGGAGACCGCCATGGTCGCGAGCAGGGAGTGGCCGCCGAGGTCGAAGAAGCCGTCGTCGATGCCGATCCGGTCCAGGCCGAGGACGTCGGCCCACACCTCGGCGACGATCCGCTCGGTCTCGTCGCGGGGCGCGGTGTACGCCGGGTCGTCGGTGGGGCGGGTGTGCGCGGGGTCGGGCAGGGCGGAGCGGTCGAGCTTGCCGGACACGCCGACCGGGAGTGCGTCCAGGACGACGAACTCGGACGGTACGGCGTAGTGCGGCAGGTAACGGGCGCACCAGGCGCGCAGTTCGGCCCGGCCGGGTGCGGCGGGCGCGTCCGGGGCGGGTACGACGTAGCCGGTGAGGGAGCGTCCGGTGGCCCGGTCGGGACGTGCGGCTGCGGCGGCGACCAGCGGGCAGGCCCGCAGCACCGTCTCCACTTCGCCGAGTTCGATCCGGAAGCCGCGGATCTTGACCTGGTCGTCGCGGCGGCCGAGGAACTCCAGCTCGCCGCCGGGCGTCCAGCGCACGAGGTCGCCGGTGCGGTAGAGGCGGCCGCCGGGCGGCCCGTAGGGGTCGGGCACGAAGCGCTCGGCGGTCGGCGCGGGGCGCCCGAGATAGCCGCGGGCCAGTTCCGTGCCGCCGATGAGCAGTTCGCCTCCGACGCCGACCGGGACCGGCTCGCCGTCGGCGTCGACGACGTACACGCGGCGGTCGCCCAGGGGACGGCCGATGGGCACCGTGTCCCCCGGCGGGCCGTCGGCGTCGTGGGTGGTGGCGGTGACCGTGGTCTCGGTGGGCCCGTAGGCGTTGCAGACCCGCGCTCCGGGGACGGCGGCCCGCCAGGCGGCGAGGGTGTCGGCCGGGACGGCCTCCCCGCCGAGGACGAGCAGCCGCAGGGAGCCCAGGGCGGCGGCCAGCCGCCGGTCGAGGGAGAGCGTGAGTTCCGACCAGTAGGTGGGCGGCACGTTGACGACGGTCAGGCCGTACCGCTGGACGATCTCGGGCACCTGCGTGGGCAGCCAGGGCTCGTCGGGGCGCATGACGACGGTGGCGCCGCAGGTGAGGGCGGGCAGCACCTGGTCGAGGGAGGCGTCGAAGGAGAAGGAGGCGAAGGCCAGTACCCGGTCCGCGGACGTGATCTTGAAGCGCCGCCGGGCTGCGGCGACGTGGGAGGCGAGGGCACCGTGCTCGACGCCGACCGCCTTGGGGCGGCCGGTGGAGCCGGAGGTGAAGATGACATGGGCCAGTTCGCGGGGGTGGGGCCGGTGGCGGGGCGCGTCCGCGGCCGGCGGGAGCGCGGCGACGTCCACGGTGACCGGCGCGAGCGGTGCGGCGAGGCCGGCGGTGGCGGTTTCGGTGACCACGCAGGTCAGCCGGGCCTCCTCGGCCATGTACCGCAGCCGCTCGGCGGGCAGTTCCGGGTCGAGGGGCACGTAGGCGCCCCCCGCCCGCCAGACGCCCTCTATGGCGGCGACCGCCCATGGGCCACGGCGCAGCAGCACGCCCACGGGATCGCCTGCGGTGACCCCGTGGTCGCGCAGCGCGGCGGCCAGCTCACCGGTCATGGTGTCGAGCCCGGCGTAGCTGACGCTGTCCTCGCCGCAGCGCAGCGCGGTGGCGCCGGGATCGCCGTGGAAGGCGACCGGCGGCGCCGGCTCCGCCGGGCGGTCGGGTGCCCGGTGCCAGCCGGGCCGGGGGCGGCCGCGGCCGCCGGGACCGTCGGACAGGGCACGCAGCAGGTCCCGCACGGGAGCGTCGGGGTCGGCCAGGACGGCCCTGAGCAGGGCCGTGTAGGAGCGGGCGAAGGCGCGCATGGTGGTGGCGTCGAAGAGCGCGGTGGCGTACTGGAGGACCGCGGCGATGCTGCCGTCGGTGCGCAGGGTCAGGTCCAGGAAGACGTCCAGCGGGGTCTCGGTGAGCGGCGGCTCGACCAGCGTCACCTCCAGACCGGGCATCCGTACCGGCCGGATCGGCGCGTTGAGCAGGGTGAAGGAGGCCTGGGCGAGCGGGTGCCGGGACAGGTCCCGGGTGTGGCCGAGGGCGGCGACGACCAGGTCGAAGGGGGCCTCGGCGTGGGCGAGGTCCACCGGTACGCGCCCCTGCGCCCGGTCCAGCAGGGCGCCGAAACCGGGCCTGCCCGTCAGGTCGGCGCGGAGCACGACGGTGTTGACGAGGGGGCCGATGAGCGCGTCGGCGCCGCGCCTGGCCCGGTCCGCGAGTGTGCTGCACACGGCGACGTCGTCGCGGCCGCCCGCCCAGTGTCCGAGGAGGGCCTGATAGGCGGTGAGCAGGAGGGTGTACCGGGTGACGCGCCGGGAGCGGGCGAGGGCGTCGACCGCGGTGACCAGGTCGGCCGGCAGGTCGAAGCGGATCACGTCGCCTGAGCCGTCCCAGACCCTCGGACGCGGCCGGTCGGTGGGCAGGTCGAGCGGGGTGAGGCCGCGCAGCCGTTCCCGCCAGTGGCCCAGGAGGCGCTCCAGCCGCTCGCCGCTCAGCCGTTCGGACTGTGCCCGGGCGAAGTCGGCGTGGCGCAGGACGGGCGGGGCCACCTGCTCGCCCCGGTAGCCGGCGGCGAGTTCGTCCAGCAGGACGCCCCATGACCAGCCGTCCACGGCGATGTGGTGCACCTCGACGAGCAGCAGGTGCTCGTCGGGCGCGACGCGGGCGAGGACGGCCCGCAGCGGGTGCTGCGCGGACAGGTCGACGGGGCGTCCCAGGCGGCGCGCGAACAGGTCGTCCGGCCCGTCCGCCTCGACCCGCTCCAGTTCGACGCGCGGGGACGGGTCGACCACCGGTACCGGCTCACCGCCGACGGCGCGGAACCGGGTGCGCAGCACCTCCTGCCGCGCCACGATTGCGGACAGCGACCGCTCCAGCCGGTCCGCGTCCAGCGAGCCCCGCAGGCGCAGGACCAGCGGAAGCATGGACCCGGTGGAAGACCCGGCCAGCTGGTCCAGGAACCACAGGCGGCGCTGCGCGAAGGATGCCGCGCCGGGGTCGACGTCGTTCGGAGCCTTGTCGTGGGCCGGTCCTGCTGTCACTGGGAGCCTCCAAGCGGTGTTTCGCAGCAGACTGCCGCCGGTGGCTCGTGGCCCATAGGGAAGAAGACGCAGCACCGCCGGCAGACCCTGCGCGGCCGTGGAGGCGGGCGCGGCATCCGGTCCCGCGGGCCGGGACGCGAGGGATCCGTCCTGCGGACGATACGGACGCGGGGCGCGTCGCGCGGGAGGGGGCCGTGCGGTGATGCGCGGCGGCAGCCGATGGCGTCCCGCCAGGTGGTGCAGCCGATCAACGGACCGGAACTCGCAGGTCACGCCGCGTACGTCGACCGGCTGGGGCACTCCCGACGCCTGACCGGGCCACTTCGCGCGCCGCGCCGATGTGGAGATCATCGCGAGCCGGGTACCGGAGGGTGAAGCGCCTGATCGCTTGCACCACCTCGCGGGACGCGACCAGCGGCCAGGGGGCCGTGCTCGTGGCGCTCCACCTGGCCGGTCAGGCGCTGCGCTCCTCAGGGTGGACGCCTCTCGGACGCCCGCCGGAAGGGGCACTTCGTCCTGGCCGCAATCCGCGGCACGGCCGTCAGCCGGGACGGTGCGTCCAACGGGCTGACCGCGCCGAGCGTGGCCGTCGTCGTGCCCTCGAAGGCGATCGGCCCGACGAGGACGCCCCCGTCCGGTCCGTGTCAGCGGTCCGACGGCCGTGACCGGCGGCACGGCCGTCTGGCTGCCACCGCCCACTGCACCTTGGGCAGCGGCGACGGCCGCCGGGTCCGGCATCGCGGTCGCTGGTGCCGATGAGGCGGTGCGGGGCGGCGGATCGGGGTCCGGGTCAGGAGGCCGGATCCTGTGCGGGGGCGGCCTCGGGCCTCCGCTCCCCCGCGTGTCCGTGCTCACGGTGCGGGGCGGAGGCGGTGACGACCTTGGAGGCTCGCGCGTCCCGGTCGAGGTACCCGCCGGTCACGGCGAGGCCGAGGCCGACCACGGCCAGGGCGGCGCCCACCAGGGTGGGCGAGGACCAGCCCCAGCCGGCCGCGATGACCAGGCCGCCCAGCCAGGCACCGCCCGCGTTGGCCAGGTTGAACGCCGAGTGGTTCGAGGCCGCCGCCATGGTCGGGGCCTCGTGCGCCTTGGTCATCAGCAGCATCTGCACGGGGGTGGTGATGAGCGCGCTCAGTGCGCCGACCACGGTGATGACGACGAGCGCGGGCACCAGGTGGCCGATCGTGAAGTGCAGCGTCACCAGCGCCGCGGCGAGCAGCGCGAAGCCTCCGTAGAGCGTCGGGCGCAGCGCCCGGTCGGTGAGCGGGCCCGCGACGAGGGTGCCGAGCGTCATTCCTACGCCGAACAGCGCGAGGACCAGGGTGGTGGAGGAGTCCGAGATGCCCGTGAGATGGGTCAGCATGGGCACCAGATAGCTGTAGACGGCGAAGTAGCCGCCGAATCCGACGACCGCCGTGATCAGGCCGATCACCACCTGCGTGTTCTTCATCGCACGCAGCTCGTGCAGGATGCCCGACTGCGCGCCGCGGGGCTGGTGCGGGACGAGCAGCACCAGGGCGGCGAAGGCCAGGACGCCGATGGCGGCCACCGCCGCGTACGCGTACCGCCAGCCGAGTTGCTGACCGAGGGCGGTTCCGGCGGGGACACCGACGATGTTGGCGACGGTGAGGCCGAGGAACATGGTCGAGACCGCGCGAGCCGCCCGGTCGGGTGCCACCAGCCTGGAGGCGACCACGGCGCCCACACCGAACAGCGCCCCGTGGGGAAGGCCCGCGAGGACGCGCGCCGCGAAGAGCAGGGCGAAGTTCGGGGCGAGCGCGGAGGCGACGTTCCCGACGACGAAGAGGGCCGAGAGGATCAGCAGCAGCCGCTTGTGCGGTACGCGGGCGCCCATGCCGGTCAGCAGCGGCGCGCCGACCACCACGCCCAGTGCGTACCCGGAGACAACGTTGCCCGCCTGCGGGACGGACACCGCCATGCCGTCGGCGATCTGAGGCAGGAGGCCCATGCTGACGAACTCGGTCGTGCCGATGCCGAACGCGACGACGGCCAGGGCGAACAAAGCCAGGGGCATGGCGGAGGGGAGCCTTCTGAGTAGCGGCCGGAGGTGAGGGCGCACCGGTGCGGCACCGCCCCACGGTGTGTCCGGTGCGGCGGCGCCTGGTCGGTCCGGGCGGATCCGCGCCGGTCCTCGTCGTCCGAGCTCCGTCACCGCGGGACCAGCCTGCCAGACCCCCCTCGGTGCGGATCGGTCGGCGAGTCCCGCAAAGTCAGACAAAAAGGTGACCGGGGTGACACATGTCACCACGCTCACGAAAGGGACCGCGGGAACGGCCGTCCGGCGGCGTCTTCGCAGGCGCCGCGACCACGGGGCACAGAGGCATCCGCCGGTTGGGCAGTTGATCCGAAAGGCCGGATGTGACCTCGGATATACGCTTTGGCGCCGGGACATGCGTACCTTGGGCAACCGGCCGCACACCCATGCCACGACATCGGGGACCCCCACACCGATCGGAGATTTATGCGCTCCCCCATACCCTCCGTCCCCCGGATGACCTCTGTCCCACCCCTCGCCCTGGTGGGAGGCGCACTGACCCTCGGCGTCGGCGGGCTGTACCTCGCTGGACTACTGCTCACCGGCGGTGAGATCGAGGCGGGCACCACGGTGCGCGGCGTGGACATCGGGGGCCTGTCGCGCGAGGAGGCCGCCCGGAAGCTGGAGCGGGATCTGACGGCGACCGGCCCGACGAAGCTGGCCGTGAGGGTCGGCGACCGCGAGGGCGTGGTCGGGGCGCGGCAGGCGGGATTCGGCTACGACGTCCGGGCCACGCTCGATCGCGCGGCATCCACCGGCGCCGATCCCGTCAGTGTGATCGGCGGGCTGTTCCGCTCGGGCGGTGACATCGAGCCGGTCGTGCGGGTCGACGAGGGCAGGACCCGTGCCACCCTCGGCGAACTGTCGAAGACACTCGACCAGAAGGTCCGCGACGGCGCCGTCTCCTTCACCGACGGCCGGGTCGAGCAGGTCACCCCGCGCACCGGGTACGCACTGGATGTGGACGCCTCGGTCGGGGCCCTGCGCACCTCCTTCCTCCGCGGCGCGGCGGACTCGGTGACGACGCTGCCCGCGCGCGAGGACGAGCCGAAGGTCACGGAGGAAGAGGTAAGGCGGGCGGTGCGCGATTTCGCGCGGCCGGCGATGTCCGCGCCGGTCACCCTCAGCGCCGGTGACCGGCGGTTCACCCTCACCCCGGCCGTACTGGGCACATACCTGACGCTGCGGCCGGACGACGCGGGCACGCTCACGCCGAAGCTCGACAGTGCGGGCCTGCGCGCCGCACCCGCGGTGGCCGACGCCCTGAACGGGTTGCCCACCACCCCCCGGAACGCGCAGTTGGGGGCCGACGGCGGGAAGGCCGTCGTGACCGCGGATGCCAGGGTCGGCATGAAGGTCACCGACAAAGCCCTGGGCAAGGCCGTCCTGCCCCTGCTCACCAAGTCGGGCGCCGCCCGCACCGGCGAGGTGGAGACCCAGCGGATCCAGCCGGAGATCACCCGCGAGAACGCGTCGCGCCTCGGGCTGACCGAGAAGATGTCCTCCTTCACCGTCAACTTCGAACCGGCCGCCTACCGCACGAAGAACGTGGGCCGGGCCGTGGATCTCATCAACGGCTCCCTCGTCATGCCGGGCAAGACCTGGAGCTTCAACCGGACCGTCGGCGAACGCACCCCGGCCAACGGCTTCGTGGACGGCGTCATGATCTTGAACGACCAGTACACCAAGGCGCCCGGCGGTGGCGTGTCCGCCGTCGCCACCACGGTCTTCAACGCGATGTTCTTCGCCGGCGTCAAACCCGTCGAGTACGGCGCCCACTCCTTCTACATCGAGCGCTACCCCGAGGGCCGTGAGGCGACGGTGGCCTGGGGCAGCCTCGACCTGAGGTTCACCAACGACTCCGGCAAGGCGATCTACATCCAGGCCGAGTCCACCGACACGTCGGTGACCATCACCTTCCTCGGCACGAAGAAGTACGACGAGATCACGTCGGTCAAGGGACCGCGCACCAACGTGCGGCAGCCCGCCGAGAAGGTGAACACCAGCGAGCAGTGCGTGCCGCAGACCCCGCTCGAGGGCTTCGATGTCACCGTGGAGCGGGTTTTCCGCGACGGCGGGCGGGAAGTGAGGCGCGAGCCCTTCCGCACGCACTACACCCCGCGGGACGAGGTCACCTGCGAGAAGGCGCAGCCCGGACAGCAGCTCTGAGGACGCGATCCCGCCTGGAGAGCCACCCCTCACCAGCCCCACTCGGCGCCGTTCGTCCGCCATTCGTCCCTTTTGTTCACCCGAACTAAGGTGGACAGGGACAACGCCCGGCGAAAAGGCACCGACGATCGCGAGGTGACCGTCATGACCGAGACCACGAACCGCCCCGACACAAAGGCCAGGACTCGGGACGAGAAGGGAACGACACTGCAGGGCCGCAGGGGAGCCGACACTCCTCCCGGCATGCGCGGGAACACCACGGTGGCCGACACCGTCGTGGCGAAGATCGCCGGCACGGCCGCGCGTGAGATTCCGGAGATCCACAACCTCGGAGGCGGGACCGCCCGGGCGTTCGGCGCGGTGCGCGAGCGCGTGCCCGGCGGGGGAAGCAGCGCCACCCAGGGAGTCGGCGTGGAGGTCGGGGAACGGCAGGCGGCCGTCGACCTGCGGGTGGTCGTCGAATACGGCGCCTCCATCACGGACACGGCCGGGGACGTACGCGCCAACGTCATCGAAGCCGTGGAACGGATGACCGGCCTGGAGGTCGTGGAGGTGGACATCGAGGTGGACGACGTCCACCTGCCGGATGAGGAGGAGCCGGGGCAGGACGAGCGGCGCGTGGCCTGATCGCACGGCTCGCGTCAGCGGGAGAGCCGGCGGACGACTCCCCCGGACGGCTCCGGATCACCCACTACGGGCCCGGCGGCCTGTCCCGGTCCCGGTGCGGGCCGGCCGGCGCTCCGGCCCGTACCGCCCGATCCCCGCCTCACTGAAGGGGATGAGCCGGATGCTCATCGTCGTCGGACTTCTCCTCCTCGCCGCCGCAGGGGCCTTCACCGGCCTGCTGCTCGCCGACAATCTCTCCGGCGGTCCCGAGTTCACCGTGTCCGTGCTCGGCCAGGACATCGCCACCATGAACACGCTGGCCGTCTTCTGCTCCGGTCTGGCCCTCGCCCTCCTCTTCTGCGCGGGCCTGGGCGCGGTGGTGGGCGGAGCGAGGCACCGCCGCCGTTCGCGCGTACACACCTCCGCGGCTCACCGTGATCCCGGCCGGTGAGGGTGGGCGCGCAGGTGTGCGCGCATCCCCTGCAGGCCGTAGAGGATGAGAAGTTCCACCGCTGCTCCGTCGGCGCTGCCCAGCCAGTGCGGTACCGACGTGTCGAACTCGGCCGCCTCACCCGGCGGCAATGTCAGGTCACGCTCGCCGAGCACCATCCGTAGGCGGCCGTTGAGCACGTACAGCCACTCGAAGCCTTCGTGGGTCTGCGGGGTCGGTTCGAGCGGTTCCGGCCGGGCGGGAATGATCATCTTGAACGCGTGCACTCCGCCCGGCCTCCGGGAGAGCGGGACGAAGGTCATCCCGAAGCGTCTGATCGGCTTGAGGTGGATCCTGGGGTCGCCGGTCCGCGGGGCACCGACGAGATCGTCCAGCGGGACGTCGTAGGTACGGGCCAGAGGCAGCAGCAGTTCCAGGGTCGCCCGGCGCTGCCCGCTCTCCAGTCGGGACAGGGTGCTTTCGGAGACACCGGTCGTCGCCGCGAGGTCGGCGAGGGTGATGCCGCGTTCACGGCGCAGCGCGCGGAGCCGTGGCCCCACGGCGTCGAGTACGTCGTTGTCCGTCCTGCGGTCCATGTCCGTCCTGCGGTCCATCGCGTCACCTTGCCATAACGGCAAGGTTCCGTGCCGGACGGGTGGAGGTCCCGGGAGACTGGGCGTCGCCCACGTGCCGAGGGCGGGGCACTGGCTCGTCGAGGAGAACCCCCGGTTCGTCGCTGCCGAACTCCTCGACTTCCTCGACGGATGAACGGGCCGGGAGATCGTCACGTTCCAGCCGAAAGATCACCAACGGGGGCGGCGCACACCCTACTTCGATACGCTCGCCCAGCACACGCCGGACTTCTTGCAGCGGCAGTTCGTGACGGCCGATCAGGACAGGAGACAGCAATGCCCGCCCTACCCGCCGAACCGTCACCCCCCTCCCGGTTCACCTTGCCCCCGGAGGCGGTCCTGCGCGCCCGGGAGAAGCTGGTGCTCGACCACTTCCGTGACGAGGTCCGCCAGGACTGGGACGCCACGCTCTCGACGTTCCCGCACCCTCACTACGAGCTGATCGCCCAGATGCTGGTGCACGACGGCGACCGTGAGGTGCGGGGCTACTACCGTGACACCCGGGTCGCGTTCCCCGACCAGGACCACGAACTGATCGCCCTACGGCACAGTGCCGACGCGGTGATCGTGGAGTTCTGGCTGCAGGGCACCCACCGTGGCATGCTCGGCAGGATCCCGCCGACCGGGTCGAGACACCGCACCCGGATGACGGCGTACTTCCTCTTCGACGAGAACGAGAACCTGGTCACCGAGCGCGTCTACTTCGATCAGCTCACCATCCTCAGACAACTGATCGCCGGCCTCGACAGACGCAAGCCCTCCGGACTGCTCAAGCTCGCCCGCGTCCTGCGCGGCGCGCTCGCCACGGCCGGGTCGAAGCCGGATCCGCGGCTGCTGAACACCACCGAGCCGGACCTCGGCGGGCAGGACACGGGCGACGTGCGTTCCTGACCGGCCGTCAGGGAGGAGGGCGACTGTGCGCAAGAACATCAGTCCGACAGCGGAAGCAGCCTGCCGCTCCAGCGCTCCTCGTCCACCTCTCCGGGGTGCCTCAGACGGATATCGAAAGCCTCCTCCAGCAGGGCCAGGACGCTGTGCAGAGGCGCGTCCCGGCCGGGGAGGAGCCCGAGGGGCCTCATGACGTCGTCAAGTCGTGCCGGGTCCTGGCCCGTCGGTTCGATCGCCTGGAGCGTGTGGAAGTCGACGACGGTCTCACCGCCGACCGCGTACTTGAACCAGTGCATCGGCTTCTCGTTGCAGTGGAGCACGACGGCCTCCGTGCCCGCGGAGACGGCTCTCAGGATCCGCTCGTCGAGTCCGTGCACGCCACCCTGTTCCCATGCCCATGTCCACGAACCGTCGACGCCGCTGGTGACGACGGGTTCCTCGTCGTCGAAGAGGTCGTCGCCCCACTCGTCCGTCAATTCCCTGGCGTCGCGCGGCGCCAGGGTCTCCGGATCCACACCCATGCGGGCCAGCAGCTCGGCAGGGGACAGATCCCTCACGAAGGTCAGCGTGTAGAAAGGGAAGTCGCCCTCGCGGAACAAGTCCAGGCCGCGGCCCGTCTCCGTGCTCGTCATGCCGCGGATGGTGCCACACACCACCGACACCCCTTACGGCCCGCGCCCCCGACAGGTCGGCGAACGCATCGGACGTCTCGTTTCCGGATCCGAATTTCTAACGTTGCACAGACTCTTCAGCCGCGGACCCGGCGTATGGCAGTCTGAGCCCGGCAGTTCGGGCGGACAACGTTGCCGGCGCCGGCCGGCCGGCGCTCGGGCAGGCCTGCCCCTCGTTCTCTCAGCAGAAGGAGTACGCGCATGGACCTCGATCGTCGGCGGCTTCTTCACAGCGGTGCCGCGGTTCTGGGCTCGGTGGCCGTGAGCGCCTCGTGGCCGGCCGGCGCGGCCGCACGGGTGAGCGCGCCGCGCAGCCCCTCGGGCGGGGCGCCCGCGGCCGGCAACCGGCCGGTCGCAACCGCGATGTATCCGCCGGTGGGCGCCGGAACAGCCTTCCTCGACCACCCGTCCCTGCTCGGAGACCTGCCGGAGGCCGAGTGGTACGAGGCGAACATCCCCTTCGTCGACCTGCCCGACGACGCGATCCGGGACACCTACTACTACCGCTGGCGCGTGATCAAGCACGCCCTCAAGTACACCGGACCCCGGGAAGGGTGGATCCTCTCGGAGTTCCTGGGTCCGGTCGGCTACTCCGCGCCGCACGGTGGGATCGTCGCCGCGGCCGCCCATCACGTCCGCGAGGCCCGCTGGCTGCGCGACCACCGCTATCTCGACGACTACATCGGCTACTGGCTGCGGGGCAGCGGCTCAGGTCCCAAGCCCGCCACGGACTTCCTCAACAAGAACACCACCGACTGGGCGCACCAGTACTCCTTCTGGATCGCGGACGCCGTCGTGGCCCGAGCCTCGACGGACGGCAGGTGGCAGCACGCCCTGAGTCTGCTCCCCGAGTTGGAGCGTCAGTGGCAGGGGTGGGCTCCACAGTTCGACGACGAGGTCGGTCTCTACTGGCAGACACCCGTGTGGGACGCGATGGAGTACACCGCGAGCTCCTACCAGAGCGACGACCCGTATCACGGCGGTGACGGTTTCCGCCCGACGCTCAACGCCTACCAGTACGGTGACGCCAGGGCGATCGCCACGCTCCTCCGGCGCCGCGGACGCGGCGGCGACGCCGCGAAGGCCGGCCGCTACGACGGCCGCGCCCGTGCTCTGCGGGTGAGTCAGGAGCGCCTGCTGTGGGACGAGGAGGACCAGTTCTACAAGCACGTCATGCGGGACGACAATCCCGGGCGGCGCAGAATCGCCGACCGGGAGCAGATCGGTTTCCTTCCCTGGTACTTCCACATGGCACCGGCACGGCACGCGGCGGCATGGGCCCAACTGCGGGATCCGCAAGGATTCTCCGCGCCGTTCGGCCCCACGACGGTCGAGCGGCGCAGCCCGTGGTTCATGCATCAGGCGCTCGACGGCTGCTGTCGCTGGAACGGTCCGAGCTGGCCGTTCTCCACCAGCCAGACGCTCACCGCCCTGGCCAACCTCCTCATCGACTACCCCGCCCAGTCACATGTCGACCGGAGCGACTACTACGCCGTGCTCCGCGCCTACGCGCTGACCCACCGGAAGGACGGCCGGCCGTACGTGGCCGAGGCGCACCACCCGGACGAGGACCGCTGGATCTACGACAGCCGCGGGCACAGTGAGGACTACAACCACTCCACCTTCAACGACCTGGTTCTTTCGGGACTCCTCGGGATCCGGTCCCAGCCAGGCACCACCGTGGCCATCGCGCCGCTCGCACCCCGCGCATGGGATCACTTCGCCGTGGAGAACCTCGCCTACCACGGACACAACCTCAGCGTGCTCTGGGACCGCGACGGCCGTCACTACGGACACGGAGCCGGCCTGACCGTCTGGCTGGACGGCGGCCGAATACATCAGCAGGCCGGCCTGGAGCCGGTGACGCTCGACATCGGCGGGACGGTGGAGCACAACCTGCCCGACGAGGTGGACGACCTGGCCAACGTCGCACAGGAGGGGTATCCGCTCGCGCGTGCTTCGTACACGTTCCCCCTCGACAGCCCGGCGAAGGCGATCGACGGGCAGGACCTGCACAGGGACACGCCGTCGTCACGGTGGACCAACTACGGCAGTCCGAACGCGAGCGGCGACTGGCTCGTGGTGGACTTCGGGGTCCCCACACCCGTGTCGGACCTGCGGATCTCGTTCTACGACGACGGCGGCGGTGTCCGTACCCCCGACTCCTTCGAACTCCACTACCTGAGGCAGGACGGGACGTGGCATCCCCTGCCCGGTCAACGGCGCTTCCCCCCGTCGCCCCGGCGAGGCGCTCTGCACCGGATCCTCCTGGACCGGGCCCTCACGACCACCGCCATGAGGCTCACGGCCGTGCGCGCCTCGGGTGGTGCCGTGGGGGTCTCCGCGTGGCAGTCATGGCGCACGGAGGACCCCGGGCTCGACGTCGCCGTCGAGACACCGCCGGACGGCGTCGTTCCGCTGCGGCCGGGTGTGGCAGTGGAGGTCACGACCACGGTCACAGCGCTCACCACGAGGGTCGTCAGCCCGGAACTTCTGTTGCCCGAGGGCTGGACGGCTGTTCCCCGGCACCCGGTCCGCCCCACCACGGTGACAGCGGGAAAGACGTTGCGCACCCGCTGGCTGGTGACCGCGCCCGCCGATCTGCCCCGGCACCTGCCGCAGCCCGTACGCCTGGTGGTCCGCTCGCGCGGCAGGCGGGGGGAGGGCTTCGTCACCGGCGTCGTCCATGCGGCCCAGGCCGACTGAGTCCGCCGCGGCGGCACTCCGTCACCGGCCGGGTGTCCAACCGCCGTCCAGTGGCTGTCCAGTCCCGGTTCCTAGCGTGGGCTCGCCGGCTGCCGGTTCCGCCGAGTGGAACCGCGCCGTCATTCCCGTACCACGCCATGCCCACCCGGGAGGAACCACCGATGAACGCAAAAATCAGGAAGAAGCTGGCCGCGGCCGTGGCGGTCGCGGCCACGGTGTCCGTAGGGGTGGTCGCCGCTCCGAGCAGCACGGCCGGGGCCCAGGCCGTCAGTCTGCGGGCGTTCGCGATCACGAGTGACGGCACGCGGATGGCCACGTTCACCACCGACAGACCCGACATACTCGACTGGGTCCGGGTCGTCAAAGGGCTCAGCGGTGACACCGCACTGATCGGAATCGACTTCCGCGTCCAGAACGGCCTCATGTACGGGGTCGGCAACCAGGGCGGCATCTACACCATCCAGACACCGCCCCAGACCGTGGACGTCGTCGTCACCAAGGTCTCCCAGCTCACCGTCCCGTTGTACGGCACAAACTTCGGGGTCGACTTCAACCCGGCGGCCAACCGGCTACGGGTGATCAGCGACAACGGGCAGAACCTCCGCCACAACATCGACGACAGGACGCCGGGCGCCTCGCCCGCGGCCGGGCACACCGTCGAGGACTCCATACTGTCCACGCCCGGATCCGAGAACGTCTCCAGGGGCGTCACCGCCGCCGCCTACACGAACAACGACCTGAACGGCGACACCGCGACCACGCTGTTCGACATCAACACCAACTCGGACCAGGTGGTCATCCAGTCGCCGGCCAACAACGGCACCCTGGCCCCGACCGGCAAACTCGGCGTGGACGCCGGTCCCGTCGCGGGTTTCGACATCTACAGCGACCTGGTCAACGGCAAGACGGTCTCCGCCACGGGCTTCGCCGCCATCACGCCGCCGAACGGCATGGTGACGACGTTCTACACCGTTGACGTACTCACCGGGACGGCAACCCCGGTCGCCGGCGACGACCCCCGGTTCCCGCTGCTCATCGGGGACGTGGCCGTCGCACTCGACACCAACCCCTGAGGCTCGTCGGGGCAGCCGTCCGGGGGTGGAGAGGGGCGCTCCGCAGTCGTCCCGGGCGGCCGTACGGCGGTCGGCCGGGACGACGGACGGGTTCAGGGGCCCGGTGCCGCCCGCACGGGGACACCGGCCCGGGACTCCAGGGCGTGGCGGGCCCGCTCGGCGCCGCGGCGGGCACGGTCCAGTTGGTCCTGCTCGCCGGTGACGGCCGCGACCGTCACGGCGGCGGAATAGTGGGCGATCGCCTGATCGTCGTGGCCGCCGCCCCGCAGTGCCTCGGCGAGACCGTTGAGGGCGGACGCCTCGCCGTAGCGTTCCCCGTTCTCCCGGAACAGCTCCAGGGCGCGCCGCTGATGCGCGGCCGCGGTCTCGAACGCACCCTGCCGCAGCAGGATGTCGCCGAGGCCGGACAGCGCGTACGCCTCGCCACCGGGGTGTCCGAGCTGCCTGAACAGAGCGAGCGCCTGACGCTGGTGGACCGCGGCCCGGGCGTGGTCGCCCAGCAGCAGGAAGGTGTGGCCGAGGTGGGAGAGCGTACGGGCCCGGCCGATCCGGTCACCGGTGAGGTCGTGCAGGGCCAGCGCCTGACGCTGGTGGGTGGCCGCCCGAGCGGTCTCGCCCAGCCGCAGGCAGACGGTGCCGAGGCTGGTCAGGGTGCGGGCCTGGCCCACCCGGTCCCCAATGTCACGGTAGAGGGCGAGGGCCTGCTGGTGGCGGCGGGCGGCCTCCCGCAGACAGCCCTGTCGCCAGCGGACGTTGCCCAGATTGGACAGCGTCCTGGCCTGCCCCGCCCGGTCGCCGGTGCGCCGGTGCAGTTCCAGGGCCCGAAGAAGGTGGTCCGCGGCCGAAGCGGCGTCGGCGAGCCTCCAATACACACAGCCGAGGTTGGTCAGTGCGTGGGCCTGTCCGTTCGCGTCACCGGCCCGCTCGGCGGCGCGCAGGGCGTGCCGGTGGATCTCCAGCGCTTCCGTGTGCGGGCCGGCGTCGAGGTGGCGGAAGAGCACGGCGGCCAGTCGGACGGCGTGCCGGGGGGTGCCCCGGTCCGCGGCGACCGCGCAGATCGCGGCCAGGGTGGGACGTTCGGTGTCCAGCCAGGCCCGTGCCGCCTCCGGGTCCTGTGCGATCGGCGGGGCGTGGACGGGGGGCGGGACGGCTGGCCGGTGATGTCCTTCGGCCGGGTACAGGGCCTGCATGGCGACCGCGGCCGTGCTCAGGTAGTGGTCGAAGAGCCGGGTCAGGGCGGCCCGGCGCTCGGTTTCGCCGTCATGGGTGAGGGTGAGCCGGTAGCCGTAGGCGCGCAGCAGGTCGTGCGTGCTGTACCGGCCGGGGCCGGCCGGCTGGAGGAGGTGGGCGCGGGCCAGCAGCGCCAGGGTCCTGGCGGACCGGGCCGGGTCGTCGGCGGCAGCGGCCGGGGGGTGTTCCCCGTCCGGGCCGTCGTCCCGCCGGACGTCGGCTGCGGGCGGCGTGCCGGTGGTCAGGGCGGCGACGGCACGGGCGTCGGTGTCCGGTCCCGGGTGCAGGCTGAGCAGTCTGAAGGTACGGGCCATGGGGGCGGGCAGACGCTGGTACGACCAGGAGAACACGGCCATGACCGCGGCGCGCGGGTCGCCGCCCGTGTCCAGGTGGTCCAGTCGCCGCTGCTCGTCGGCCAGTTCCGCCACCAGCTCCGCGAGCGACAACGACGGGCGCCCGGCGGCGAGTTCGGCCGCGATCCGCAGGGCCAGCGGGAGTCCCACGCACTGTTCGGCCAGGGTCGCGGCCGGGCCGGGCTCCGTGGTGGCCCGCGCGCCGATGAGCGACCGCAGCAGGGCGACCGCGTCGGGCGGCGGGAGCGGGCGCAGGGCGATGCGGCGGGCGCCGTGCAGGGCCACCAGGCCGGCCAGGGTGTCCCGGCTGGTGACCAGGACGGTGCAGGAGGGGGAGCCGGGCAGCAGGGGGCGGACCTGTTCCTCGGACAGTGCGTTGTCCAGGACCACCAGCATCCGCCGCCCGGCCATTTCGCTCCGGTACCGGCTCGCGCGCTCGTCGACGTCGAGCGGGATCGTCTCGCCGGGGACCCCGAGGGCGGTGAGGAAGCGGGCCAGGGCGTCACCGGGCGCCATGGGGCGGTCCGGGTCGTATCCCCGCAGGTTGACATAGAGCTGGCCGTCGGGGAACCGGTCCCGGACCCGGTGCGCCCAGTGGACGGCCAGGGCGGTCTTGCCCACTCCGGCCGTACCCGAGACCACCGAGACGGCCATCACCGTGGCGTTCGCGCCCGTGGCGGCCCACGTCGCGTCGAGGGCCGACAGTTCGGCGGTCCGGCCACAGAAGTCGGGCACGTCGGCGGGCAACTGCGCCGGTGACCTGACCGGTGGCCCCGTGGCGGGTGCGGCGGTCGGGTCGGCCGGCGCCGGGCCGGCCGCTCGCGTGCGGCCGGAGGCGGGGGGCCCGGCGCGGTGGCGCAGCACGGCGGCGAAGGCCTCGGACAGTTCGGGACCGGGGTCGACCCCGAGTTCGTCCGCCAGCCTGCGGCGGCTTCGCCGGTACACGTCAACCGCCCGGTCACGCCTGCCGACGGCCTCGTACGCGCGGACGAGCCGGGCCTGGGCGCCCTCGTCCAAGGGCTGTTCGGCGGCGGCCTCCTCCAGAACGGGGAGCGCTTCGGAGCCCCGTCCCGTCGCGATCATGACGTCGCCGTACTGGGCCACGATGCCGCGGCGCTCCCCCGCCAGGGCCACGACCGTCGGGTGGGCGGCGAGGAACGGCAGGTCGGCCAGGGGCGGCTGCTGCCATACGCCGAGTGCCTCGGCCAGCAGTGCGGCGGCCCGCTCCACGTCGCCGTCGCGGCGGGCGGCGTCCGCCGCGGCGGTCAGACCGCGCAGGCGCAACAGGTCGACAGCGTTGTCGGGGACGCGCAGCGCGTAGCCGTCACCGAGCCGGGGCAGCACGGTGCTGGGCGCTCTCGGCGGCCGCTCGGGTTCCAGCATCCGGCGCAGGTGCTTGATGTGGGTCTGGACGACGTTCGTCGCACTCGCCGGGGGCCGCTGCGCCCACAGGGCGTCCACCAGTTGGGAGAAGGGCAGTTGCAGGCCACGGGAGACGGCCAGCAGAGCGAGGACCGCCCGGCGCCGGGGCGCGCCGAGGGGCAGCTGCGCGCCGTTCCTCCAGACGGAGACCGGCCCGAGTACCTGGATACGCATGAGGTCCCCGCCCTGCCGGATGCACGATTTCCCCGCCTTTCCTTTTCTCTATCTCCCTCCCCGCCACATGCGGAAGGCACATTCCGGCCCAGTGGCGTGGACCGGTCCGGGCGTGGCCGGGCAGGACACGGTGACCGAGGGGAGGGGACGGACATGCCTGCCCGACGGCACGCGCCGACGCCGCCGGTACCAGTCGGCGCCGAAGTGGTTGACAACGATGTCAGCCGCGTGATCTAGTCCGCTTCCAGCCAGCCGGGCAACCCCGGCCGCACGGCTGCGGGAGCCCACCGCGGTGACCTTGAACGCGCCCACTCCGTCCGTCCCTCGGAGATCACCCCTTGGAGATCACCTCGCATGTCGCGCAGCACATGACGGGTGAGGAACAGGAGACCGTTTCCATGCACAGACCCCTCCGCCGTCTGCGTCAGCGCGCGTCGACGGTCCTCGCCGCACTTCTCGTCGCCGGCGGCGCCCTGGGCCCGGCGCCGGCCGTCGCCCAGGACCCCGCGGCCGCTCCTCGACTCACGTCCCTGGTCAACCCGTTCATCGGCACCCAGAATTTCGGCAACACCTTTCCCGGCGCGAGTGCCCCCTTCGGCATGGTCCAGGTCAGCCCGGACACCGGCGGTCAGGGAGGCTACGACCACCAGCAGGACAGGATCCACGGTTTCAGTCAGACCCACCTGTCCGGCGTCGGCTGCTCCGTCATGGGCGAGCTGCCGCTCATGCCGACCACCGGTGCGGTCGACAGCGTCGACCCCGACGCCTACCGCTCGGCCTACTCGCATGACGACGAGGACGCAGAACCCGGTTACTACCGCGTCGGGTTGACGACGTACGGCATCGACGCCGAGCTGACCGCCACGCCCCGCACGGGCTGGCAGCGCTACACCTTCCCCTCGACCGACCGCGCCAACGTCCTGTTCAACACGGGCAAGGCCAATCAACGGGTGTACGGCTCCCAGGTGCGTGTCGTCGGCGACCGGACGGTCGAGGGACGCGTCGAGGCGGGCAACTTCTGCGCGGGCAAGGACCGGCACACCGTCTACTTCACCGCCACCTTCGACAGGCCGTTCGCCTCGCACGGCACCTGGCGGGGCAGCACCCCCGCCCCCGGTGGGCGGGACGCGGCCGGCGAGGGCGGGAACGGCGCCTGGGTGACCTTCGACGCCCGCACCGACCGTGATGTCGTGGTCAAGGTGGGCCTCTCCTACACGGGTGTCGAGGGCGCCAGGAAGAACCTGAAGGCGGAGACGGACGACTCCTACGACTTCGACGCCACCCGCGCGGCGCTGCACGCGACCTGGGAGCGGCAGCTCGCCGCCGTGAAGATCGACGGCGGATCCACCGAGCGGCAACGCGCCTTCTATACGGCCCTCTACCACGCGCAACTGCACCCGAACCTCGCCGGGGACGTCGACGGCCGGTACGCGGGCTTCGACGGGGAAACCCATACCGCGTCCGGGTTCACGCCCTACCAGAACCTGTCACTGTGGGACACCCACCGGCCGCAGAACCAGCTGCTGCAGATGCTGCAGCCGAAGGTCGCCCGCGATGTCGCGCTGTCGGTCGTCGCGATCGGACGGGACGGGGGCTGGCTGCCGCGCTGGTCGCTCGCCAACAGCGAGACCAACATCATGACCGGCGACCCGGTGACTCCGTTCCTCGTCGAGGCGTGGTCCAAGGGCCTGCTCGCGGGCCACGAGGAGGAGGCCTACGCGCTCCTCAGGAAGAACGCCCTCGGTCCGCCCCCGGACGACTCCCCCTACAACGGCCGTGCGGGCATCACCGCTTACCGGGAGCGTGGCTACATCCCCAGCGGACTGGAGCCGGGGAAGGACTGTCCGGACAAGGGCGGCGACAACGACTGCCGTCATCCCGCCTCGGCGACCCTGGAGTACGCGGCGGCGGACGCCTCGCTGGCCCTGATGGCCAGGGGACTGGGGCACACCGCGGACGCCCGCGTGTTCGCGGCACGCGGCCAGTGGTACCGGAACCTGTGGGATCCCTCCATCAAGCAGTTCCGGCCGCGCACGGCCGACGGCACGTGGCTGACACCGTACGACCCGGTGGAGGCGGGCCACCAGTTCCATGAGGGCGGCGCCCACCAGTACCAGTGGCTGGTGCCCCAGGACCCGGCCGGGCTGGTGTCCCTGATGGGCGGCAAGCGGGAGACCGAGAAACGGCTCGACGCCTTCTTCGCGTACGACGAACTCCTCGAGGACCCCGCCGGAACCGCTCGCGAGGAGTGGATCTCGGCACCGTACGACTACTACGGGAAGCCGACCTACAACCCGAACAACGAGCCCGATCTGCACTCCCCGTACATGTACGTGTGGGCCGGCGCGCCTGCCAGGACGGCCACCGTGGTCCGCGCCGCGATGACGCTGTTCACGGACGGGCCCGACGGCATGACCGGCAATGACGATCTGGGCACCATGTCGGCCTGGTACGTCTTCTCCTCCCTCGGCCTGTACCCGACGACGAACGGTGGCGATTTCCTCGCCGTCTCCAGCCCTCAGTTCCCGTCGGCGGTCATTCGCATCGGCGATTACGGGAACGAGCAGGGCGGCACGCTGACCGTCCGGGCACCGGGCACGAGCGACACCCAACGCTATGTGAAGCGGGCGAAGTTCGGCGGGAAGAGCCTGAACGCCACCTGGTTGGACTGGGACGCGGTCGCCCAGGGGGGAACCCTCTCCTTCGAGATGGCCGGTACGCCGTCGCGCTGGGGCACGGGCAGGGGGGCGGAGCCGCCGTCCGTGAACCGTGCGGCGGCCGACGCCCGCCGGCACCTCGACGCGTCGCTCCGGACCGGCTCCGACGTCCTGCCGACGGCCGACAGCGCCCAGCACGTCCGTCTGCGACTCGATGTGCTGGGCCAGTCCCCCGGCACCCTTCGGGTGCGCGTCGGCGCGACCGCTCCCCGGGGCTGGACCGTGCGGACCGACCGGCCCTTCTCGCTCGTGTCCCAGCGGCTGCCGGTCCAGCGGACCGCGGCGGTGGACGTGACCGTCCCGGCCGGAACGGCGCCGGGTTCGTACACCGTGCGGATCACGGCGAGCGCGAAGGGTGCGAGGAGCGTGGAACGGACCGCGGTCATCGACGTGCGCGCCGCGGCCCGTTGTGCGGAGGACGGGGGTGAGGAGTGTGCCGTCGACCTCGGCGAGGAGATGAACCACGACGGCACCGCGACCGTCGCGGCTTCCGACGAGGGCGACTTCGACGGTGCGGGATGGAGCTACGACGCCGATCTGCTGCCCGTGGCGGGTCCGGTCGTATGGAACGGCGTGACGTATCACGCTCCCGATCCGTCCGGGACGGCGGACAACTTCGTCGAGGCCCGCGGACAGGCCATGCTGCTCCCGGCCGGTTCGTACGGTGTGCTGCGCCTGGTCGCCGCGGCCCACCACGGTCCGGTGACGACGCTGCTCACGGTCCGCTACACGGACGGCACCACCGCCGAGGTGCCGGTCGCCGTGGGCGACTGGGCGGGGGCGGCCCCGCAGGGCGGCTCCGTGGCACTGCAGATGCCGCACCGGATCAAGCGCGGGCAGGGCGTGGACGGTCCGCCGGTGCGTCTGTTCGCTTCCTCCGCGGAGCTCGACGCCTCGAAGACCGTGCGTTCCCTCGGGCTGCGGAACGATCCGCGGGTGCAGGTGTACGCGATCACTCTCGGGTAGGGGCCCCGGACGTTCGTCGTCCCTCGCCTCCCGCCCGGGAGGGCGCCGGTGGTGGGGGGGGGGGGGGGGGGGGGCCCCCCCCCCCCCCCGCGCCGGGGGGGGGGGGGGCGGCGGGGCGGGGGGGGGGGGGGGGGGGGGGCCGGGGGCGGCCCCCCCCACCACCCGCCGGTCAGAACGGGATCTCGAAGTGCACGGTGGCGACCCCCGGTCCGTGCTCACCGGTGGTGCGGGCGTCCCACACCTCCTTGGCCAGGCCGCGCCAGAAGGCTTCCGCACCCTCGACGTGCACGTTGGTGTGGAGGTAGATCTGCTCGTAGCCGGGCGTGTCCGCGACGAAGTCGCAGGCCGCCCCGACCAGCGCACGTGCCAGCCCCAGCCGCCGGTACTCCGGACGCACGTAGACGCGGACCAGCTGGGCGGTGCTGCCGGACGGATAACGTTCGGTCAGCCACCGGGGATGGGGCGGGTGCGCGGGGCCGTGGGACCGCACGCCCGTGGTCGCGACCACCTCACCGTCGTGGACGGCCACGAGCAGGAGGTGCCGCGGGTCGTCCAGGTACGTGCCCCGGATGTCCACCACGTCACGGTGCCACTCGGGCACGTAGCCGTATCCGAACTCCTTGTAGAACGTGTCGAGCATGACGCCGCGGGCGCCCTCGACGTCCGCCGGTGTCGCGGGACGCACGGTGCAACCGGCGGGTGTGCTGTGACTCATCGCGAGCTCCTTCCGCATCGGAGCCCCACCCTAGTCAGTTGAAAACGACTTTCACCACCGACAGGGCCTGACAATGAAAATGATTACCGATACCGTGTTCAGCGCACGGCCGCCCTGGACCCTCCCCCGGAGGTGCCTTCGGCTGCCCTGACACCGGGACCGCGCCGTACGGCACGACACGAAAAGGGGAGTTGTGGCTCATCTGCTGGTGCTCGAGAGCTGGGTCGGATCGATGAGCAGGCTGCTGCCACGGGCCATACGGGAGGGCGGACACGAGTTCACGTTCCTCACCCGCGACCTGCATCACTACCTCCGTTCGGCGCCGGAGGGCGTGACGCACCCACTGCTCGGGGCCCGTAACGTGATCACGGCGGACACCAATGACACCGATGCCCTGCCGGACCGGGTGGAGCGGCTGCACGAGGTGTTCGGTTTCGACGCGGTGGTGACGTCCTGCGACTACTACCTGCCGGCGGTGGCCCTGACGGCCGAGCGGCTCGGGCTGCCGGCGCCGGACCCCGAAGCGGTCCTCAACGCCTGCCGCAAGGACGCCACCCGTCGTGTCCTGGCCGATGCCGGGGTGCCGGGGCCGCGGTTCGCGGTGCACGAGGAGTGGGCCGAACTGGCGCGGGCGGCGCGGGAGATCGGTTACCCGCTGGTGGTCAAGCCGGTCGACCTGTGCGCGGGCATGCTGGTGCGCCGGGTGGACGACGAGGGGCAACTCGCCGACGCCGTACGGGCGCTGGCCGATTTCCCGGTCAACGCGCGCGGGCAGCGGCGGGCGCCCTCGGTGCTGCTCGAGGAACTGCTGGACGGCCCGGAGGTGAGCGTCGAGACGGTCTCGCACGCGGGCACGGTGCACGTGGTGGGCGTGACCGACAAGAGCATCGGCGGGGCGCCTGCCTTCATCGAGACAGGCCATATGTTCCCCGCCGCCCTGCCGGCCACCGGGACCGCGGCCGCGGAGCAGACCGCGCTCACCGCGCTCAAGGCGCTCGGCCTGACCGACGCCGTCGTCGCGCACACCGAGATCAAGCTCACCTCCGCCGGTCCGCGCGTGGTCGAGGTCAACCCCCGGCCCGCCGGCAACCGCATCACCGAACTCGTACGCCATGTCACCGGCATCGATCTCGCCGCGGTGGCCGTGGACGTCGCCCTGGGCCGCGCACCCGATCTCCGGCGCACCGACACCGGGTTGCGCAGCGCCGCGATCGGTTTCCTCGTGCCCGACGCCGCGGGCACACTCGACGCGCTGGACGGCACCCGGCTGCGGACCATGCCGGGCGTGCTGGAGGTGGAACTCGCCGAGCCCGGCGGACAGGTGCGGGCGGCAGGCAGCAACAACGAGTACCTGGGACACGTCATGGCGGGCGACCCGGACGGCACCGGTGCCCGCGGCCGGGTCGAGGCCCTGCTGGGTGAGCTGCGGTCCGGAATGGTGATCCGATGACCTCCCAGGCCGATCCGGTGGTCTCCCCCGCTGATCCGATGGCCTCCCCCGCCTCCGCGTCCTCCCGCGTGAGGACGTACGACGCGCTGCTGGCGCGGGCCCGCGCGGGCGAGCTCGGCCCGGATCCGGCGGCGCAGCGGATCACCGTGGCCTTCACCACGCGGCAGGCCGTACGGCACGACGGACGCGGCACCGGGTACCGCAACGAGGTCCTGGGCCTGCGCCTGGCCGAGGCCGTCGGGAGCTGCGCGGTCGAACCCGGCGCCCTGTCCGACGGCACGGTCGAGGAATGCGCCGGCGCGAGCGTGGCCCGGCTGCTGCACCATCCCCTCCGGCCGGTCCGCGTGGCCGCGCTCGACGCCTACCTGATGCACGTCACCCCGCACACCCCGGGCAACGGGGCCCGGCCCGTGCCGCTGTCCGCCGGGACCTCGCTGGACAAGTCCCGCGCCCGGGCACGGGCGGTGGCCGGACTGCTCGACCTGCCACCGGGGGCCACGGTCCTCGTGGTCGGCGTGGTCAACTCCCTCCTGGAGGCCCTGCGTGCGCGCGGACTGGACTACGTTCCGTGCGACCTCAAGGGCGGGGTCACCGAGTGGGGCGAGACGATCGTCACCGACGCGCTCACCGAGGCGGACCGGTGCGACGCGCTGCTGGTGTCCGGGATGACGCTGGGCAACGGGACGTTCGAGCCGTTGCGGGAGTACGCGCTGCGCCACGGCAAGCAGTTGGTGATGTTCGCCCAGACCGGCAGCGCCGTGCTGCCGCGCTTCCTCGGCCACGGGGTGAGCGCGGTGTGCGCGGAGCCGTACCCCTTCTTCTGGCTGGACGGCGGTCCGGGCACGCTCCACCGCTACCTCGCCGACCGCCCGGGGGACGCCCGGTGACCGCGACCACCGCGACCACGCCGGCCACGGCCCGCCCTGTCGCCCGTCCGGAGCTGCTCGCCCTGCTCGGCCGTACGCCCGTCGTACGCGTCACCGCCGGCCTGCCGGGACCGCACCCGGGCTTCTGGGCCAAGCTCGAAGGGCTCTCAGCGGGTGGCATGAAGGCACGGCCCGCCGTGTCCATGCTGCTGGGTGCCCGGGAACGGGGCGAACTGCTGCCCGGCGCCCCGGTGGTGGAGTCCACCTCCGGCACCCTCGGCGTCGGTCTCGCCTTCGCCGGCCAGGCCCTCGGCCACCCCGTCGTCCTGGTCGGTGACAGCGAACTGGAGCCCTCCATGCGGCAGTTGCTGCGCGCCCACGGGGTGCGGCTGGAGATCGTCGACCGGCCCGCGCCCCGGGGCGGCTGGCAGGCCGCGCGCCTGGCACGGCTGCGGGAACTGCTGGCCACGCTGCCCGGCGCGTACTGGCCCGACCAGTACAACAACCCCGAGAACAGCGGCGGTTACGCCTCACTGGCGGCCGAACTCGCCGTGCAGCTCGAGCACCTGGACATCCTGGTGTGCAGCGTCGGCACCGGCGGGCACAGTGCCGGGATCATCGGCCCGCTGCGCCGCCACTGGCCCGCACTGCGGCTGATCGGTGTCGACTCCGTCGGCTCCACCATCTTCGGCCAGCCCGCCCGGCCGCGGCTGATGCGCGGCCTGGGCAGCAGCATCCACCCGCGCAACGTCGCCTACGGCGCGTTCGACGAGGTGCACTGGGTCGGCCCGGCCGAAGCGGTGGACAGCTGCCGCCGCCTGGCCCGCGGCAGCTTCGTCACCGGCGGCTGGAGCACGGGCGCCGCCGCCCGCGTCGCCGCCTGGGCGGCCCGTGTCCACCCCGGAGCGGTCGTCGCCACCGTCTTCCCCGACGGCCCGCACCGCTACCTCGGCACCGTCTACGACGACGACTTCACCGCCGCCCACGGGCTCGACCCCGCCACGGCGGCCACCCGGCCCGTGGAGATCCCGTACCCGCGGGCGGCCGAGGCCACCGGCTGGGCGCGGTGCACCCGCGTCACCGATCCGCTGACGGCGGCAGCCCGCCCGGGAGGGAACCCGTGAAGGCCGGCACGCGCACCGTACGGCTCGAACTCTCCGAGCCGCTGCGCATATCCCGCTCGACGATGTCCACGCGCGACGCCGTATGGCTGAGCATCGAACACGAGGGCCTCACCGGTCACGGCGAGGCCGTCAGCAGCGTCTACTACGGTCTCGACGCGAAGACCCTGGAACGGCTCCTGGCCGCCGCCGGTGCGGATCTGGCCCGCTTCCCCGACCCCGAGTGCGCCCTGGAGATGCTGCGCGCCGGCAAGCCGGCCGACGAGACGCCCGCCGCGGTGCGGGCCGCCGTCGAGGCCGCACTGCTCGACCTGGTCGGCAAACGCGCGGGCAGCCCCGTCCACCGGCTGCTCGGCGCCCCGAGGGCTCCGGTGGCCGCCACCGCCCGCACCATCGGCATCACCTCGCTCCTCCACGCGGCGGCAGAGGCGCGCCGTCTCGCGGCAAGGGGCTTCCAGGTCATCAAGCTCAAGGCGGGCTCCCCCGACGCCGAGGAGGACATCGAGCGCGTCCGGGTCGTCCGGGACGCCGCGCCGCACGCCCGGCTGCTCCTCGACCCCAACGGCGCCTGGACCAGGAACCGGGCCGAGGCGCTGCTGCCCCGGTTCGCCGACCTCGGGGTCCATGCCGTCGAACAGCCCCTCGTACCCGGCGATCCCGAGTCGCTGGCCGCCCTGGCCGCACGCTCGCCCCTGCCGGTCATCGCCGACGAGGACGCCGTGGGCCCGGAGGACGTACGCCGCCTCGCCGGACGTGTCCACGGCGTCAACGTCAAGCTCGCCAAGTGCGGTGGCGTGCACGCGGCCCTGCGGATCGCCGAGACCGTCGCCGGCAGCGGCACCGAGCTGATGCTGGGCTGCCTGACCGCCAGCAGCCTCGGTCTCGCACCCGCGGTGCACCTCGCCGACCGCGCCCGCTGGGCCGACCTCGACGGGCACCTGCTGCTCGCCCACGACCCGTGGACCGGAATCGGGGGCGAGGACGGCTTCGTACGGGCGGGCGACCTGCCCGGGCTGGGCGTCGAGCCGCGGGAGGTACGCCGTGACGACATGGCGTGAGATACGCCGCCTTCCGCTCACGGTCCAGCTGCTGCTGGTCAACCAGCTCGGCGTCAACACCGGCTTCTACCTGCTCATCCCCTACCTCGCCACCCACCTCACCGAGAACCTCGGCATGTCGGCCGCTGTCGTCGGCGTCGTCCTCGGTGTCCGCAACCTCAGCCAGCAGGGCCTGTTCATCGTCGGAGGTTCCGCCTCCGACCGGCTCGGCGCACGCGACATCATCATCGCCGGCTGTGCCCTGCGCACCCTCGGCTTCGCGTTGTTCGCACTCGGCGACGAACTGCCCGTGCTGCTCGCCGCCTCCGTCCTCAGCGGCTTCGCCGGGGCGCTGTTCAACCCGGCCGTACGCGCCTACATCGCCCAGGAGGCCGAAGGACACAAGGCCGAGGCGTTCGCCCTGTTCAACGTGTTCGCCGCCACCGGTGCGCTGGCCGGGCCACTGCTGGGCGGCGTTCTGCTCCTCGTCGACTTCCGCACCTCGGCCCTGACCGCCGCCGGGATCTTCGCCGTCCTCACCGTCGCCCAGGCCCTGGTGCTCCCCGCACGGAAGGCGGCACCGAGCGGGGGCACGGTACCGGCGGACCTGAGGGAGGCCCTCGGCAACCGGGCGTTCCTCGCCTTCGCGCTCGCCATGGCCGGAATGTTCACGCTGGAGAGCCAGCTGTACCTGCTGCTGCCCGACGGCGCCCGGCGGGCCGTCGGCTGGGACGGCGCCGCCGGTCTGGTCTTCGTCGTCGGCGCCCTGACCCATCTCGTCCTGCAACTGCGCGTCACCCGCGCCCTGAAGGAGCGGGGGCACCGGGGACGCTGGATCGCCACCGGGCTCGGCCTCATGGCACTGGCCTTCCTGCCGCCGGCCCTGGTGGCCGACGGCTCCGGCGGTCCGGACGGCACGGTGGACGGGGCGCTGCGCGCGCTCCCCGTGCTGGCCGCCGCCCTGCTGCTCTCCCTCGGAGTGATGGTCGCCCAGCCGTTCGTGATGGAGCTGGTCCCAGGTTTCGGCCGCACCGGGCTGACCGGCACCTACTTCGGGATCTTCTACGTCGTCTCGGGCATCGCCGCGGCCGTGGGCAACGCCGTCGTCGGCTGGGCCATGGACACCGGGGACCGGAGCGGCGCCGCGTGGCTGCCGTGGGCGTGCTGCGTCCTGTTCGGGCTCACGTCCGCGCTCGGTGTGGCATGGCTGCGCCGACTGGGGTCACTGCCCACACCGCCGAGGCCCGCCGTACCCGCGACGCCCTGAGGAAGGACGACGACGTGACCTCCACGAGGACCGGGCGTGCCCGCAATCTGCTCACGGACAACCCCGAGCTGTACGAGGCCCGCTTTCCCGACGCCGACCGGCTGGCCGGACGCTGGACGGAGGACTGCCTGCGGCGGCACGGCGCGGGACCGCGCGTGCTGGACATGGGCTGCGGGACCGGGCGCGACGCCGCCCACCTGCACGGCGCCGGCCGCAGGGTGACCGGGGCCGACCTCTCCGGGACGATGCTCGCCCACGCCCGCACCCATCATCCCGGACCCGAGTACGTCAGCGCCGACCTGCGTGGATTCGACCTCGGGCAGGGTGCGTTCGACGCTCTCGTGTGCCTGGACAGCGCTCTGCTGTACTGCCACACCAACGAGCAGCTGGACCGCTTTCTGTCCTCGAGCCGCCGCGCGCTGACGCCGGGCGGTCTGCTCGTCGCGGAGATGCGCAACGGCGCCTATTTCCTCGGCCGTACCGGCCTGCTCGATTCGCCCATTGTCGACGAGTTCACCTGGCAGGGCATCATCCACCGGTCCACCACCACGCTCACGGTGGACCGTACGGAACAGCTCCTGCGCCGCAGGCGCGTATGGATCGCGGGCGACGGCCCGGAGCCCGTCGAGCAGCGTTCCGCGTGGCGGCTGCTGTTCCCGCAGGAACTGCGTCACCTCCTGACCGCGCACGGCTTCGAGGTCCTGGAGCTCCACGACGGGCCCGGTCCGCGCACCGAACCACCGTGGCGCGAAGGTCTTCTCCCCGGCCGCGCGGCGGACGCCGACCGGCTGCACGTGGTGGCCCGCCTGACCGGGCCCGCCGCCACGTCCTGACCCAGCCCGCTCCCTGGCACACCACACCTTTCGGAGACGTACCCATGCACGACACCACGCCCCCTCCCCCGCCCTCCGCGGACCGCTTCGCGAGTCTGCGTCGCCGCGGCTTCCTCGCCGTCACCGCTGCCACCTCGCTGGGCGCGTTGTCCCTCGCCGGCTGCGGCGGTCCCGGCGAGGGCGCGAACGACGACGAGGGTGACGGCGCGCCGAAGCGGGGCGGGCGGCTGCGCGCCGCGTTCGCGGGTGGTGGCGCCGGTGAGACCCTCGACCCGCATCTGTCCAACCTCTTCGCCGACGCGGCCCGTGCCAAGGCCCTCTTCGACAAGCTCGCCGACTACGGTCCCGACCTGTCCGCCCGGCCCCGCCTCGCCCGGACGTGGGAGGCGAACGCGGCCCTGGACCGCTGGCGGGTCACCGTACGGGAGGCGACCTTCCACGACGGCAGGCCGGTCACCGCCGAGGACGTCCTGCACAGTTACCGCCGCATCGCCGACCCGAAGCAGGCGTTCCGCGCCAGGGCGTCCCTGGAGCCCATCGATCTCGACGCGAGCCGTGCCACGGGGCAGCGGGAGGTCGAGTTCGTCCTCAAGCGGCCCACTGCCGAATTCCCCAACGTCCTGGCCGCGTTCGGCGCGTACATCGTGCCCGCGCACACGACCGGGTTCGACCGGCCGGTCGGCTCCGGCCCGTTCCGCTTCGTGTCGTTCGCCCCGGGCCGCTCGGCGCTGTTCCGGCGCAATGACGACTACTGGGACGGGGCCCCGCACCTGGACGAGATCGAGTTCGTCATCGCCAACGAGGAGTCGGCCCGTGTCAACGCCCTCCTCGGCGGCCAGGTCGAGTACGCCCACGAGCTCAATCCGGCCACCGCCCGCGCCCACGAGGGCGGGGGACGGATCGCGATCGTGCGGCTGCGGGGCAGCGCCATGCAGGCGTTCTGCATGAAGACCGACCGGCCGCCCTTCGACGACGAGCGGGTGCGCCAGGCGTTCTTCCTCATCGCCGACCGTCAGGAACTCGTCGAGGCGGCGCTGTCCGGCGCGGGCGAGAGGGGCAACGACCTGTTCGGCAAGGGCTACGAGTACTACGCCGACGGTCTGCCGCAGCGCGAGCAGGATCTCGACAGGGCCCGTGCCCTGCTCAGGCGGGCCGGTGCCGAGGACCTCAGGGTCACCCTCGACACCTCCGCCGTCGCCGCCGGTTTCACCGAGGCGGCCGGTGTCTTCCGCGACCAGGCGAAGAAGGCGGGCGTCACCGTCGACGTGCGGACGGGCAGCAAGGACTCGTACTGGAGCGACATCCTCGACAACGGCACCCTGTGCTGTTACCGGTCCGGCGCCATGCCCATCGAGGCCCACATCTCCCAGCGTCTGCTCTCCGACTCCACCACCAACGCGACCAAGTGGCGGCACCGGGACTTCGACGACCTCTACCGGCAGGCGCAGTCCACCCGCGACAAGAAGGACCGTTCCGCCGTCTACGAGCGCATGCAGCGCCGCCTGTACTCCGAGGGCGGCTTCCTCATCTGGGGCTTCGCCGACTGGATCCTGGGCACCGCGCGCAACGTCAGGGGTGTGGAGACGAACGCGCCCGCCAACACCCTCGACTGGGCACGCTTCGACAAGGTGTGGCTCGCGTGAGCGGACTGCGCTCCTTCGTCGCCCGGCGGCTGCTCCTCGGTGCCCTGCAGATCGTGGCCGTGGTGCTGCTGGTCTTCGGGCTCACCGAGGCACTGCCGGGCGACGCCGCCGTCGCCCTCGCCGGGGACCAGCCCGACCCGGCGCGCATCGACGCCATCCGCGCGGCCATGGAACTGGACCGGCCCGCGTGGGAGCGTCTTGCCGACTGGGCGGCGGGCCTGCTCCACGCCGACTTCGGTACCTCCCTGACCTCCGGGCGCCCGGTCGGCGCGTACCTCGCCGACGGCTTCGGACCCACCCTGCTGCTGGCCACGCTCACCGTGGCGCTGCTCGTGCCGGCCGGGTTCGGACTGGGTGTGCTGGCCGCCCGTCACGAGGGGCGGTTCGTCGACCGGCTGATCAGCTCGGTGACACTCGCCGTGTACGCGGTGCCCGAGTTCGCCCTCGGGGTGCTGCTGGTGACGGTGTTCGCCCTTCGACTGGGCTGGCTGCCTCCGACAGCGGTCGGCTACGGCACCGATCTGCTCGGTCATCCGTCCGCTCTCGTCCTGCCCGTCCTCGTGCTGCTCTCCCGTCCCGTGTGCTCCCTGGTCCGCCTGGTGCGCGCCGGCATGATCGACGCGCTGGCCTCGCCGTACGTGGCACAGGCCCGCCGCTACGGCGTCCCCGGTGTCCGCGTCCGGTACGCGCACGCCCTGCCCAACGCGCTCGCTCCCGCCGCCCAGCAGCTGGCCCGGACGATCGACTGGCTGCTGTGCGGTGTCATCGTGGTGGAGACGCTGTACGTGATCCCGGGACTCGGAACCGTCCTGCTGGGCGCCGTCGCCGAACGTGACGTGCCCGTCGTCCAGGGTCTCGCCGTGGTGTTCGGCGTGCTGACCGTCGTTCTGAATCTTGGCGCGGATGTGGTCACCCACCGGCTCGCGCCACGGGCGAAGGTGGCGGCGTGAGAAGCGCGCGCGGCGGCCGCTTCACGCTCGGGCTCGCGATCGTCGCCGTACCCCTTCTCCTGGCCCTCGTCGGCCCGGTGTTCACGGGCGAACCGGGGCCGAGGGCCACGTCCTTCACGCTCGGCGGGGGCCACTGGCTCGGCACCGACTTCGTCGGCCGCGACGTCTGGCGGCAGGTACTGCACGGCGGCCGCCCGGTCGTGCTGACCGCGCTCGCCGCCACCGCCCTGGCCTACCTCGTGGCGCTGCCCGTCGGGCTGGTCAGCGCGCTCACCCACCGGGGCCGGCTGGAGGAACTGCTGATGCGTCCCCTGGACGTCCTGCTCGCCGTCCCCTCACTGCTGCTGATCCTGCTGGTCGCCACGGTGTTCTCACCCGGCGCCGTCGGGGTCGCCCTGCTGGTCGCGGTCGTCAACGTGCCCGACGCCGCCCGCCTGGTACGCGCCACCGCCACGGAGATCGCCGCACGGCCCGCCGTTGAGGCCTTGCGGATGCAGGGCGAGACGTGGTGGCGCACGGCCGTCGGCCATGTCGGCCGCACCATGCTGCGCACGCTGGCCGCCGACGCCGGGACCCGGCTCACCGGTGTGCTCTACCTGGTCGCCACGGCGGCTTTCCTCGGTGTCGGGGTGGCGCCCGACGCCGCCGACTGGGCGGTCATGGTCGACCGCAACCGCACCGGCCTGTTCATCCAGCCGTGGGCCGTCCTGGTCCCCGCGCTGCTGATCGTCGCCCTGACGACGGGAACGAACCTCCTCTTCGACGCCGCGCTCGACAGGGGCGTGGGACGGGGCGCGGGGCGGGGCGCGCCGGCCCGCACCACCCGGATCAGGGGCACGGGTGGCACCGTACGGAGCAGGGCGGAAAAGGAAGCGCGTCCATGAACGACCGGAACGACACCCCCGAGCGTCCCGTGGCCGAGATCCGCGACCTGCGCGTCGAGGTCGGCGGCAGGGCGATCGTGGACGGGGTCACCCTCAGTGCGCTGCCCGGCAGGGTCACGGCCCTGGTCGGCCCCTCCGGCAGCGGCAAGACCACCACCGGTCTCGCTCTGCTCGGTGAGTACCCGCAGGACGCCCGGGTCAGCGGCGCCGTGGAGCTGGCCGCCGGTGACACGGTCGGCTACATCCCCCAGCACCCGGCGGCCGTGCTCAACCCCGCCCGCCGCGTCTCCGCCCTGCTCACCGACATCGCCCGCGCCCAGGTGCGGCACCTGCCGCGCCGTCGGCGCCGGGCCGCGGCCCGGCAACGCGTGCTGCGCGCCCTCGCCGACGCCCACCTCCCGGAAGCCGCGGCCCTGTCGCGGCGCCACCCGCACCAGTTGTCCGGCGGGCAGCAGCAACGCGTCGTGCTCGCACAGGCCTTGTTGTCCGGTTGCCGCGTCATCGTCGCCGACGAGCCCACGACCGGCCAGGACGCGCTCACCAAGAGCGGCATCGTCGAACGGCTCGCGGCCGTCGCGGCCGGCGGTATCGCCGTCGTGCTGCTCAGCCACGACCTCGACGTCGTCCGGGCACTCGCCGACGACGTGGTGGTCATGCGGGCGGGGCGGGTCGTCGAGTCGGGCCCGGCCGGGCGCGTGTGGCCGGCGCCCCGGCACGCGTGGACCCGGGAACTGCTCGGCATGGAGCCGGAACGCACCGAACCGGGTTGTGCCGAGCCGGGACGTGCCGAGCCGAAGGGCCTGGAACCGGAGGGCCCGGAACCGGACGGTGAGGCCGGTGCCGGGCGGGTCGCCCTGCGGGTCCGCGGCCTCACCGCCCGTCACCGTGAGGGACCCCGTGGCTCGACCGTGGTGCTGCGCGCCCCCGAACTCGACCTGCGCGCCGGGGAGTGCCTGGCCCTCGTCGGCCGCTCCGGCAGCGGCAAGACCACTCTCGCCCGCTGCCTCGCCGGCCTCCATCGGGACCACGCCGGCGAGATCCTCCTCGACGGCACACCGCTGCCTGGCAGCCTGCGCGACCGCAGCCGTGCTCAACTGGCGGCCGTGCAGTACGTCTTCCAGGACGCGCACGCCGCCTTCGACGAGCACCGTCCGGTCCTCCACCAGGTCGCCCGCACCGCGATCCGCCTGCGCGGAGCCGACCCGGCGGCGGCGGAACGGGAAGCCCTGTCCACCCTGTACCGGCTCGGTCTCCCGGAGGACCTGTCCCGGCGGCGCCCCGGCCGGCTCTCCGGCGGCGAACTCCAGCGCGCCGCCCTCACTCGCGCTCTGCTCGCCCGCCCTCGTGTCCTCCTCTGCGACGAGATCACCTCAGGGCTCGACACGATCACCCGCCGGGGCATCCTGGACACCCTCACCACTCTGGTCCGTGACCGCGGCGACCTGTCCCTGGTGTTGATCACCCACGACCTGGACGTCGCCGCCCTGGCCCGTCGCATCGCCGTCCTGGACGCCGGCGAACTCGTCGAACAGGGGCCGGCCCACCGGATCCTGACCACCCCGAGTCACCCCTTCACGGTCTCCCTCGTCGGGGCGGCGGCACGGCCGGCCGTTCGGACGGGCTCCTGACGCGCGGCGGCCGGCCGGTCAGAGGGGACCGCCGTCCGTCCGCACGGGCAGGAGGAGGGGGCGTTTGGCGGTGCGGCCGTCGCCGGAGGACCGTCCCCTCACCCGCCGGACGAGCCACGGTCCCAGAAAGCCCGCGGCCCAGCGGAGTTCGGCGGCGGTCTTCCAGCCGGTGGACACGGGGGCCGGTGGCAGGGCATGCGTCCAGTTCTCGTCGCTCCCGGGCAGCAGCAGGGCATGGGCGAGAGCGGCCGCGATGCGCTCGTGGCCGAGGGAACTGGCATGGAGCCGGTCGGAGCTCCACAGGCGGGAGTCGCTCGCCACGGGGTGGAGGGCCGTCTCGGCGACGGTGACCCCGTGGCACCGGGCGGCCCGGCGGATGCGCTCGTTCAGCGCCGCCACACGGGGAACCAGGGGGCGCGCGAGCGGGCTGATCCGGGCGGGGTCGGGGATGGTGATGGTGGCCACGCGGGCACCCTGGGCGGTGAGCGCGGCGAACATGGTCTCGAGGTGGCCGGCGACCTCGTCGGCGTCGAAGCGCGGTCGCAGCAGATCGTTGACGCCGGCGACCACGGTGGCGAGGTCGGGCCGCAGGGCGAGGGCGGGGGTCAGCTGTTCGGCGTGGATCTGCGCGGCGAGGCGGCCTCGTACGGCCAGGTTGGCGTACTGGAGGGAGGGTTCGTGCCGGGCGAGTCGTTCGGCGAGGCGGTCGGCGAAACCACGCAGGCCGGTGGTGTCGTTGCCGTCACCGAGGCCCTCGGTCTGGCTGTCTCCCAGGGCGACGTAGCGGAGATACGGCGTGTCAGTGCCGGGCATGGACCCGCCGCCTCTCCTCGAGTACGGCGATCGTGCGCGCGCACCAGTCGCGGTTCTCCTGCTCGAAGGCGACACCGCGCAGACAGGTCAGGTACGGGCCGACGCGGTCGCCGTGGCGGAGGAAGTCCTCCTCCGTACGGTCGCCGCGCAGACGGCGCAGCAGTGATCCGAAGAGCGCGATCTTGGCCTGGGCCACGGCGGCGCGTTCGGTGAGCTGGGCGACGAGGGCGGCGGTGTCGACGCGGTCGGCCGCCTGGACCTTGACGAGCAGGTCGTCGCGAATGACAGCCGGCTTGGCGGAGGCGGCCGTGAAGGTCTCCAGCTCGGCGAGACCGGCGTCGGTCACCCGGAACAACCGCTTGTTCGGCCGGCCCTCCTGCGCCACCTCCCGGCCGACGACCAGCTCGTCCTTCTCCAGCCGCGTCAGCTCGGCGTAGAGCTGCTGCGGCCGGGCGTACCAGAAGTTGGCCACACCGACGTCGAACGCCTTGGCCAGTTGGTAGCCGCTGAGCTCTCCGTCGAGCAGCGCCGCCAGTACGGCGTGCCGTAGTGCCATGGAATCCGCTCCTCGCATCCTCTGTCACCCCACCAGGCCCTCATGATAGTCATAAAAATGACTACTCACCTTCATGACCAAGAGGTTGCTTGTGAACACCGCAGACCGTTTCCGCGCAGCCGTCGACAACCGGGATCTCGCGGCCCTGGAAGACCTGTTCACCGACGACATCCGCCTCTACAGCCCCGTCTCCTTCACGCCCTTCGAGGGCAAACGGGCGGTGATGGGACTCTTCGGCGTCCTGCTGCGCACATTCGAGGACTTCCGCTACACCGGCCACCACAGCGGCAGCGCGCAGACCAGCACCGACGGCACCACGGCGCCGTCCGCGGTGCTGCTCTTCCGCGCGCGGGCGGGCGGCAAGGAGATCCACGGCATCGACCTGCTGCACTTCGACGACGACGGCCGGATCATGGAGTTCACCGTCATGGTCCGGCCCCGGTCCGCCGTGCACGCCCTCGGCGAGGCCGTCCTCGCCGGCCTGGTCGCGGACGGACTGGTCCCGGATCCCGAGCGTCCCTGAACGACGCCTCGGGCCGGAGAGGCGCGGCGACATCCCTTGGTAGGGTGCGCCGATGTCAGCGATCAAGCAGGTCCAAGTCACCTTCGACTGCGCGGAACCCGAGCGTCTCGCCCGCTTCTGGTGCGAGGTGCTCGGGTACGTCGTATCACCGCCGACGGGGTTCGCCACGTGGGACGACTTCAACCGCTCCCGGTTTCCCGACGACGAGGGCGCGTGGTGCGCCTGCGGTGATCCCTCGGGTGTGGGCCCGCGGCTGTTCTTCCAGCGCGTTCCCGAGGGGAAGGTCGTCAAGAACCGGCTGCACCTCGACGTGAGAGTCGGTACCGGACTCGTGGGGGAAGAGCGCCTGGCCGCGCTCGAAGCCGAATGCGCGCGGCTGATCCCGCTCGGCGCGGTACGCGTGCGCCTCCTGTACGACGGCACCGATTCCTGCATCGTGATGCAGGACATCGAAGGCAATGAGTTCTGTCTCGACTGAGCACGGCCCGCGCCGGACATCGACCGGTTCCGGCAGCTGTGGACCCACCCACGCGCCTGCGACCGACCGACGGGGGCCCGTGGTCAGCGACCGAGCGCCGACCGGATCCTGCGGAGCCACTCCGTGCCCAGCCGGCGCCCGTCCGGGAACTCGTCGTCCCGGTCCCAGCGCCACGTCGTGATCACCGCCAGTACGAGGAGCCGGCAATCGCTCAGCAGGTCCCGGTCGACACCCGGACAGTGGTCGCCGACCTCCTCGGGCGCATGGGCGAGGTCGAATTCGACGGGTCCCCGGCAACACGTCTCGAAATCGATGAACAGCAGTCCGTGCTTCGTGGTGAGTACGTTGCCCGGGTGCGGCTCGCCGTGCAGCAACTGCTCGGCGGCACCGCGCTCGGCGATCCTGTGTGTCAGGCCGCGCAACGTGTCGCCCAGCAGTTCCCGATCCGCGTCGGCGAGCGCCGGGGTCAGGTCCGGGTTCGCCACGAGCCGTTGCGCCCGCTCGACCCGATCGGTGAATCGCGGCGCCGGGACGTCGAGTTCGCGCATGCCTCGGTGAAGGCGCCGCAGCGCATGGGCGTAGTCGGCGGGTGAGACCTGGCCGGGAACGGGCTCGTAATAGGTCCACAGCGTGACCGTGAAACCGTCACGCTCATGGACGCGTGGCTCGACCCGGGGATCGAGAGCAGCCACGGGACACCCGAATGCGGCCAGCTGCCGGGCCACTTCGACTTCGAACCGTGCGACCTGGTCCGCTACCGGTGCCACCCGGGCCAGGACATCGCACGGCAGCAGACGCAGCGTGAGTTTGTTCGAGTCATGAAGAACGACCGTGTCGTCGACTGTCAGGCCACAGGACGCGGCGATCGACGTGGCCGCCGCCACCGCACGCGAAACCTCGGACTCCCGCATCGTCGACCGGCTCCTCCTCCGTGCGTACCGCCCTGTCCGGGCCGACGGGCAACCTGCCCACCGTAGCAAGCCGCCGGCTCGTCACGCGGACTGCCCAGCACGCCTGGAACAGCGTTCCGGCGCGCCGCGCTTCGACAGTGGGTTCCCTGCCCCGATCACGCCGTCACGACGGGTCCAGCCGGCCCGGCAGCCGGGCCGCGAGGTACTCGATCAGCTCGTTCACGCGGCGCGGAACGTGTCCGTCGTCCTCGTGCAGGGCGTAGACGTCGGCCGCCGGCGTGGGGACATCCGGGAGGACGCGGACCAGCTCGCCGCGCTCGATATGGGGCCGGACGTGCCATTCGGAGCGCATGATCACACCGCGGCCCTCGAGGGCCCAACCGGTCACGACGCCACCGTCGTTGCTCGACAGGGAGCCGCCCACCCGCACCTGCCGGGGGGCACCTGCCTCACCGAACCGCCAGAGCGCGTAGTCCCCCTCGTTCTCGCGCAGCACGATGCAGTCGTGCTCCGCGAGGTCCTCGACACGCGCGGGTGTCCCGCGCCGGGCCAGGTACGACGGTGCCGCGCACGGCACACGGCGGTTCTTCGCCAGCCGCCGCATGCGCAGGGACGAGTCGTGCGGGCTGCCGACATGCACGGCCACGTCGAACTGCCTCCGGTGCGGCCGCAGCGGCAGTGCCGAGGTGTGCAGCTCCACCTGGAGGTGCGGGTGCCGGGCCGCGAACTCCCCGACCAGCGGGGCGACATGATCACGTCCCAGGCCGAGGGTGGCCTGGACGACCAGGGAGCCGCGCAGCTCCCCCGAGCCCTCGGTCACGAGATCCTCGAGCTCACGCAGCTGGGCGAGGATCGATTCGAGCCGGCCCGCGTACAGGGCGCCTTCCGAGGTCAGCACCATCCGGCGGGTGCCCCGCTGGACGAGACGGACGTCGAGGCGCTCCTCGAGTGCGCGCAGCCGCTTGCTGACCACCGGCAGCGAGCTGTCGAGCCGGCGCGCCGCCGCGGTGAGCGTCTCGCTGGCAGCCACGACCTGGAAGAACCGGAGGTCGTCGATGGACGTCTTCATGCGGTGCCCCTTCGCAACGCTTTCCGCCACGGAAAAGCCATGTTGCCCGGTGAGTTGTTGTCGCCGACGGTCACGCGGCAGAAGGTGGAGGTCCGCCCAGGCCACCGGGTGCACCGGTGTGGCCAGCGAACCGAACGAGGAGCAGCAGTCGTGCCACAGCGTTACCGTATCGCCGCCGTGCCCGGGGACGGCATAGGCAAGGAAGTCGTGCCCGAAGGACTGCGGTGCCTGCGCGCCGCCGCGGACGCGTACGGCTTCGCACTCGACGTCGAGGAGTTCGGCTTCGCCAGCGCCGACTACTGGGTGCGGCACGGCGAGATGATGCCGAAGGACTGGCGCGAGGTGCTGGGCCGCTTCGACGCGATCTTCTTCGGGGCCGTGGGATGGCCCGAGATCGTGCCCGACCACGTGTCGCTGTGGGGCAGCCTGCTGCAGCTGCGGCGCGGGTTCGACCAGTACGTCAATCTGCGGCCGGTCCGCCTGCTGCGCGGGGTGCGCGGTCCGCTGCGCGGCCACCGGCCCGGAGACATCGACTTCTACGTGGTCCGGGAGAACACCGAGGGAGAGTACTCCAGTATCGGCGGCCGGATCTTCGAGGGCACCGAGCGGGAGACGGTGATGCAGGAGACCGTGATGACCCGTACGGGCGTCGACCGGGTGCTGCGCTACGCCTTCGACCTCGCCGACTCCCGGCCGGACCGGCATCTGACCTGGGCCACCAAGAGCAACGGCATCTCGATCTCCATGCCCTACTGGGACGAGCGGGCGAGCGAGATGGCCCTGCAATACCCGCGGGTGACCGCCGACAAGGACCACATCGACATCCTGACGGCCAAGTTCGTGCTCCAGCCCGACCGCTATGACGTCGTCGTCGCCAGCAACCTGTTCGGCGACATCCTCTCCGATCTGGGCCCGGCCTGCACCGGCACCATCGGGATCGCGCCCAGCGCCAACATCAACCCCGAGCGGGAACATCCGAGCCTGTTCGAACCCGTACACGGGTCGGCGCCCGACATCGCGGGACAGGGTATCGCCAACCCGGTCGGGCAGATCTGGAGCGGCGCGATGATGCTGGAGCACCTGGGCGAAACGGCGGCCGCTGCGGGCGTCGTCTCCGCCGTCGAGTCGGTTCTCGAGCAACGGCCGGACGTCCTCACCCCCGACCTCGGCGGCACCGCGACGACGACGGCGCTGGGAACGGCGATCGCCGAACACATCGCGCTCGGGCCCCGGACGTCCGGACAGCACTGAGCCCATCGGGGAAAGGGAAAGATCGTGCCTCGAGTCCTGATCACCACGGACTATCTGCGTCCCGGCGACGAGGTGGACGAGTACCTCCTCGCGGCGGGCCTCACCACGCACCACGCTCCGACGGCCGGGCGACGCGGTCCGGAGGACCTCGTGTCCGCGCTCGCGGGGGTGGACGCGGCGCTCATCGGCAACGACCCCATGACCGCCGACGTACTGGGCCGCGCCCGGCAGTTGCGCGTCGTGGTGCGCACGGGCGTGGGCTACGACTCCGTCGACGTCGAGGCGGCGGCCCGGCTCGGGATCAGTGTGAGCAACCTGCCCGGAATCAACGCGGTCGCCGTGGCCGAGTACACCATGGGTCTGCTGCTCGCCTCGGCGCGTCGCCTCGTGGAGAGTGCCGTGGGTGTGGCCGCGGGCGGCTGGCCGCGCGGGGACGGCCAGGAGCTGCGGGGCGCCACGCTCGGCCTGGTGGGTTACGGCGCGGCCGCCCGCGCCGTGGTGCCGCTCGCCCGGGCCTTCGGGATGGAGGTGGTGTGCACGACCGGCGTCCCCGCCGGGCTGCGCGACGCCGGCCCGGTCCGCTTCGTGCCGTGGGCCGAACTGCTGGCCACGTCCGACTACGTCTCGGTCCACACGGCGCTGACCGACAGGACCCGGAACATGTTCGACGCCTCCGCCTTCGCCCGTATGAAGCCGACGGCCGTGCTGATCAACACGGCTCGGGGAGCCGTTGTCGACGAGCAGGCACTCGCGGACGCCGTGCGGTCGGGCACCATCGCGGGCGCCGCACTCGATGTGGTGGTGCGGGAACCGCTCCCGCCGCAGAGCCCGCTGCGGGATGTCGAGGGGATCACCGTGTACTCCCACCTCGCGGGGCAGACCGCTCAGGCACGCCGGGCGGCCGGGCTGGCCGGCGCCGCCGAACTCGTCGCCGCGCTCCAGGGACGGGCCCGCTTCGCCGTCACCTGACGATGCCGTCGCGCGCGGACGGCGTACGGGCCGCCGGTTGTCCCGGCGGCCCGTTTCCATCGAGCCGGTCAGTCGAAGAGGTCCGGGTCGGTGCGCGAGATCTGGTCGAACAAGGGCTGGAACTGGAACCAGCCCGCCAGCTCGAAGCCCACCTGCCCGTATGTCAGTTTGGCCTCGGCATGCGGGATCAGGGTGGTCTCGCCGGCCGCCTTGGCGGCGAGCTGTGCCTGTGCCGAGCGTTCCATCGTGATGAACCACCACGCCGCGGCGTCGACCGAGCCCGCCGCCGTGAGCAGACCGTGGTTGCGCAGGATGACCGCCTTGGCCTCGCCCAGGGCCTCGGCGATGCGCCGGCCCTCTTCCGGATCGTTCGCCACACCCGAGTAGTCCTCGTAGCACCCGTGGTCCTCGTAGAAGGCGCACGCGTCCTGGGTGAGCGGTTCGAGCCTCTGAGTGGTGGCCGACAGGGCCTTGCCGTACACCGAGTGACTGTGGGCGGCGCCGATCACATCCGGTCGTGCCGCGTGGACGGCGGAGTGGATGGCGAAGGCGGCCCGGTTCACGCGGTGGCGGCCCTGGACGACGTCTCCGTCGTGGTTGACCAGCAGGAGGTCGCTGACCTTGATGTGCTTGAAGGACATGCCGAACGGGTTGACCCAGAAGTGGTCGGGGAACTCGGGGTCGCGCGCGGTGATGTGGCCCGCGACGCCTTCCTCGAAACCGAACCTGCCGAAGAGGCGCAGCGCGCCGGCGAGCCGTTCCTTGCGGTGACGCCGCTCGACGGCCGGATCGGTGAACGGCTGGGGGAGCCGGAAGATGAGCTCTTCCTCCGGGATCGGGACCAGGTCCTGTCGGCTCAACGGCTCGGCGGCGAGGTCGTCATCGCTGTGCACTGTGTGCGTCACGGTTCACTCCTGTGTGCGGATGTCTGCCCGGTGGCGTTCGGGCACGGTCAGGGTGGCGAGGGGAACGTGGTGCTGGCCGGCGTGGATGTCGCGGTCGCGGATGCCGGCCTGGGTGACGGGGCGCGGGAAGGAGATCTTCACGACGTTCAGGGAGGGGATCCGGAAGAACCGGACCTGCGCGGCGTCGACTCCGTAGAGGCCGGCGATCACCTTCTCGTTGAGGAAGGTGTGGTCGGCGGCGATGGCGTAACCGGCGGTGTCCTTCATGAACGTCTCCATGGTGACCCAGAAGGGTCCGGCGTTCTTGGAGCGCACCTCGATGGCGAAGTCGCCGAGCACGGGCGGGGTGGGGACGCGGTCAGGCATGGAGGTCCTCGTGGGAGTGGTGGGTGCGGAACATGCCGGTGGGTGAGTCCACGTCGACGGCGTGGTTGAGGACGAACTCGTAGGCCGGCCCGCGCTCGGTCTCCGCCGGGGAGGTGGGGAAGGCGAAGCTCGGCAGGTACTCCATCTCCGGCAGCGGCAGGTGCAGCATCAGGGGGTTGGCGATCTTGGCGATGGCGGTGGCGGTGGGCTGGGAGGGGGCGTTGACCAGGAGCATGACGCCGACTTCGCGGGGTGGGGTGGGGTCGGGGTCGATGTCCTCCAGGATGGCGTTGTGGCCGTAGAGGCGGATGTCCAGCGCGTAGTCGTCGTCGCTCAGGCCGAGGGTCCGGGCGATGCGCTCGGTGACGAGGGTGCGCAGGAGTGCGGCCCAGCGGTCGATGTGGGCGGTGATGTAGGGGTCGCGGATGCCGGTGAAGGAGGCGGTCTCGTAGCCGGTGACGCGTGCGCCCTCGAGTTTGATGGTGTGCTGGTCGGCGGGCTCGAAGCGGGAGCCCTCGACGCGGACGCGGCGGTCGTCCAGGGCGGTGTAGGTGGCGTCGGAGACATCGAGGGTGCCGGCCGGCTCCCTCATGCGGAAGGGGTCGGCGGTCTCGTAGAGCATGTGGGCCGCCACGGACGTGGGGGTGCAGACGTTGGCCGGGTCGAGGGGCTCGATGACGAAGCCGTCGGCGTCGATGGTGGCCAGGACACCGCCGGCGCGCGGGTCGGTGGTGCACTGCCCGCCGCATTCGACGACCTTGGCGGCGTGCCAGCTCGGGCCGGGCGGCAGTCCGCGCATCAGGGGCACCGCGGCGGCCAGGGCGGTGTCGGTGGCCCGCCCCGCGAGGACGACCTGGGCGCCGGCGCGGAGTGCCTCGGCGAAGGGTTCGTGGCCCATCATGCCGACGATGTGGGTGCAGCTCTCCAGGACATCGGGTTCGAGAGGGCCGTGCGGGGCCAGCGGGCGGATACGGCCGGCAGCGAGCTGTTCCTTGAGGAAGGCGGGGTCCTGCTCGCTGTAGATGCGGGCGACCTTCAGGTCGAGGCCCTCCTCGGCCAGGATCCGGTCGGTGATCCCGGCCACCCAGTCGACGCCGGAGTCGGTGCCGCTGGTGCCGCAGGAACCCACCAGCAGCGGGATGCCGGCCCGGGCGGCGGCCTTCAGGAGGATGGTCAGGTCCTGGCGGACCGCGGCCGCGGTGGTCTTGGCGACCCCGGCGCCGAGGTAGTACGGGCCGGAGTCGGTGGAGCCGCCGTCGACCGCGATGACGTCCGGGTCGAGGGTCAGGCCGTACTCGATGGTTTCCGGGGCGAACCCTGCGCCGAGCATGCCGGTGGGTGTCAGGACCCGGACCGGCGCGGGGGCGTCAGTGGACGGAGGCATGCGGGTTCTCCTCGTTCGAAAGGTGCGGAAGGGCGTCCTCGGTGACGTCCGTCGGGGTTTCCTCGGGGAAGACACGGATGTCCGCCGGAGGCAGGCTGATGGTGAGTTCGCCGTCGGTGAGGGGGCGGGCGGTGGTGACCGTGACCGGGGTGGAGCCGATACGGACGGTGCAGCGGTAGTGGTCGCCGAGGTAGGCCCGGCTCTCCACCGTGACGGTCAGTGCGTCCGGTGGCGGTGGGGCGGCGCCGCCGCGGCGGTGGATGGCGATGTTCTCCGGCCGGATGCAGACGCGTGCCGGGCCCAGTCGCCTCTCGGTGTGCGGGACGCGCAGCGGTCGGTCGAGGCCCTCGATGCGCAGCAGGGCATGGCTGCCGTCGGCCTCGGTGAGGGTGGCTGTGAGGATGTTGGCGGTGCCGACGAAGTCGGCGACGAACAGGTCGGCCGGGCGATCGTAGATGTCGTTGGGGGTACCGACCTGGTGCACCCGTCCCCCGTTCATGACGGCGACCCGGTCGCTGACCGACAGGGCCTCGTCCTGGTCGTGGGTGACGAAGACGGTGGTGACGCCGACCTGCTCCTGAAGGTTCTTCAGCCATTGCCGGGAGCGGTCACGGAGTTTGGCGTCCAGGTTGGAGAACGGCTCGTCCAGCAGCAGCATGTCGGGCGGATGGGCCAGCGCCCGGGCCAGCGCGACCCGCTGTTGCTGGCCGCCGGAGAGCTGATGGGGATAGGCCCCGGCGTGGTCCCCCAGCTCCACGAGGTCGAGGACCTCTCTCACCCGCCGCTCGCGCTGCGCCCTGGCCGTCCTGCGGAGCTTGAGGGGGTAGCCGACGTTGGCGGCGACCGACATGTGCGGCCAGATGGCGTACGACTGGAACACCACTCCGCAGTTGCGGTGTTCGGGTTCGACATCGAGCCGGCCGTGGTCGAAGACGACACGGTCGCCGAAGGCGATGCTGCCCGAGTCCGGTCGGTGCAGCCCGGCTATGGACCACAGGGTGGTCGACTTCCCGCAGCCGCTGGGGCCCAGCAGGGTGAAGATCTCACCGTCGCGGACGGTCAGCGACAGTTCGTGCAGCGCGGTGTGCCGGGCGAACCGCTTGGTGAGGTTGTTCAGATGGAGGTCAGGCACGCGGACGCACCCCCAGCAGGGCACGGCCCGCGCCCAGTACGACCAGCGTGATGACCATCTGGATCACTCCCAACGCGGCGACGCTGCCGCCGATGCTTGTCGCTGCCAGTTGCAGCATGGTGAGCCCGAGGACGGGCGTCTCGTCGGTGACGAGGAAGACGGCCGGCTCGGCGTCGTTGAGCATGACGACGAACAGCAGCACGAAGGACGCGCCCATGGCGGGGGCCACGAGACGGAGGACGACGGTGCGCATGGCCGCCCACCAGGAGGCCCCCGAGGTACGGGCGGCATGGTCCAGGTCGGCCCCGATCCCGGCCAGCGCCGGATAGAAGGCGCTGTAGCCGAGGGCGAGGCTGCGCACGGCGAAGGCGATACCGATCCCCCACAGACTGGCCCGTATCGCGCCGGACCTGTCAAGGAGCGCGAAGCTCCAGAAGAACGCCATGCCGGTGACGAGGGCGGGCATCATGCGCGGCCACAGCATGCCCTGCTGCAGCGAACCGCGGAACCGGAACCGCGAGCGGTGCGCGATGACGGACAGCACCGCGATGACCAGCGTGGTCAGGGCGCCGCCGACGCTCGCGATGAGGAGACTGTTGACGATCGAGTCGGTGTAGAGCGAGTTGTCGAAGACTGCCGAGAAGTTGTCCAGCGTCAGTACGCTCCACGGCGGGATGAACGGCGACAGGATCGAGGTGAACGCCGCCAGGACGACCCCGGCCAGCGGAACGATGACGAAGAGGGTCAGGAACAGGGCCAGGACTCCTCCCAGCAGCCAGCGCACCCGCCCCAGTTCCAGCACCCGTACCGCGGTGGGTTTGCCGGTCGTCGTGGTGAACCGGGCGGTGTCACCCACCAGTCGGTTGCGCAGCACCAGCAGTGCGGAGACGGTCACCAGGAGGAACACCGCGCCGGCGGAGACCAGGCCCTGCTGCGCGTCGTTGGTCCAGTGGTCGTAGAGGTAGGTGGAGATCAGGCTGATCTTGTTGGAGAACCCGAGGATCAGGGGGAGGCCGAGGACCTCCATCGACAGGGCGAACACCAGGAGCGCGGCGTTGGTGATCGCCGGCCGCATCAGGGGCAGGCTCACCGAGAGCAGGCTGCGCAGCGGGCCGGCGCCCAGGGTGCGGGCGGCGTCCTCCAGCGCGGGGTCGATCGACAGCAGGGTGCCGCGGCACAGCAGGAACACGGTGGGAGAGGCCACCGTCATCCCGACCATGGCCATTCCGGGAATGCTGTAGAGGCTGACCGGCATGCCGAGGAAAGTGTTGGTCTCCAGCCAGGAGTTCGCGAACCCGGCCGGGGTCCACATGGCGGCCCAGCCGATGATGAGCACCAGGCCGGGCAGGGCGATGGGCACCAGCAGCAGGGTGGTGAGGGTCCGCCGCCCCGGAATGTCCGTGCGGGTGAGCAGGACGGCGCACGCCACCCCGACCACGATGGATCCCGCGGTGTTCAGCGCGGCGAACAGGACCGAGTTGCCGACCGCCGTCCACCATGCGCCGTCGGTGACCAGTGCGTGGAAGTTGTCCCAGGTGAAGTGCCCGCCCGACGCGTACAACGGTGTGGACCACAGGGAGGCTGCCACGACCGGCACGACGGGACCGACGATGACCAGCAGGGCGAGCGCCCACAGAATGTAGTGGCTCGCGTTGGTGGACAACAGCCGCCGGGGCTTCACGGGCGGCGCGGGAATGAGCGGCGGTGGTGGCCGCAACCGGGTGGTGTTCACCGGCCGAACGCCTGCTTCCACCGGTCGACGATCGAGTCCTTGTTCTTGACGACGTCCTTGGGATAGCCGCCGAGCAGTATGTTGTCGGCGCCCACGGCGGCTTCGATGGCGGGAAGTCCGTACGCGCAGTCGACGCCGTCACGGTACGGAGTGAATCCGCCCTCGCAGGCGGCTTCCTGTCCTTCCACCGACAGCAGGAAGTTCACGAACAGCTTCGCGGCGTCGGGGGAACTCGCCTTCTCGGTCACCGCGACGGCCCTGGGCAGCAGGGGCGTCCCGTCCGTCAGATATCTGTAGTCGAGGATCTTGTCCGCGTCCTGCCCCTCGATCAGCGCGCGAACCGAGCCGGCGACGAAGTAGGTCGCGTGGTACTCCCCCTGGGTCAGCTTCTGCATCAGGTTGCCGTTGCCCGACTCGACCCCGGTGTTCGGCCCCAGGGCCTCGATGGTCTTCCATCCCGCGTCGCCGTGCCGGGTGACGTAACTGCTGACGGCGCCGAAGGACTGTGAATTGCTGATGTCCGTGGTCCCGACCTTGCCCTTGAGGGACTTGGAGAGTTCCGCCAGGGACGCGAGGTCCTCCGGCTGCTTGTCCTGGGGCAGGAGCGCGGTGTTGTACACGGCGACCAGCGGGTCCTCGGACATGGCGACGACGCCCGGGGCGAGTTCGGCGTACTCGGGAAGGTTCTCGAGATTGGGGTCGGTGTAGTCGAGGACGTTGCCCTCGCTGACGAAGTTCAGCATGTGAACCGCGTCCGTGGCCATGACGACATCCGCCGTACGTACCCCGGTGGCCGTCTCGGTGGCGTATCGCTGGAACGTCTGCGGGTCGTTCATGTTGAGCACGCGCAACGTGACGCCGTCGTACTTCGTCTCGAACGCCTTGGCGATCGGGGCCATCTGGTCGGCATCCGCGTTGGTGTACAGCAGCACCGACCCCTGCTTCTTGGCCCTGGAGATCGTCGCGGCGTCGAGGGGCGTGACGGATGATGCCTCGCCCACATCCACCGATGCGGTCGGTGTCGCCGGTCCGGACGCACCGGAGGATCCTCCGCAGGCTGTCAGCGCGACCGCGCAGGCTGCTGCCAGAGCACACGCCTTCGGGAGCGGGATCATCATCGTCCTCCACTATTTGCTATAGCGCTTGTCGTGCGGAAAAAGCCTGTCGAGTCGGTCGAATACTCCTCAAGAGCCGTGCACCGCGCTCGACCGAAGATGTGCGTCTTTGGGTGCCGCCGCCACCGCGCGGGCGGAACCGGCGGCACCGCGAGCGGCTGGGAAGCAGGGGCGAAACGGATTCCAGGACGATGACGGACTGCCCACCCGGTCCCCGGATACCTCGGACGGCGAGCGCCTGCGATGCCCGCCACGTTCAAAAATGGTATTTGCTACAGCGTGATTGTCAACAGGTTGCGCCGAGGTGACACCTCAGGATGCTTCGCGCAGTTGTCCGACGAAGGCGCCGACGGGGGTGGCGCCCGGGACCACGAGGCCGTGTTCATAGGCGAAGGCGATCGCGTGGCCACGCCTGCGGACCCCGATCTTGGACAGCAGATGGGTGATGTGGGTCTTCACGGTGAGCGGGCTGATCCTCAGCGCGGCCGCGATGGCCGGCCCGTCCTGGCCGCCTGCCAGCATGGTGAGGATCTGACGCTCGCGCAGGGACAGGGTCCCGAGCACGTCCGGGCCCGTGGTCCGGCCTCGGGGCGCCGCGCGGACCTGGGCGGTTCCCAGCACGACGACGAGGCCTCCCCGTACCACCGTCTCCAGGGCCGCGACGAGTTGTGACGCGGTGACGTCGGCGGCGAGTACTCCTGTGGCTCCCGCACGCAGACAGGCGTCGGCCTCCTGGGCGTCGACGACGCCCAGGACGACCGTCCGGGCGGTCGCGGAAGCGGCGGCGACGCTCTCCGCGAGTGCGGGGACGTCCGGGCTCGGGACAGTGCGGGTGAGCAGGACGACATCCGCTTGCGCGCTCCCGTGGGGCAGATCAGCGAGCCCGGCCTCGTCTGGGGCTTCTCCCACCACATCGAGGAACTGGCTTCCCTCGATGACCCTCGCCACGGCCGCCCGCACGAGAGTGGGGCCGCCCACCAGAACCACGGTCTTCACGACCGGCCCTCCTCCTGTGGGAGCCGGATGCCGACGGTGGTCCCGACGCCCACCTCCGATTCGACGTTCACCTGACCGTGGTGGGCGTGGACGATGGCTTCGACGATGGCCAGACCGAGCCCGGAACCGCCGTAGGCACGGCTGCGGCTGGCCTCGGCCCGCCAGAAGCGCTCGAAGACGCGAGGCAGGTCCTGGGCGGAGATGCCGGGGCCGTCGTCGATGACGCGCAGTCGTACGTCCTTGTGCACCAGGGCGATCTCCACCAGGACGCTGGTCCCGGCCGGGGTGTGCTGGACGGCGTTGCCGACGAGGTTGCGCACCACCTGGCGCAGCCGGCCCGCGTCGCCGACGATGTGAGCGGACGGCGCCGGAGCCAGGGTGATGTGCCGCTCGGGGTAGATGATCTGCGCGTCCTCGACGACCCCGGCCGTCAGGGCGGTCAGGTCGAGGGGCTCCTGCTCGATGGGCCGTCCGGCGTCCAGTCGCGCCAGCAGGGCGAGGTCCTCGACCAGCAGGCGCATCCGTCCCACCTCGTTCTCTATGTGCTCGAACGCCGTTTCCAGGCCAGGACCGGAGACACCGCCCTGCCGGTGCAGGTCGAGCCAGCCTGAGATCGTGGCGAGCGGGGTACGCAGCTCGTGCGAGGTGTCGGCGGCCATGGAGCGCACGGTCGCTTCCGCGCGGGCCTGGGCGTCGAAGGCGCGGTTGACGGCCTCGGCGAGCAGGTCGGTCTCGCTGCCGTCGTGCCGCGTGGGAAGCCGTTCGCTCAGATGCCCCTCGGCAATGGCGTCCGCGGTGCGGGCCATGCGGGCGAGGGGCCGCATGCCGAGGCGCAGGACAACGGTGGCGAGCGCCAACACGAGCAGCAACGCACCGCCGACCAGCGCGAGTTGCCTGGTGATGAGGGCAACGGTCGTTTTGTCGTCGATGGAGGTGTCGATGGACAGGATGAGGGCGGCCGGCCGCATGACGTCGCTGGTGGGCGAACGGTGGACGATGGTGAGTCCGGGGCTGGGAACGCGGATGGCCGCGAGATCGTGCTGCTCGTCGTTCCCGTCGTAGGTGACGATCTCGCCGGGCGGCGCGGTGGTGCTGAGTTCGGCGAGTTCCCCGGCTGCCGCGATCGCGGAACCGGTGCTCTCCAGGACCCGGTTGTGCCGGTCGACGGCGACGATGCCGAGTGGGGACCCGAGAAGGGCGGCCACCTGGTCGGCGTCGGCCCTCTGCGGGCCCTGCGCGATCACCTCCGTGAGCCGGTCGGCCCGGTCCTGGAGTGTGGCGTCGTTGCGCTGGTCGATGTAGTCCTCCATGAGGAAGGCGCTGATGACGGTGCTGGCCGTGAGACCGGTCACCAGAAGGACGGCCAGGCCGGCGAGCAGACGCAGACGGACACTGGAGCGGGACCAGGGGCGGCGGGACCAGGTGCGGCGGTCTGTCGGCTTCACTTGGCGGCCTGCTCCCGGAGGGTGTAGCCGACACCGCGGACGGTGTGCAGCAGCGGCGTGCGGCCCTGGTCGATCTTGCGGCGGAGGTTGGAGACGAACCGCTCGACGACGACGCTGTCCCCGCCGAAGTCGTACTGCCAGACCGCTTCCAGGATCTGGGCGCGGGAGAGCACCTGGCCCTGGTGGCTGAGGAGGTAATGCAGCAGGCGGTACTCGGTGGGTGAGAGTTCGACGGGTTCGCCCGCGCGGCGGACCTCGTGGCGGGGGTCGTCGATCTCCAGGTCCGCGCAGCGCAGCCGGCCGGTCTCCTCCGGCGTGGGGACACCGCTGCGGGCCCGGCGGAGCAGGGCCTGGAGGCGGGCGCCCACCTCCACGACGCTGAACGGCTTCGTGACGTAGTCGTCCCCGCCCAGGCGCAGCCCCCGTACCCGGTCCTCCACCGCGTCACGGGCGGTGAGGAAGAGGACCGGGACATCGATGGCGCGGGACCTGAGCAGTTGGAGGATCTCGAAGCCGTCGGCGCCGGGCAGCATGACGTCGAGAACGATGACGTCCGGGGGCCGGTGGGCGACATGTTCCAGGGCTTCGGCGAGGTCGCCCGCCACGTCGACCTCGAAGCCCGCGAACTGGAGGGCCGAGATCAGCAGCCGGCGGATACCGGGATCGTCGTCGACCACGAGTACGTGGTCCGTGGTGTGCGGTGCTTCGACGGTGTTCACACGTGCTCCTTGGACGGGCTCGGCCGACTGCCCGGCGTCTGTCACCGATACGTCGGGCGCGGCGGAGGCGATGAGGGTACCGGTATCCGCTCGGCTGGTCATGGCGTCACAGGTTCGCGGGGACGGAGGGCCGGCCGGGGACCTGCGCGACGGTGTCGGGGGTACTGAGGTTCTCCCCCTCGACATCGAGGTGGGGCAGGACGCGGTCGAGCCAACGGGGCAGCCACCAGGCGCGGTCGCCGAGAAGAACCATGACCGCCGGCACCAGGGTCATGCGGACGAGGAAGGCGTCCACCAGGACCCCGAAGGCCAGGGCGAAGGCGATCGCCATCGTGTCGGCGTCGTGCGAGAACAGGAAGCTGACGAACACGGAGATCATGATGAGGGCGGCCGCGGTGACCACGCGTGCGGCATTGCGTGCGCCGGTGAGGATGGCGACGCGGGCGTCGCGGTGACGGACGTAGTCCTCCCTCATGGCGGAGACGAGGAACACCTCGTAGTCCATGGCGAGGCCGAAGAGGACGGCCATGACGATGATGGGCATGAAGCCGGCCACCGGGCCCGTGCTGTCCACCCCCAGCAGACCGGACATCCATCCCCATTGGAAGACCGCGACGGTGGCTCCGAACGCGGCACCGAGGGACAGCAGGAATCCGACGGTGGCCTTGACGGGGATGGCGACGGAGCGGAAGGCGACCATCAGCAGGAGCAGGGAGAGGCCGACGACCACGATCCCGAAGGGCACGAGCGCGCCGCCGAGTTTGTCGGAGACGTCGATACTGACCGCCGTCATACCGGTGACGGCGATGTAACTGCCGCTGGAGGCGGCCAGCGGCAGCATCTCGGTGCGCAGGTGCGCCACCAGACTGCTGGTCTCCGGGTCCCGGGGGCCGGTCTCCGGGATGATCCGGATACGCGCGGCGGCCCTGTCCTCGGCCACGTCGACTCCGCTGACGTCCGCTATGCCCCTGACGGTGCCCAGCTTGTCCTCGACCGCGCCGGCCGCAGCCTCGACGACCGCCGGGTCCTCGTCCTCGATCAGGACGACCAGCGGGCCGTTCGCACCGGGGCCGAAGGCGTCACTGATCACGTCGTAGGCCTGACGGCTGGAGGAGGTGGCGGGCGCGTTGCCGTCGTCGGTGACCGCGAGCTCCAGCTGCATCGCGGGCAGGGCGAGCGCGATGACGGCGACGGTCCCGACGATCAGGGATCGTACCGGACGACGCAGTACGGCCTCCGTCCAGCGCACGCCCATCGGCGTACGCCCACCGCGCACCGGCCGGCGCCGGGGCAGCGCGCCGAGGCCGGGCACCGGCCGGCGGCCCGTGCGCGCCCCGGACTTGGGGACGAGCGCGCGGCCTGCCATGCCGAGAAGAGCGGGAAGCAGACCCAGTGCCAGCACGACGGCGGCGGTGACAGCCGCCGCGGAGGCCAGCCCCATCGACGTGAGCATGGGGACACCGGCGACCGACAGACCGGCCAGAGCGATGACGACGGTGGCGCCGGCGAAGACCACGGCGCTGCCCGCCGTCGCGTTCGCCCTGGCGACGGACTCCACCACGGGCATGCCCGTGGCGAGTTGGGCCCGGTGGCGGGAGACGATGAACAGGGCGTAGTCGATGCCGACGGCGAGTCCCAGCATCATCGCCAGGGTGGGAGCGTTGTCACTCACCCCGAACAGCGAGGCCGCGCCCATCATCGCGGCCATCGTGCCCACGACACCGAGGACGGCGGTCAGCAGCGGCAGGCCCGCGGCGGTCAGCGAACCGAACGTGATGACGAGGATGACCAGGGCCACGCCCATGCCCACCAGTTCGGTGGGCCCGATGGGAGAGGTCGACTCGGCGTAGGCGTCACCGCCGTAGATGGTCACCAGACCCGCCCGTTCGGCCTGCTGACCGGCCGTCCTGACCGCGTCCAGCGTGGCCGCGGGCACGTCCTCGTCGGAGGGGGTCGTGAAGGTGACCTCCGCGACCGCGGTACGCGCGTCCTCGGAGACGGTGCCGTTCTCGGCCGGGTCGCTGACCTCGGTCACACCGCTCACGTCACGCGTCGCCGCGAGACTGGAGGCGAGCGCCTTCGCCGGGCCGGGGTCCGTCAGCCGGTCCCCGGCCGGCGCCTGGAACACGATCTGCGCGGACTGCGCGTCCGGCGAGGGGAAGTGGCGGTCCATGGTGGCCAGGGCCGTCTGCGCGGGTGACCCCGGGATGGAACCGCTGTCCTGGAAGTCACCGGCGACCGAGAAACCCAGGCCGATCACCGCGCCCAGAGCCAGGAGCCATCCGGCCAACATCGTTCGCCACCGTCGAGCACCCAGAGCGCCCAGGCGGTACAAGAGCGTTGCCATGCCTCATCCCTCATCCGTAGTGGTTGAGGTCCCGATACTTCCGAGCGGCCTTGACGGTCCGCCCACGACGAACTTGAGGGTTTCCTGACGGTCCTCCCCCGGTACCGTCGGACGCACTGCTGCCGGGGTCGGGCACAGGGACACCTCCGACGATTGATTCGCGACGCTGTAGCAAATAACATGTTGCCATGTCCCAGCTACCCCACCTCTCTTCGCCGGCGACTCTCGGCGATCAGGCGTACGTCGCCATCCGCGAGGCCATCGTCACCGGAGTACTGGAGCGCGGCGAGAAGGTCACGGAGCGGGGCCTGGCCGACTCGCTCGGCATCAGCGCCACCCCCGTCCGCGAGGCGTTGCGGCGCCTGGAACAGGACCGGCTGGTGGAGCGGACGGGGCCCAGGTCCGTCCGCATCGCGCAGTTCGGCGAGGAGGAACTTCGCGAGTTCACGATGATCGAGGACGTGCTGCGGGCCCTGTCCGCCCGACTGGCCGCCGAGAAGTCGACGGCGTCCCAGCGTCGCGAGATGGCCGCTTGCCTGGACGAAGCGGACGCCTTGCGCGGCGAGTTGCGCGAGGCGCCTTCCGGGAGCGACAGGGAGCGGGATCTGGTCCTGGAGATCCAGAAGCTCATGGCGCGCTTCCATTCACTCGTGGACCGGGCAAGCGGTAACGCCACTCTCCTTCAGATGCTGCGCACGGTGGACGCCTTCGGCTCGCAGGAGCGGCGGGACAGCGCCCTGTCGCAAGTGCGGGGCGGGGACTGGAAGGTCGTCGACGAGCGGTACCGGCAGCACCGCGCGATCTTCGATGCCATCGCCGCAGGCCACGGGGACAGGGCCGAGGAGCTGATGAGAGCACACAGCCACACCTCGAACATCTCCCGCATCAGAACGCGGTTCCCCGGAGCGTGACCGCGAGGTCGTCCGGCCGGCCCTCATCGCGGCTTCTGCCGCATGCCATGGCACAGGTCACCGACCGTCGGCGTCCGGGCCGGCGATGAGTTCCGGCCGGGCCGGGAGTCTCACTGGTGAACGTCGTACCACGCCGTTCCGGAGCCGTGAGGAGAACCGTACGCATGAACAAGGTCATCGCAGACATCACGATGTCGATCGACGGCTGTTCGGCCGGGCACAACCAGACGGAGAAACGCCCGTTCGGTGACGACGGAGGCGATGGATCGGGCGCGAGACTGCACGCCTGGATGTTCGACACGCCGGAGGAGAACAGGGCCGAAGTCGACCGCATGAGCGCGGCCGGCGCGTTCGTCATGGGGCGCAACATGTTCGGTCCGGTGCGTGGGGCGTGGGACCGGGAGTGGAACGGCTGGTGGGGCGCGAATCCGCCCTTTCACGCACCGGTGTTCGTGCTCACCCACCACGCGCGCGAGCCGCAGCCGATGGACGGCGGCACCACCTACCATTTCGTCACCGACGGCGTCGCCCCCGCACTCGCACGGGCTCGCGATGCGGCCGGTGACGGCGACGTCCTGATCCTCGGCGGCGCGAACACCGTCAACCAGTACCTCACCGCCGGCCTGATCGACGAGCTGAGGCTGCACTTCGTGCCGTTCACGCTCGGCGCCGGCACCCGGGTGTTCGAGGGCGTTCCGCCGCTGAGGCTGGAGCAGGTGGCGACACGGTCGGCCACGCTGGTCACGCATGTGACGTACCGCGTCCTGTCCTGAGGGACGGTTCGGCGGGCCACTACTTGATCAGGGCGTTCGCTGCGATGATCACCAGACCGATGAGCATGTCCCCGGTGGCGGCCCGGAGCGACGCCGGCCGACCGCGGCCCGCGCGACGCGCCGTCCACGCTCCGCCGGCCGCGAGGAGCAGGGTGTTGAACAGCAGGGCGACGTTCACCGCGTCGCTCTCGGTCCACCAGGAGGGCACGGCGAACAGCAGCAGTACGACGGTGGGCGCGGCCGCCGCGACCACCGGCCACTCCGCCAGCATGGCGCGCAGCCCGGCCCGGACGCCACTGCCTCGGGCCGACATACGGTGCGCGAGAACGTGGGCGTAGCCGTGGGCGGCCGCGGCGGCCACGGCGGTGAACAGGACCCACACCGCATCGGATCCGGGGTCCGTCTGTTCGTCCGGGGAGTCGAGGGCGGCTGCCAGCGCACTGGCCAGGACAAGTCCGTAGACGCCGCTGAGCAGTCGTGGTTCGGGCAGGTGCCGGGCCGCCGGCTGCGGGCGGGCCGGCCGGGGGAAACGGTCTGCGGGGTGGTGCATCGCTACGGCCTCCGGTGGGAGGGGGAACAGGGCGGTGCGGCGCCACGTCCGACGACCGCGGCCGACGCCCACGTGAGCCGTGCACCCCGCTCAACTGCCGTGGCGGGCGGAAGCAACGCTCCCTGACGCAATCCGCTCCCTTCGCCCGGCCCGCGGGACGCCGGGTGGACCGCGCCGGGCGGTGCCCGGCCAGGGAGCGGCCGGGCACCGCCATGAGCACGGCGAGTCGCGGCGTCCGGCGCCGCACGGAACAATGGCTTGCGGGCCGTCTGCCGTTCACCGGCCCGGGAACCGCGCGGTGGGACCCGGTCTCACCTGCTGACGTCACCAAGGAGACACGCATGTCCTCGAAGAGGCGCCGCAAGAAGAAGTCACGCCGCAAGCACGCGGCGAACCACGGGAAGCGACCGCAGTCCTGACCCGCGGAGAGGGCGGTCAGGGGAGGGCCAGGAAGTTCCTTATTTCCTCGACGACCCGCTCGGGGGTGTCCTCCATGAGGAAGTGGCCGGCGTCGGGGACGGTGACGAGGTCGGCGTCCGGGATGGTGTCGCGGAGCCGCCGCCCGTAGTGGAGGGGCTGCCACTGGTCCTTCTCGCCCCAGAGGATGCGTACGGGCACGGTCAGGCGTCCGAGTGCGTCGCTGATCTCCTCGGTGTACTTGGCGTCGTAGTGACGCACCTGGTGTTCGAAGAACGAGACGCGGCCCAGGGCGGAGCGGTGCGGTGCCAGGTAGGCCCGGAGCACGTCGCCGGTCATGAGCGAGGCGTCCGCGACGGTCATGGTGAGCTGGCGGGTCAGCAGGTCGTCGAACGCTTCCTGCGACATGCTCGTGAAGTCGTCCAGGTGCTCGTCGATGATCCGGCGCCAGGTCGGGGAGGGCCACGAGTCGTAGCTGACCGAGTCGATGATCAGAAGTCGCCGCACGCGCTCGGGGTGGGCGACGGCGAAGCGTAGGCCGATGGCGCCGCCGATGTCGTGCGCGACGATGTCCGCCCGGTCGATGTCCAGGGCGTCGAGAAGGTGCACGAGGAGCTCGGTCTGGGCGGCGACCGACGTGTCACGGTCCACCGGCCGCTCGGAGCGGCCGTATCCCAGCAGGTCGTAGGTAACGGTCCGGAAGCCGTCCGCCTCGATGTGCGGCACGACGTCGCGCCACTCGTACGCGTGCGAGGGCGTTCCGTGGATGAAGACCACGGGCATGCCCTGGCCCTGGTCCCGGTAGGCGAGACGTACGCCGTCGACGACGAGGTTGTCGGTGAGGACGGTCATGGTGACTCCGTGAGGCTCTGGACGGCATGGGGGGCACGGCCGGTCGGCGGTGCGGGCGCTCGGCCGACGTGAGCCTATACTGGGTAGACCAGTCTACCTAGTTATTCGAGGTGCGCGATGAGCGGGACGGAACGCAGGCCGGCCGCCGGGAGACGGCGGCCGGCCCGGGAGCGGGTCCTCGCCGCCGCCGCACGGCGTTTCTACGCCGACGGGATCACGGCGACCGGCATCGACACGATCACCGCCGAGGCCGGTGTGGCGAAGATGAGCCTGTACAACAACTTCACCTCCAAGGCCGATCTCGTCCTGGCCTACCTGGACGCCCGGCACGAGGAGTGGCTGAACCGGTACCGCTCACGGCTCGAACGGGCCGGGAGCCCCCGGGACGGCGTGCTCGCCGTCTTCGACACCTACATCGACAGTGCCGGCTCCCCCGGCGAGGACGACTTCCGCGGGTGCGGACTGCTCAACGCCGCCGCCGAGTTGCCCGTCGGGGACGAGGGGCGGGCGCTGGTGCGCCGGCACAAGGAGGAGGTCGAGCGTCTGATGGCCACTCAGGTCGGGCTGCTGCTGCCCGAGCGTCCCGACGTCGCTCGCACCACGGCGGAGCACCTGGCGTTCCTCCTGGAGGGCGCCATGGTGCGCGCCGGTCTGGAAGGTGACAGCGGCCGTCTGCGTCAGGCCCGCGCCATGGCGGCCCGTCTGCTGGACCGGTTCTGACCGAGCCGCCGTCGGAGTGGGGCCTCCGGCTCGGGCCGGACTCCTCGGGCCCCGGCGAGGACCGCCTCCCGGTAAGTCACCGGGGTGCGGCGGTCACGGCGGCCTCGGTACCGTTGTCGTCCGTCACCGGTGCGGCGTTCCCGGGCCCGCGCAGGGCGATGTGGACGAACAGGACGCCCATGACGGCGACGCCCGCCCACATGGCCTGCTGCCAGCCGTCGACGAAGGCCTGCTGGGCGGCGTGGACCAGGTCCTGTGCGTGGGAGCCGCTGCCGGGAGCCACCTCGACGGCGTTGGCGACGCCTTCCCGCGCGGTGTCGGCGGCGTCCGTGGGGATGCCCTCCAGCCTGCCGTCGATGGAGCCGCGGTAGCCGGCGGTCAGCAGCGCGCCGAGCAGGGCGACACCGAGCGCGGTGCCGAACTCGCGGGTGACGTCGTTGAGGGCGGAGGCGACGCCCTGCTTGCCGCTGGGCAGGGACCCGGTGATGGCCTCGGTGGAAGGAGTCATCGACAGCCCCATGCCGACGCCCATGGCGAGCATGCCGGGCAGAATCGTCGGGTAGCCGCCGTCCGCGGAGACGAGCAGGGCCATGAGTGCGAGACCGGCGGCCCCCAGCGCGACACCCACCATCATCGTCACCCGGGCGCCGACGCCCGCGGCCATCCGGGGGGCCAGGCCGGAGGCCAGCATCATCATCACGGCCATGGGCATCAGGGCCAGCGTGGCCGGCAGCCCGGACCAGCCGAGCACCGCCTGGAAGAACGGGAAGAGAACCACGGCGATGCCCGCCTGTACACCGAAGACCACCAGCAGAGTGATCGAACCGCCGGACAGGCCGCGTTTCCGGAACAGACGCACGTCCAGGAGCGCCGCGTCCCGGCGGCGCAGTTCCCACACCACGAAGCCGGCGGCGGCGGCCAGTCCGGCGATGAGACCGATCAGTGTCGCGGGGGCGGTCCAGCCCTTCTCCGGACCCTCCTGCAGTACGAAGACGAGACCGACCACGGCGACAACCGAGAGCAGCGCCCCGACCGTGTCGAAGGAATGGGCCGGCCTCTCACGCGAGTCGGGTACCGACCTCAGCGTCATCACCAGGGCCACGGCGACCAGGACCACGGGCAGCACGAAGAGCCACCGCCAGTCCGCGACGTCGACCAGCAGGGCGGAGAGGAACATCCCCAGGATGCCGCCGCCCCCGGCGACCGCGGTCCACACCCCGATGGCCTTGCCGCGCTGTTCGCCGGGGAACGTGGAGGTGATGACGGCCAGGGTGATCGGCATGATCATCGCAGCGCCCACGCCGCTGACCACGCGCGCGGCCAGCATCACCTCGGCGGTCGGGGCGAGGCCGGCCGTGGCACTGGCGACACCGAAGACGGCCAGGCCGGCGATCAGCGTGGGCTTGCGGCCCAGCCGGTCACCGAGCGCCCCGAGCGGGAGCAGCAGGGCAGCCAGGGCCAGGGTGTAGATGTTGATGATCCACAGGACCGTGCCCTGCGAGGCGTCGAATTCGACGGCCATATGGGTCTGGGCGACGTTCAGTCCGGAGACGGACGCGATGACCGCCATCAGGGCCACCGACACCGCGATCAGGATGGTGCGCAGCTGACGTGCGTCCGGTACGTCCCTGTCCGGGACGGACGCCGCAGGGGCGGGCTGACTCTTCCTCATGGCTCTCCTCGACGGCGTGACCTCGGTCCTTCCGGGCCGCCGCCCACGAGCGACCGTAGGCACGCTTTGCGAGTTGGGCATAGGATGTTGCCCATGACGCAAGATGATGGCGAGCTGGACAGCCTCGTACGCAAACGGATCCGCGCCCTGCGGGTCGCACAGGGCTGGTCCCTGGAGGAACTGGCCCGGCGCGCCAACGTCAGCCAGTCGACACTGAGCCGCATCGAGAACGGGCAGCGGCGCCTCGCGCTGGATCAGCTGGTCACGCTCGCCCGCGCCCTCGACACATCACTGGATCAGCTGGTGGAGACCGCCACCGACGACGTGATCACCAGCCCGATGATCGACGGCGCCCACGGGCTGATGCGCTGGCCCGTGAAGGGCGACCCGGGCATGACCGTCGTACGGCAGCGCATGACCGGACCGCCGCCGGACAACCCCGCGCGCATGCGCGCCCACCCGGGCCGCGAATGGCTGGTGGTCCTGTCCGGAACCGCGATCCTCTTGCTGGGACACAAGCGCTTCCGCGTCGAGACCAACCAGTCCGCCGAGTTCCCCACCATGCTTCCGCACGCCATCGGGGCCGAGGGCGGCCCCTGCGAGATCCTGGGCATCTTCGACCGCGACGCCCGCCGAGGTCACCAACGCGACGGCGGCAAGGACGCCGGCGCCTCCTCCGTCTGACCTGCCGCCGTCGCGGCACGCGGTGGAGGTCGGTCGACCGATGCGCCCGGCTTCCCGGGCGTCGACCGGTGTCCCCCGCTCCTTCAGGTCGCCACGTCGGTGTGCAGCACGTCGTGGTCCGAGTACGGGGTGCGCCACACGTGGTGACGGAGCGGGGCGATGTTGCGCAGGAAGATGTAGTCGAACTTGCTGCGCCAGTCGGTGGTCGGCGTGCAGGCGCCGGTGGCCGGGGGGCGACACCGGGGGTCGGTGTCCTCGGCGAGCGCCCACATCCCGGACAGTTCGGGGGTGTCCGGCACCGCGTTGAAGTCGCCGAGCACGATGGCCCGGTCGTACCGGGCGATCTCCTCGGCGAGCACGACGGTCTGCTCGGCCCTCACCGCCTCCTGGCGCCGTTGGGCGAGATGGGTGTTGAAGACCCGCACGGGCCGGTCGCCCACGAGGGTGGTGACGGCCATGTAGCCGCGGTCCTCGGATCCGCCGTCGGGGTACTCCGCCTTCACCCGGTCCGTCATCGGTGCCGCCGAGAGGATCGCCTGGCCGTAGCCGCCGGGGTTCCACGGCACTCCCCCGCAGCGGCCCCAATTCCGCAGAACCGCCCCGTACTCGACGTGGTAGACGAGCCCGTAGAGGTTCTCCAGATGGTCCCGGATCCGTGCGACGTCACGTTCGCACGCCTCTTGCAGTCCGATCACCTGGGGCGCGAACCTGGCGATCTCCGCCGCCCGTGCGACGTTGCTCTCTCCGCAGGGGTTGCAGATGTTCCATGTCATGACGCGGTTGGGTACGACGTCCCTGGCGGCGGTGACGGGCGGTGCTTCGGCGGAGAAGACTCCGTTCGGCGCACTCGGCCCTAGGAGCACCATGCAGGCCACGATCACGGCGCCCGCCGACAACCGCGTGCCCCTCTCGAACACCATCGCCTCCCCGGTGTGCTTCCACGGCATCCGACGTCTTCCCGTACGAGGTTATGTGACGGCCGTGGGAGAGGTCACGGTGTGCCCGCAGGACGCGAGGGCCGGCACCACGGGTGCCGGCCCTCGGGAGTGCGTCAGCGCCTGCGGGACCAGCCGGTCCCGATGCCCGCCACGTGCAGGGCCAGTGCGGTCAACCCCAGCAGCATGACGTTGACCGAAGAGAACACGTCGTTGGTGCCGATATCCGCCGCGTTGATCAGAAACGCGATGAAGAACAGCACCGCCGCGATGATGCCGAGCATGAGCGAGCTCCTCTCGTAGAGATGAGACCCGTATGCCCGGTCATCGCCCGCACAGACACGAAAAGAACTCCCCGACGGCCGGCATACGCCGGGTGACGGTGGCTCAGCGGGCGGCGAGCAGCTCGAGCGTGTCGATCACGCGGTTCGAGAAGCCCCACTCGTTGTCGTACCAGGCGACCACCTTGATGTGCCGCCCGTCCACACGGGTCAGGGCCGAGTCGAAGATCGACGAGGCCGGGTTGCCGGTGATGTCGGACGACACCAGCGGGTCCTCCGAGTATTCGAGCACTCCCGCGAGCGGTCCCCGCGCGGCGGCCCGGTAGGCCTCCAGTACCTCCTCGCGCGTGACGTCCCGGGCAACGGTCGTGTTGAGTTCGACGATCGACCCCACGGGGACCGGCACGCGGATCGAGTCACCCGACAACTTGCCGTCGAGGGCGGGCAGGACGAGGCCGATCGCCTTGGCGGCACCCGTCGTCGTCGGCACGATGTTGACGGCCGCGGCGCGGGCCCGGCGGGCGTCGCGGTGCGGACCGTCCTGAAGGTTCTGCTCCTGGGTGTAGGCGTGCACGGTCGTCATGAAGCCGTGCTCGATGCCCGCGAGTTCGTGGAGGACCGCGGCCAGCGGGGCGAGAGCGTTGGTCGTGCACGAGGCGTTGGAGACGACCGTGTGCAGTTCCGGGTCGTAGGCGTCGCTGTTCACCCCGTACGCCAGCGTGATGTCGGCCCCCTCCGAGGGCGCGCCGACCAGGACCTTCCGCGCGCCCGCGTCGAGGTGGGCGCGAGCGGCCTTGGCTGAGGTGAAGCGGCCGGTCGCCTCCAGGGCGATGTCGACGCCGAGTTCGGCCCACGGCAGCCGGGCCGGCTCGCGCTCGGCGAGCACCGTGATGCGGCGGCCGTCGACGACGAGGGCGTCTGAGTCGACGGTGACCGGCCGGCCGAGCCTGCCCGCGGTGGTGTCGTAGGCGAGCAGCCGCGCCAGAGCGGCCGGTTCCGTCAGGTCGTTGACGGCGACGACCTCCAGGGTGCTGTCGCGTTCGAGCAGCGCGCGCAGCACATTGCGTCCGATGCGGCCGAATCCGTTGATCGCGATACGAGTCATGTGTGGTGTCCCTTCGTCCACTGCCAGGATCGCGCTCGGGCCGGGCCCGGGGCAGCGGCACGATCGCCATGGTTCGCAAGGATCGCGCCAGCGACAGGGGCCTACTCTCCCAGGGCGAAGGTGCGCCTGTACTCGGTCGGCGTCGTGCCGAGGATCCGCTGAAAGTGCAGGCGCAGATTGGCACCGGTCCCGAGGCCGACGGCGCCGGCGATCTGCTCGACACCCAGTTGCGAGCGCTCCAGCAACTCGCGGGCCGCGTCGATGCGGGCACGCATGACCCACTGCATCGGCGTGTACCCCGTGTCCTCGGCGAAGCGGCGGGAGAACGTGCGCGGTGAGACCGCCGCGTGCCGGGCGAGCGCGTCGAGGGTGAGGGGTTCACCGAGCCGGCGCAGCGCCCATTCCCGGGTGGCGGCGAACCGCTCGCCGAGCTGCTCGGGCACACTGCGCGGCACGTACTGGGCCTGGCCACCGCTGCGATAGGGCGCGGCGACCAGGCGCCGGGCCGCGTGGTTCGAAGCGGCGACCCCCAGATCACCCCGCAGGATGTGCAGACACAAGTCGATGCCCGAGGCCGCGCCGGCCGAGGTCAGCACACTGCCCTCGTCGACGAACAGCACGTTCTCGTCCACGCGGACCGACGGATGCCGGGCCGCGAGCGCCCGGGTGTAGTGCCAGTGGGTCGTGGCCCGCTTGCCGTCGAGCGCTCCCGTGGCGGCCAGGGTGAAGGCGCCCGTGGAGATGGCCGCAAGCCGCGCGCCCCGGTGATGGGCGGCGATCAGCGCGTCCACGACGGCCGTCGGCGGATCCTCGCGGTCCGGGAACCGGTAGCCGGGGATGAAGACGATGTCGGCCCATTCCAGCGCTTCGAGCCCCTGGGCCACGTGGTACGACAGGCCGTCGCCACCGGTGACCGGTCCCGGGGCCGCGCCGCACACCCGTACCTCGTACGGCATGCTCGCCCGCGTCGTGAACACCTGGGCGGGAATGCCGACGTCGAGGGGCTTGGCGCCCTCGGAGACAAGGACGGCGACGCGACGCAGGCGGGGAGCGGGCACGGAGGGAAGCCTAGGCGTATCGCGGCGCGGACGGGGCCCGGCCGGGGCCTGCCACGTCAGTCCCACGGCACGCGGAGGGCCAGGAGGGCGACGTCGTCGTCGTTGTCCGCGGGGCGCACCCGGCGGAGCAGCTGATCCGTGAAGGAGGTGAGGGGGCGGTGGGCGAGGGCCGCGGCGTGCTGGCGCAGGCGGTCAAGACCGCTGTCGAGGGGTTGACCGGGCGCCTCGATGAGGCCGTCCGTGTACAGCACCAGGGTGGACCCCGGTGGGAGCAGCGCCGTGGCGTCGGGACGCCGGATGTTCGTCTGGGTGCCCAGGAGAATGCCGTGGCCGTCGGTGAGATAGCTTGCCAGGCCGTCCCGGCTGACCAGCAGGGGCGGGGGGTGCCCCGCGTTGGTCCAGGACAGCCGCCAGTGACGGTTCTCGGCCGCTTCGACACGGGCGAAGATCAGGGTGGCCATGGCGACGTCGGTGATGTGGGGCATGGCCCCGTCGAGGCGTTCGACGATGCGGCTGGGGGGGTCTTGCTGGGACCAGGCGTAGGCGCGCAGCATGTTGCGGACCTGTGCCATGCCGGCTGCCGCCTCCAGGTCGTGGCCGACGACGTCTCCGACGGCCAGGGCGGTGGAGGCGGGAGACAGCGGGAAGGCGTCGTACCAGTCGCCTCCGACATGTGAGGCGTCGGGTGCGGGAAGGTAGCGGACGGTCATCTTCAGGCCGGGAACACCGGGCATCTGGGGCAGCAGATGGTTCTGCATGGTCTCGGCGACCTTGCGCTGGCGCTGGTAGAGGCGGGCGTTGTCCAGGGAGAGACCGGCCCGTCGTGCCAGGTCCTCGATCAGCGGGAGGTCGGCGGGGGCGAAGGCCGCCGGGTTCTCGGCGCGGCCCAGCGTCAGTGCGCCCAGGACGGCGCGTGTGCTCCGGATGGGTGCGATGGCCGCGGAGTGCATTCCCGTGGCATCGAACAGGCGACCCGGCTCGACCGCGATACCGGAATCCGGTGTTCCGTGGTAGGTCTGCGGACCCGCCAGGGTGGAGGCGACGCCCCGGAGAGCTCTGGACAGGGGCATGGGGGACTGCTCGGGGATCGGCGGCATCGGACCCTCGAGGTCCTCATGTCGCACGAGGGTGTCGCCGTCGGCGTGCACGACGACGGTCCGCCACACCTCGTCGCGCTCGGCGATCAGGTCGACGACCACCCAGTCGGCCAGCCGGGGCACGACCAGGGCCACCAGCCGCTTCAGCGCCTCGTCGACGTCGAGGGTGGAGGTCAGCCGGGTGGTGGTCTCGGCCAGCAGGGCCAGCCGTTGCAGTTCCGACAGCGACCGGGTCGTCGGCGGCGGTTGCGTGACGGTCCGCTGCGACGGGTCGGCGGTGTGGAAGACGACGAGGGTGCCTGCTCGGTGATCACCGCACATATAAGGAGTGATCAGCCAGGAGATCAGCAGAACGGAGCCGTCGGCGGCCGCGTAGTGGTCCTCGTCGCCCTGAGCGGTGCGACCGGCGTGGAATGCCTGCCGCATGGCGCACTGGGTTCTCGGGATGGGCTGCCCCTGCGGACCGCGGTGCAGCAGGTCGTGCGCGTCGTGGCCGAGGAGTTCGCCGGCGGACCGGCCCAGCAGCTGCTCGGCCCGGGTGTTGACGGCGACGATGCAGCCCTCCTCGTCGACCACGTAGGCTCCGGTGCCGATGGCTTCCAGCGCCTCGGCCGGCACGGCGGAAACCGCCGGCCGAGGCCCCTCGTGTACGGGCTGCGTGTGTTTCGGCCCTGCCACCATGACGTCCTCCTCGCCGAGCGGGCCGGCGCTCCGCCCGCCGCCGGTCTGCCCGGCCGGGTGCGCGTTTCCCGATGGTCCGCCTTCCCCGTATGCCCATGCGCGAGAGAATTCCACGTCAACGGCGGCATCACCTCGCTCACCGGTTCGGTCCGGTCGGCGGTCCGGGCCGGGGACCGATGCCCCCAGGACCGGCCCACCCCGCCCCCACGGCCACGACCGCGCGGAGCGCCGTCCTCGGCGACGCGGCGACGCGGCAGCGCGGCGTCCCTCGCCGTCGCCGCGGGCGCGGCGGTGGCCCTGGGCAGGGGCCTCGTGCGAGCACGACCTGGGCGGAAGCACCGGCCGGGTCGCCGTGACGGGCCGTGGCGTCGGGCTGGCCGGCCCCGGCCGTGCGCCTTGCCGTATCGGCAAGATTTCGTGCCAGGTCACGAAGGGCCGGGCAAGACTCGGGGCTCCCGGCGGAAGGAGCCCTTGATGAGTACCACCGATGCGACCCGGTTCTGGGACGGCGTCCACGCGGAGCGTCCCGCAGCCACCGACCCTCGGCCGAACGCCCGCCTGGTCGAAGCCGTCGCCGGCCTGCCGCCCGGCGATGCGCTGGACCTGGGCTGCGGCGCCGGCGGTGACGCGCTGTGGCTCGCTCGCCAGGGGTGGCGGGTCACCGCCGTCGACGTGTCGTCCGTGGCGGTCGAGCGCCTCACCCGGCTCGCTGCCGTACACCGCTCGGCAGGCCGGATCACCGCCCGGCGGCACGATCTGCGCGAGTCCTTCCCGGACGGTGTCTTCGACCTCGTGTGCGCCCACTACCTGCACACTCCGCTCGAGCTCGACCGGGCAGGCGTGTTGCGCTCGGCAGCCCGGAACCTGCGGCCTGGCGGACGTCTGCTGGTCGTCGACCACGGCTCGACCGCTCCGTGGTCGTGGGATCAGGATCCCGGCGTCCGGTATCCCACCGCGCGGGAGGTGGCCGCGGAGATCGCCCTGGATCCGCGGACGTGGACGGTCGAACGGGCCGACTCGCCCCGGCGGACCGCGACCGGGCCGGACGGGCAGACCGCCGAGGTCACCGATCACGTACTGATCGTCCACCGCACCGCCTGAACCCGCACCGGTCCACGAGGAGGTCCCATGTCCCCCGCCCCGCCCCGCAGAAGCCGCGGGGACACGCCGCCGCCCCGCACGGGCAGCAGTGAGACCGAGGTCCTGCGCGGTTTCCTCGACTACCTCCGCGAGTCGGTCTCCGCGAAGGTCGAGGGCGCCCCCGAGCCCCGTGTCCGCACCGCCGGCGTCCCGTCGGGCACCAACCTGCTCGGGCTGCTCCATCACCTCACGTTCGTCGAACGGGCCACGTTCCTCGGGGACCGGGTCACCGACTGGCAGGGGACCTTCCGGGCCCCGCCCGAGGACCGGGTGGCCGATGTCGTCGCCCGCTACCGTGAGGCGGTCGCCCGGGCGAACGACGTACTCGACACGTGCGCCGATCCGGCCTCACCGCTGCCGCGTGCCCGGCCGCACGGCCCCGCTCCCAGCGTCCGCTGGGCACTCACCCACATGATCGAGGAGACCGGACGCCACGCCGGCCATGCGGACATCCTCCGTGAGCTCATCGACGGCGCGACCGGACGCTGACCTCCACCCGGCCCTCCCCGCCGCACCGTCCCGCCCTCCCTCGCACGGTGGTCGCGTCCCGCGAGGTGGTGTAGGCGAACACGCGCTTCGCCCTCCGGTACCCGGCTCGCGGTGATCTCCACGTCGGCGCGGCGCGCGAAGCGGCCCGGTCAGGCGCCGGGAGTGCCCCAGCCGGTCGACGTACCCGGCGTGACCTGCGAGTCCGGTCCGTTGATCGGCTACACCACCCGGCGGGACGCCATCCGCACGGTCCGGTCGGACGGGACTCACCCGCCGTTCCTGGGGGCCGCGCCCTCGCCGGCGCCGGCCGCTTCCCCGCGAGGACTCCGCGTCCGGCGGGACCTCCCGTACGGTGAACGGCAGCCGCGGTCCCGGCCGGCCGGGAGGACACGGCGGCGACGGGGAGGGACGGGGGTTTCGTATTCTTGCGGCATGCGTATGCGCCCCACCCTGAGCTGGACCCCTGCCGAGGACCTGCCGCCGGGGACCACGGACCCGGAGCCGGTCGCCGACGCGCTGCGCCTCGGTGGTGTGCTGGTGCTCAGTGGGGCGGGCATCTCCACCGAGTCGGGCATCCCCGACTACCGGGGCGAGGGCGGAAGCCTGACCCGGCACACACCGATGACCTACCAGGACTTCACCGGCAGCGCCCGGGCCCGGCGCCGGTACTGGGCGCGCAGCCACCTCGGCCGGGTCGCCTTCGCTCGCGCCCGCCCGAACTCCGGGCACCGGGCCGTGGCCGCGTTCGAGCGCCACGGCCTGCTCTCGGGTGTGATCACCCAGAACGTCGACGGTCTGCACCAGGCCGCGGGCAGCGAGGGTGTGGTGGAGCTGCACGGAAGCCTGGACCGGGTCGTCTGCCTTTCCTGCGGCGTTCTCAGCCCGCGCGCGGAACTGGCGGCGCGACTGGAGGAGGCCAACCCGGACTTCGCGCCCGTGGCCGCCGCGATCAACCCCGACGGGGACGCCGACCTCACCGACGAGCAGGTCGGGGACTTCCGTGTGGTGCCCTGCACGCTGTGCGGCGGCATCCTCAAACCGGATGTGGTGTTCTTCGGCGAGAACGTACCGCCGCGGCGGGTCGAGCACTGCCGCGCCCTGGTCCGCGAGGCGTCCTCACTGCTCGTCCTCGGTTCCTCGCTGACCGTGATGTCCGGACTGCGATTCGTCCGCCAGGCGGCACAGACCGGCACGCCGGTACTGATCGTCAACCGGGACCCCACGCGCGGCGACCGGCACGCCCTCACCCGTGTCTCGCTCCCCCTGGGTCCCGCGCTCACCACGCTGGCCGAACGCCTGGGCATTCCGGCCGACGTCCGGGCGGTCACCTGACGGAAACACACGCCCGGACGCTGCCCGGGGCTGCCCGGCCGGCCCGGAGCGGCGGGCCGTCCGGGCCGATGGACCCGCGCGTCGGCTCCTGCCCCCGAGCGAGGGCTCGCGAGAGCCTGACGGCACCGGCCGGGTGGGCGGTGCCGTCAGGTGCCGTCACCCGGCGGCGGCCAGACGACGCCGCAGTTCTTCCTCCGTCACCTCTTCCCTGTGGGTCAGGAACACCCATATGTGGCCCGAAGGGTCCTTGAGGACGGCGGTGCGGTCTCCGTGGAACATGTCCGTCGGCGGTTGGAGGATCTCCGCGCCGACTGCCGCCGCCCGCTCCGCCAGACCGTCGACATCGGGCACGAAGACATGCAGCGCGACGGAGGTACCACCGCCGAGCGAGACGGGAGCCCTGAAGGAGCCGGCCTCCGCCTCGTCGGTGCCGGCGTCTCCCAGCATCAGCACCGACCGGCCGATGGTGATTTCGGCGTGCAGGATCCCGCCGCCCGGAGCATCGACCCTGAAGTTCTCCTGGGCACCGAACGCCCTCCGCCAGAAATCGATCGCCGCAGCGGCGTCGTCGACCATGATGTGCGGGATCACGGCATACCGGTAGCGGTCGGGGATCTCCGTGTGAGGTGTGTGCTCGCCCATGGTCGGCCTCCTCGGAACGGCGCCGCCGGTCGGTTCCCGCGGCCCTGGGGCGAACGTAGAAGCTCAAGTCCGCTTCAGGTCAAGCGCCGGGCCGTGCCACGGGCCCCAAGCGATCAGCCGACCAGCACCCAGAGCATCAGGGTGAACAGCAGCGCGAACACGAGCAGGGCCGGCACCCCGAGGATCAGCGCGACCAGTCCCCACCGGGTGTGCCCCGCGGGAACGGCGGCCGCCGTGGACCGAGTTGTCCCGTCCTGTGCTGACCTCATGTGTCCCACTCCCGTCCACGCGCCTCTCGTACGCGCCGACTCTGCCGGCCGAGGGGCAGCCGGTTCTCCCGAACGTCCTTTGTACGAAACCCGGTTCAGCGCGGCGCGGCTATGAACCGCGTCACTCCGCTTGCCCCTGACATTCATGTGAGGTTTTAGCGTGAGTGGTGTCCGGTCAAGGACCGGAGCGCACTGAGGGAGTACTGACATGACGCAACTTTTCGAGGGCCATCGGCTCGGTGATCTGACGTTGCCCAACCGCGTGGTGATGGCTCCGATGACCCGGGTCCGGGCCGCGGCGGGCGGTCTGGCGACGCCGTCGATGGCGGCCTACTACGCCCAGCGGGCGACGGCCGGGCTGACCGACCGCGCCGCCGCCGACCGCTGGCTCGGACTGGGCGCCGACCTCATCAGCTTCGGCCGCGCCTTCATCGCCAACCCCGATCTGGTCGAGCGGCTGCGCACCGGTCTCCCGATCGCCCCCGTCGACGAGGCCACCTACTACCAGGGCGGCGACAGGGGCTATCTGACGTACCCCGCCTATCAGCACACGGTCGCGGCGGCCTGAAGGCCTCACCGTTTCGAGGCGGGGCGACGCACGCGGGCCGTTCATCCGAGGTCGAAGGCACGACGCGCGCGTTCGATCTCGGGCATATGGGCGGCGGCCCACTCCAGAAGCACCTCGACCGGCGGCCGCAGGGTCTTGCCCAGGGGGGTGATCCGGTACTCGACGGCAACGGGCCGGGAACTGACGAGCACACGCTCGACGATGCCGTTGCGTTCGAGTCGTCGCAGGGTCGCGGTGAGCGACTTCTGGGTCACCGCGGGGACGGCACGGCGCAACTCGTTGAACCGGCGGGGCCGTTCGCAGAGTTCGTTCAGAACACTCAGCGACCACTTGTCCAGTACCTGGTCGAGGAGTTCCCGGTGGGGGCGCGCGATCTCGAACCCGTCGTCGTGGCTCTGTGCGGTATCCGGCACGATACTTGGTCTCCTTGAAGTGTCCTTCGTCCACCAGGTATCAAAGGTATACCTAGTTGGCCGAAGTCAGGAGTCCCCTGTGTCCGTCCGTCGTTTCACCCCCGAAGGCATGATGCGTTCCACGCCCTACGAGCATGTCGCCGTCGGCACCGGGACGCGTCACGTGCATGTCGCCGGCCAGGTCGCCCGCACGGCGGACGGAAACCCCGTCGCCCCGGGCGACCTCGCCGGACAGGTCGCCCACGCCCTGCGGAGCACCGCGAGGGGGCTCGCGGGAGCGGGTGCGTCGTTCGACGACGTACTGCGGCTGACGTTCTACGTCACCGACTGGGCCCCCGAGAAGATCGGCGCGTTCATGACGGGGGTCGAGCAGGTCGCCAAGGAGATCGGGCTGACGGTGCCGCTTCCTCCCTCGTCGCTCATCGGGGTGGATCACCTCTTCGAGCCCGATGTACTGGTCGAGGTGGAGGCCACCGCCCTCCTCGACTGAGCCCGTCACCGGCGCCGGACGCGGCTTTACCTTCTCTTTGCAACCCGGGCTGCCACTGCCTCGTCTCTCCGCACGATCCATGACCCAGCCCGCCGGGTCACCGTGCGGGCGGACCGAGGAAAGAGAGCGATCCATGCGCCGAACTGTCCTGAGTGCCGCGGCACTCGCGTGCACCGCCGTACTGGCGTGCGCGATGCCCGCGTTCGCCGACGACCCCTCCCCCGTCCCCTCCACCGGGGCGAGCGTCAGCCCGTCACCGGCCGAGGCCCCCGAGGCGGGCCCGGCAGACGAGCGTGAACGGGTCGCGGAGGAGGCCGGTGCGGTCACCGTCGTCCCCCGCGGCGCGGCCGACACCGGTGCCGCTCCGGGATCGGCGGAGTCCGGAAACGACGGCGTCCTGATCGGGGGCGCCGCCGCGGTCCTGGCCGGCGGGGGCGCGGCGGCGTTCCTCGTACGCCGCCGCCGGGCGACGGCGGGATGACCCCGCTCTCCAGGCGCGCCTTCGTCGCCGCGGCCACCGCGTCACTCCTCGCCGGCTGCGGCGGCGGACACGAGACCGACGGGACCGACGCCGAACGCCCCCGGAGCACGGAGCCGGCCGCGCGGTCCTCCGCGAAGCCTGCGCGTGTCCTCGGGCGTTCGGTTCCGGTCCGGCTGGAGATCCCGGCCATCGGGGTCGACACGCCGGTCATGCGGCTCGGGCTGGCCCCGGACCACACGGTCGAGGTGCCTCCGATCACGGCCGACGACCGGGCGGGCTGGTACCGGCACTCGCCGACACCCGGCCAGCGGGGTCCGTCGGTGATCCTCGGTCACGTCACCGTCGGCGATTACGGGGACGGCGTCTTCCGCCATCTCGCGCGGCTGCGCCGGGGCGAGCGGATCGTGGCACGTCTGGAGAACGGCACGGCGGCGGAGTTCACCGTCGACTCGGTCAGGACGGTCGCCAAGGCCGACTTCCCGACGGAGGCGGTCTACGGGGACGTCGACGGTGCGGAGCTGCGGCTCATCACCTGCGGTGGCCCGCGTACGGGGGACGAGTACCGCGACAACGTGATCGTGTTCGCCACGTTGCGTGCCGCGATTCCCTGACCCGTCACCGGATCCCGGGCCGCCCGGCCGAGTGCCGGCGGCCCGGGGTCCTTCCGCGCGCGGTACCACGCGATCGGTACCGCCACGACCATGGAGAGCGTTGAAACGGTCCCGCGAGCAGGCAGCGTCCGAGCTCTTCGCTGCCCTCTATCCGCGCCTCGCCGGCTGGTGCCGCCGACTGGTGGACGACGACGAGACGGCCCACGAGATCGCCTCGGAGGCGTTCACCAGGCTGTGGTCCCGCTGGACCTCCGTGGCGGAGCCCCGGGGTTTCCTCTACGTCACCGCGGCCAATCTGGTCCGGGACCACTGGCGCAAACTCGAGCGCGAACGCAGGGCCGTACGCCGTGCCGGCACCGAAGCCGCCGTCCGGCCGCACACCGAACAGTCCGATCCGTCCGTACGCCTGCTCGTACAGTCGCTGCCGGAACGGCTGCGTGTGCCGATCCTGCTGCACTACTACGCTGACATGCCGATCCGGGAGGTGTCCGCGGTGACCGGACGCAAGGAAGGAACCGTCAAGGCCGATCTCCACGCGGCCCGGGAACTGCTCCGTGCCCACCTGAGGAGAAACCTTGATCACACGCCCTGACGAGGATCCGGAGTTCGAGCCCGACGACCCGCTCGCCGTCATTCTGCGGCCGGCCTCCGACTTTCTCGGGCCGCCCCCCGGCCGGTTCGAGGCGATCCGGCGCGGCGCGGCGCGACGCCGTCTTGTCCGTACCGTGGCCGGCGTCGGACTGGCCTGCGCCGCTGCCGTGCTGGTCTCCGGTCCCCTCCAGAACGCGGCGACGACCGACAGACCCGCGCCCCCCACGGTGCCGCTCGCCCCGCCTCCCGTGAGCACCGCCCCCTCCCCCGCCCTCACCCCGAGCCCGACGGTGCCCGTCGAGGTCAGCGAGTCCCCGGGGGACCCCCGGACGGGTACCACCGCGGACCCGCGGGGCCCCCGGGCCGACCCCACGGCGGACCCGCGGGGCCCTCACGCCGGTACCACCGTGTCCCCGCGGAGCCCCGAGGGCTCGACGCGCGAGCGGACCGTCCCCACTCCCACCGCACCAGCGGATGCCCGGTAGGGGCGGTTCCGGGCCGCCGCGCGCCGGGCCGGACATCGCCCAGGGGGAAGAGTCCGCCCCCGTCTCCCGCATGTGCGGGAGACGGGGGCGGACTCATGGGGCGGCGCCCGTCAGGGAGGCAGGTGAGCGCCGCCCCGGGCGGATCAGGCGCCGGGCAGGACCCCGCTGCGGACGACCTCGGAGTACCAGCGTGCGCTGGCCTTGGGAATGCGGGTGCCGGTCGGGTAGTCCACGTAGACCGCGCCGAAGCGCTTGCTGTAGCCGTGGGCCCACTCGAAGTTGTCCAGCAGCGACCACAGGAAGTAGCCGCGCACGTCGGAACCGTCCACGATGGCCTGGTGCACGGCGGCCAGGTGACCCCGTACATAGGCGATCCGGCCCGGGTCGTTGACGTTCCCGGACGGGTCGGCGTAGTCGTCGAACGCCGCGCCGTTCTCGGTGATGATCAGCGGCAGCCTGGGGAAGTCGGAGGAGAGCCGGCGCAGCAGGTCGTACAGACCGGAGGGATCGACCGCCCAGCCCATGGCGGTGGTCTCGCCGGGGGGCTGGTGGAAGGCGACCTTGTCGGCGCCCGGCCAGGGGCTGTGGGCGCTGTTGCCGTGTCCGTCCGAGGCGTGGGTGGCGCTGTCGGTGGCCTCGGAGACGACGGTGGGCGTGTAGTAGTTGACGCCCAGGAAGTCCAGCGGCTGGTGGATCTGCTGGAGGTCGCCGTCGCGCACGAAGGACCAGTCGGTCAGTCCCGCGGTGTCCTTGAGCAGGTCCTCCGGGTAGGCGCCCTGCAGCATCGGGCCGGTGAAGACCCGGTTGGCGAGCGCGTCGATCCGGCGCACCGCGTCCTTGTCGGCATCGTTGTCGGTGAGCGGCCGCACGTGGTGGATGTTGAGGGTGACCGAGCACTGGGCGGCGGCGGGAAGGCGGTCGCGCAGTGCCTGCACGGCGAGGCCGTGCCCCAGGTTGAGGTGGTGGGCGGCGCGCAGGGCGGCGACCGGGTCGGTGCGGCCGGGGGCGTGGACACCGGAGCCGTAGCCCAGGAAGGCGCTGCACCAGGGCTCGTTGAGAGTGGTCCAGGTCTTCACCCGGTCGCCGAGGGCGTCCGCGGCGAGGGCCGCGTACTCGGCGAACCGTTCGGCCGTGACCCGCTCGGGCCAGCCGCCGGCGTCCTCCAGCTCCTGGGGCAGGTCCCAGTGGTAGAGGGTGGCGACGGGCTGGATGCCCTTGTCCAGCAGGTCGTCGGCGAGGCGCCGGTAGAAGTCCAGGCCCTTCTGGACGGCGGGGCCGCGGCCGGTGGGCTGGATCCGGGGCCAGGCGAGGGAGAAACGGTAGGCGCCCAGGCCGAGTTCGGCCATGAGGGCGACGTCCTCCCGCCAACGGTGGTAGTGGTCGGTGGCGATGTCACCGGTGTCACCGTTGCGGACCCGGCCGGGGGTGCGTGCGTAGGTGTCCCAGATGGACGGCGTACGGCCGTCCTCCGCGGCGGCCCCCTCGATCTGGTAGGAGGCGGTGGCCGAGCCCCAGAGGAAGCCCTTGGGGAAGGTACGGGCGGCGTCCGGGGCGGACGCGGTCTGCTGAGCTGCGGTGACCACGTAAGTCCTTTCGGGAGAGGGGGTTCGCAGGCGGATGCCTGATGGGGGTGGGGGCGGACCGGGGGGGCGCCCCCCGGGTCAGCCCTTGACGGCGCCGGCCATGATTCCGCTGACGATCTGGCGGCCGAAGACGATGAACATCGCCAGCAGGGGCAGCGTGCCGAGCAGCGCGCCCGCCATGATCAGTGACTGGTCGCGGACGTAGCCGGCGCTGAGCTGGGTGAGGGCGACGGGGACCGTCGGGTTGGTCATGTCGAGCACCACGAACGGCCAGAAGAAGTCGTTCCAGGCGTGCACGAACGTGATCATGAACAGCACCGCCATGGCGGGGCGGGCGACGGGCAGCACGATGCTCCAGAAGATGCGCAGCGAGTGCGCCCCGTCCACGCGTCCGGCTTCGACGAGTTCGTCGGGCAGTGCCTCGGACAGGTACTGCCGCATGAAGAACACGCCGACCGCGCTGACCAGTGTGGGGAAGATGACGGCGGGGAGCTGCTGCGACCAGCCGAGCTCGGACATCATCATGAACAGCGGTACGACGCCGAGCTGCGGCGGCACCAGCATGGTGCCGATCACCAGCATGAGCAGGGCGTTGCGGCCCTTGAAGCGCAGTTTGGCGAAGGCGAAGCCGGCCAGCGTCGCGAACATCACCGTGGACAGGGCGATCACCCCGGCCACGATCAGACTGTTGATCATGGCCTTGCCCATGGCCGCCTCGTCCCAGGCCCGGGCGAGGTTGCTGAACAGGTTCGGTCCGGGCAGGAAGGGCGGCGGTGTCTGGCTGACCCGGGTGTTGTCGGTGGAGGCCGCCACCATCGTCCAGTACAGCGGGAAGATCGACAGGATCGCCATGATGACGAGCAGGACGTAGGCGAGCGGGCCCGCGTGGTGCTGGCGCCCGGCGCGCTCGCGCAGCAGCCGGCGGCCGCCGCGGCGGACCGGCTTCTTCTCGGCGGGGGCCTGGTCCGGAGTGTCCGTCCGGGCCGGGAGGCTGTGGATGGTCATGACGACTCCAGGTCAGGACGTACGGGAACGCAGGCGCTGGATCAGGCGCTGCGCCGCGAAGGCGAGGATGAGCAGCAGGAACATCGCCCAGGCGACGGTCGCCGAGCGGCCCATCTGGTAGTTCTTCCAGCCCTCCTCGTACAGCAGCAGGCCCAGCGTCTGGTACTGGTTGTCCGCGCCGCCGGTGATGCCGTTGGGACCCTGCCCGAAGATGAGCGGTTCACCGAAGAGCTGAGTGGCGCCGATCGTGGAGAGCACGATGGTGAAGACGATGGTGGAGCGGATGCCCGGGACGGTGACGTGGGTGAACTGCTTCCACCGGGAGGCGCCGTCGAGGGAGGCCGCCTCGTACCGGTCGGCGGGGATGGCCTGCATGGCGGCCAGGTAGAGCAGCGCGTTGTAGCCGGTCCAGCGCCAGATGACGATGGTGGAGATCGCCACCTGGGCGGGCCACTTGTCGGCCTCCCAGTTCACCGGGTCGATACCGACCGAGCCGAGCGCCCAGTTGATCATGCCGAAGTCGCGCTCGAAGATCATGGTGAACACGAGGGCGGCGGCGGCGACCGAGGTGGCGTACGGGACCAGCGAGGCCACGCGGAAGAACAGCGAGGCGCGCATACGGTAGTTGAGCAGATGCGCGAGGCCGAGGGCCATCAGCAGCTGCGGCACCGTGGAGATGACGCCGATGGTGATGGTGTTCTGCAGCGCGTTCCAGAAACGCGAGTCGCCCCAGAGCTCGACGTAGTTGTCGAACGCCACCCACTCCATGACATCGAGGGTGGCCAGTTCCACGTCGTGCAGGGAGATCCACGAGGTGTAGACGAGGGGGTAGAAGCTGAACGCGGCGAAGACGACGAAGAACGGCGCGATGAACGCGAACGGGGCGCCCTTGACGTCCAGACGGTGCAGCAGCGCGCTGCGCCGCCGGGCGGTTCCCGGTCCGCCGGTCGGCCCGGTCGGCGGCTCCTCGCCTGCCAGGGCCTTGGTGGTGGAGGTGGCCACCGGACTTCCTTCCTGAGAGCGGATGTGTGGGCCGGGGCCCGGGCCCGCCGGCGTCATGCCGGCGGGCCCGGGACGGTCGCGGGGAGGACCGGTCAGCCGACGGCCTTCTCGACACGCGTCATGGTGGTGTCCCACGCCTTGTCACGTGCCGTGCCCTGCTCGACCAGGGCCAGGCCCTGCGAGAAGGTGTCCTTGATGGTGCCGTCCTTGCGGCCGAGGACCTGCTTGTCCGGGATCTCCTGCGCGGCCGCGCCGAAGATCTGGCCGATCGGGGCGTTGTCGAAGTACTCCGACTTGGCGTTCTTCACGTCATCGCTGTCCAGCGCCGTCTTGGAGGACGGGATGTTGCCGATCTCCTTGAAGATGTGGGCCTGCTGCTCCGGCGCGGTCAGCCAGGCGACGAGCTTCTGCGCCTCCTTCTTCACCGGGCTCTGCTCGACCACGCTGAGGAAGGAACCGCCCCAGTTGGCTCCCTGGGGCGCCCTGGCGACGTCCCACTTGCCCTTGTTCGCCGGACCGGCCTTCTCGCTGATGTGGCTGAGCATCCAGGCCGGGCAGACGGCGGTCGCGAACGTGCCGTTGGCCAGACCCGGGTCCCAACCGGGCTGGAACTGGCGCAGCTTGGCGGTCAGTCCCTCCTCGGCGGCGTCGGACGCCAGGTCCCAGGCCTTCTTGACGACCGGGTTCTTGTCGTGGATCAGGTCGCCCTTCTCGTTGTAGAACTGCTCGGAGTTGCCGTAGATCATGGCGTTGAACAGGCCGCTGGCCGAGTCCGTGAACGCCACGTCACCGCCCTTGAAGTCCTTCTTGAAGGTGCGGCCGACCTCGACGTACTTGCTCCAGTCGCCCGCCCACAGCTTGCCGACCTCTTCCCGGTCGGTGGGCAGGCCGGCCTTCTCGAAGAGGTCCTTGCGGTAGCAGACGGCCATCGGGCCGATGTCGGTGCCCAGGCCCAGCACCTTGCCGTCCGCGGTGCTGATCTGGGACTGCTTCCAGGGCAGGAAGTGGTCGGTGCCCGCTGTTCCGGCAAAGTCGGCGAACTTGTCGGACTGGGTCTCGGTGATCTCCTTGGCCCGGCCGATCTCGATGCCCTGGATGTCCTTCAGACCGTTGCCGGCGGCGAGCCTGGTCTGCAGCGCGGTGTAGTACGTCTGCTCGTCACCGGCGATCTCGGCCTTGATCGTGACATTGGGGTTCTCCTTCTCGTACTGCTCCAGGAGTCCCGTTTCCTTGATGCCCATCACGCCGAACAGGCCCATCGTGATGGTGACCTTGCCGTCCTTCTTGCCACCACCGGTGGCGGAATCACCGCCGCTGCTGCAGCCGACGACGAGCGCCAGCGCGCCGACGGCCGCGACTGTCGCCACCGCCTTCGTGCGCAATGAACCGAGAGTGCCCATGGATCTCCTCCTAGCGACGACGCTGACACATCGGAGTGACGAGTTTCGCGATGACTACAGCGGCTCTGGTAGAAGTGGGAACGTGCCCATCTTGGGGTGGGCACGTTCCCACCGCGCATCGAAGACTCCTGGCTCATGGATGGATCTGTCAATAACTTGAAAACAACTTGTCATCACGAACCGGACACGGCGCCCGGGGTCCCGCCCCGGGACGGCGCCGTGCCCACGGCGGCGTCTGCAAGAATTGCCGCTGGTCACCTCCGCGGCAGACACCCCGCCGCGGTCGCCGAGGGGAGCACATGAGCAACAACCGCCGTCCCACGATCAAGACGGTCGCCGCCCGCGCCGGCGTGGGCCGCACCACGGTCTCGCGTGTCGTGAACGGCTCGGACCTGGTCAGTGCCGACGCGCGGGCCAGGGTCCTGGCGGCGATCAAGGAACTCAACTACGTCCCCAACTCGGTCGCCCGCGGTCTGGTGACCAACCGCACCAATGCCGTGGCCCTGGTGATCCCGGAACCGGAGAGCCGGCTGGGCTCGGAACCTTTCTTCGCCGCGCTGATCCGCGGTGTCAGCGGCGCCCTCGCCGAGAGCCGTACCCAGCTGCAGCTCATGCTGGTGCGCGACCAGGCCGAACGGGACCAGCTCACCGAGTCGGTGGCGACGCGCCGGGTGGACGGCGTTCTCCTGGTCTCCGTCCACTCCGAGGACCGGCTGCCCGGCATCCTGGAGGAGATGGGCCTGCCCACCGTGCTCGCCGGCCGGCGCGACGCGGACGAGCAGCTGAGCTACGTCAACTCCGACAACGCCGGCGGGGCCGCCGAGGCGGTCCGGCATCTTCTGCACAGCGGCAGGACGCGGATCGCCACGATCACCGGCCCCCAGGACATGGACGTCGGCCGCAGCCGGCTCGCCGGATGGCGCACCGCGCACGAGGAGTTCGGTCGACCCGCCGACCAACTACTGGTCGAGACGGGTGACTTCAGCGAGGAGAGCGGGAGCCGTGCCATGCGTTTGCTTCTTGAACGCGCACCGGACCTGGACGCCGTCTTCGTCGCGTCCGACCTCATGGCGCTCGGCGCGCTGGCCGAACTGCGCCGCCAGAAGCGGCAGGTGCCCGGCGATGTGGCCGTGGTGGGCTTCGAGGACTCCGTGCTCGCCCGGCACACCAATCCACCCCTGACGACGGTGCGTCAGCCGGTGGAGGAACTGGGCCGCACCATGGCCCGGATCCTCACCGACATCACCCGGCACGGCGCGCCGCGGCAGCACGTGACGCTGCCCACGGAGCTGGTGGTACGGGAGTCGTCGTGAGGCGGCTCACCGACGGCCTTACGGGCGCATGAGGCGAGCCCTGGTACCGCCGACTCCGCTGGTGCCGTGCGACGCGGTCGCCGCCACACGTCTGCTGCTCGATGGATCGTAGGGGGCGGCGGGGACGGCCCTCCAGGGAGGGTCGCCGCTCTTCGCATGCGTGAACTCACCCCTGGTCTTCCCGACTTCTGTCGGCGCGCGGGAGGCACAGCGGCGCAGCGCACCCGACGGCCGGCCGGTCGTCCACTGGTGGCCGGGCTGCGCGTACTGTCCGCGGCTGCGCCTCCGTCCGGGCCGCCGGGCCCGCCGACCGCACCTCGGCCTCGTCCTGGTGCGCACGGGGCCGGTCTTCTTCACCCAGGGCAGGTTCCTTCACCGGCGGGCCGAACGGCGGCACCTGCCGCCCTGACGGCCGCGGGGAAGGCGTCCCGTCCTGCGGAGCGGACTCCGGGGCCGGCGGGAACGACGGACGGCGGCGGCTGCCCGCCGGACCACCGCGGCAGCGGGCGGCCCGGGCCGCCTCCATCGCGTCGCATCCTGGTCCGACCGGCCGGTTACGCACCCGATCCTGCCTGCTCCCGGCAATCGGGCGGCACGCAAGGTTGCCGACCTGCCGACCGGTCGTGGCCCGGGGGACTGCCTATGCTTCGCCCCTGCGTGCCGGGAATCCTGGTCGGCTGCCGGTCCCGTCCGGAAGCCTCCGGTGCACCTGCGCAGACCGACCGCCCGACGAGGACGCCGTGTCCCGCGCCCGCGCGGCGCACGCGGCCGTATCTCCCCCTCCCCCGGAATGACCGCCATGCCGCGCCAGCACGAGGCCCCTGAACCTCCTCCCCGACCGCAGGATCTGATCGAGGACGTCGTCGCCCGCTTCGACGCCTATGCCCGGGCGCGAGCGGCGAGCGAAAGCCTCTTCCCCACAGCGCGCGCGACTCCACGCCAGGAGCAGCGCGCGTTCGACGATCTTCAGGCCGCGGTCACCCGCCTGCGCAACAGCCTCCGCTGAGGGGCGGCGTGCGGCGCGGCTCTCACGCACGCGCGTCCGACAGCGTCCTTGACGGGCCGCAGTCCGCCGCCCGGGGCCCGGCTCATGGTCGAATACGGAGGGTACTAGGGCCGACGGACGGACTGGGAGCGCAACGTGAGCACACCGCGGATCGACTACCGGATGGTGTTCGCCGCGACGCCGAACCCTTATCTGGTGCTGGCCCCCGACCTGCGCATCGTCGAGGTCAACGAGGCGTACCTCCAGGCCACCGACCGGACGAGGGACGAGCTCATCGGGCGACGCCTCTTCGACGTCCACCCCGACAATCCGGCGGATCCGGCCGCCACCGGGGTGCGCAACCTGACCGCCTCACTGGAGCGGGTCCTGCGCTCGCGGCAGCCGGACACGATGGCGGTGCAGAAGTACGACCTGGCCGTCCCCGGGCGCCCCGGGGTGTTCCGGGAGAGGTGGTGGTCCCCCGTCAACACACCCGTTCTCGGGCCCGAGGGTGAGGTTCGGTGGATCATCCACCGGGTGGAGGACATGACGGATTTCATGCTGTCCCGTCCGCTCCGGGCCGAGCCGGGCGTCCAGGAGCGGGAATCCGGTAACCGGGAGGCCGAACTGTTCACCCGTGCGCAGGACCTCCAGCTGCTCAACGAGGAACTGCGCGACGCCCACGACTGGGAACGCCGGACCGCCCTCGCCCTGCAGGCGGCCATGCTGCACTCGCCCGACCTGGCCGGGCACGGCGAGATCGCCGTGCGCTACCTGCCCGCCACCCGGTCGCTCAATGTCGGCGGCGACTGGTACGACGTGGTCGATCTGCCCGATGAGAAATTCACCATCGCGGTGGGTGACGTGGTCGGCCACGGACTGGAGGCCGCCGCGGTGATGGGCATGTTCCGCAGCGCCCTGTCCGCGGCCGTCCGCGCCATCCCCGAGCCGGGCAAGGCCATGGACGTGCTCAGCGGATACGCCCGAACGTTCGAGAGCGCGCTGGCGACGACCGCGGTCAAGGCGGTCGTCGACCGCCGCCACCACAGCATCACCTACACCAGCGCCGGCCACCTCCCGCCGATCCTGTGCCGTCCGGGTGGTACCGCCGTCCTGCTCGACCAGGCGACCGATCCGCCCCTGGGCGCCCTGACCGACCCGGGGCCCCGTCCCCAGGCAACGGTGGCCTACGCGCCGGGCGACACCCTGCTGCTGTACACCGACGGTCTCGTCGAGCGCCGTGGCGAGGACATCGACACCGGGCTGCTCCGTCTCGCCGACGCCGTGACCCGCCACGCCCGGCTGAGTCCCGACGACCTGGCCGACACCCTGCTCACCCACCTCGGCGTGGCCGACGGCGCACCGGACGACATCGCTCTGGTCATCGTCCGCCTCTAGAAGATCTTCATCGATCTTCTGGGGGCTCTCGTCCGGTGAGTGAGCCGTCGCCGGGCACCGTGACTGTCGATCCTGCGGAGGTCGCGGGCGTCCGACCGGACCGGGCGCCCGCCGGGCCCCGCACCGGGACGCGGTGCGGGGCCCTTGGCCGGTCGCGTGGGCGACGGTCGCCGTGACGGGTGCTACGGCGCCACGCAGCCGATCGTTCCCGCCGGCACATTGTTGCCCGACGAGGTGGCCGTGAAGCCGAAGGTCACGCTCCCGTCGGGCGCGACCACCCGGTTGTGGTCGACGTTTCTCACCGTCACCGTGCCGTCGGAGCCGGTGGACAGGGAGCCGTTCCACGCGCTGCCGATCCGGGTCCCGTCACCGGGCTTCCACTGCACGGCCCAGCCGTTGAGCGGCGACGTTCCGTGGTTCATCACCTCGACCGAGCCCTGGAAGCCTCCGGACCATGAGTTCACCACGCTGTAGACGGCCATGCAGGATCCGTCGTGCGGGGGCGGGTCGGTGGGGTCCGGGTCCGGCGGCGGCGGCGCCGAGTCGCCGATACCGGTGACCTCGCCGTTGCCACCGTCGAAGACGATGTCCGAGCAGGAGAAGAAGTTCTCCTGGCTGTCCGAACGCACCCACTGCATGAAGATCAGCGCGTCACCGGAGCGGCCGGAGGGCAGGTTCAGATTCCAGTAGTAGTGGCCACCGTTGGCACCCGGTGAACCCTGCTGGGGCGGGTTGGTGACGGTCTGGATGAGCTCCAGGTCGTTCCAGCCCAGCGGGGAGTTCGGCGACCAGCCGGGTTCGGTGATGTAGACCCGGAAGTCACCCGGGTGGGCGGCCCAGTTGCTGTACTGCACCTTGATCGTCGATCCGGACGTCAGATGCGTCCGGGGCCAGTCGGAGCGGGCGGCGTTGTAGGCGGAGAAGTCGTACGGGGAGCGGTTGCCGGCGCTGCAGAGCGTGCCGTCCGGCACATAACCGGCGCCTCGCCCACCCGCGTTGGAGTCCAGCACGGCGAACCAGTTGTACAGCGCCGTGGCGCCGCTCTGGTCCAGCGCGTCCCGGCACGCGGGGTTGGACGGGTCGAGTGCCCCGGTGCCGGTGACGGCGTCGAGTTGACAGAGGTAGGTACGTGAGCCGGGCATCATCGCCACGCCGTGCGCCTGCGCGTCGTTCTGCCACAGGAAGCTCAGGCCGAGCCCTCCGAGGAGGGTGGCCAGTACCGCTGCCAGGGAAAGCAGTCTGCTGCGTAGTGCCATGGGATCTCCTGTGCCTGTAGTGGGGTGGAAGCAGCGACCAGGGAGAAGGAGTGGAACCTCTGCCCGTCCGGTGAGGGGTGCCGACCGGACGGGCAGAGGGCTGAGGGGGCGGGTGCCGGAGCCCGCCCTGGCGGTGCCAGGAGGAAGAGCGGGCTCCGGAGCGGACGGGCACGGCCGTCGCGCGGTCCGCCGGACGGGTCACGCGGTCGTGCAGGCGGTGCCGTTCAGACGGAAGCCGTTCGGCTGTGCGAAGGAGCCGCTGTAGGTTCCCTGGAAGCCGAAGCTCTGGCTTCCGCCGGGCGCGATCCGCGCGTTGCTGTCCGTCGCACGGGCGGTGACGGAGCCCTCGGAGGGAGTGATCGACGCGTTCCAGGCGTTGGTGACGCGCTGCCCGGAGGGCAGGGTGAAGGCGAGCGTCCAGCCGTCCACGGGGGTCGAACCGGCGTTGCGCACCGTGACGTTCGCGGTGAAGCCGCCCGGCCAGACGTTCGTGGCGTACGACACCGTGCACGCGCCGGCCGGGTCACCGGGGTCCCCGGGATCGCCGGGATCGCCGCCACCGGTCTGGATGGTCGAGGAGAAGGAGTTCACCGCGAGCCCCGCTCCGTTCTGCCAGGGCTCGAACCCCGCCTGAATGCTCGTCAGGTACCAGTCGCTGCCCGCCATTCCGCGCGCGACGGTCGCGCGGACGAAGTCCATGACGTCGAAGCTCCAGCTGCCGATCGCCGACGGCGCGACGAACGACAGCACGTCGTTGGTCCCGTTGCCGCCCGCCCACACCTGCCAGTTGCGTCCGCCCACGGTGGCCGTGCCGACCTGGGAGCCGATCGGCTGGATCGGGCCGACCTTGTTGAACCAGATCATGATCTCGGTCCGGTTCACCCCGTCGGTCCGGGGGGTCGGGTCCAGCCAGATGTCGTACGAGGCGTTGTACACGGCGTCGCCGACGTAGCCGTAGGAGATGCTGCTGGGCGCACTGGAGATGCCGCTGATCCGCGCCGGGAGCGCGGTTCCCGGGGAGCAGTTGGTGTAGTGGCAGCCGTTGAAGACCGAGGGATAGGACTTCGGGGCGCCGTTGGTGGGCACCGAGCCGTCGGCCTGGGTGAGACGGAAGCCGTTGTCCGTGGCGGTGACGCACTGGGGGGCGCTGGTGCCCCATCGGTTGTTCTGGACGACGTAGCGCCCCTGGATGGTGGTCGAGCCGTACTGTTCGCAGATCGTGGTGTCGGCCTGGGCGGGAGCCGTCGCGGTCACCAGTGCCGCGACCACGGCGAAAGCGGTGAGAAGTGTCGCGATCAGGCCGCGAGGGGCGCGGGTTCGGTGCCGTAACCGTCGCATGTGGGGGCCTCTCCGGGAGGGTGCGGGGACGATCGGCGGGAGCGCTCCCGTCTCCCCTGTGATGGGAGCGCTCCCATTGGTGGTTCGGGACCGGACTGTAGAAGGCTCACATGTCCCTGACAAGACTCTGCGCACGGACCTGTCGAATCATTTTCGAAGCCGCAGGTCAGCGGGATGATCCAGGAGAGCGCACGGCGTCGGGAGCGCTCCCGAAAACATTCGGCGGCGATCCGGCCCGCCGCACCGCCCGGCGAGGCAGGCGGACCGGCCGGTCAGGCGGAGCCGCGGAGCACCAGTTCCGTACGGAGGATCACGTGCCGCCACGCCACCGCGGAGTCCTCCATCTCCTCCAGGAGCAGCCGCACCATCGTCCGGCCGATGTCCTCCAGGGGCTGGCGTACCGTGGTCAGTTTCGGATCGGTGTGCTGGGCGAGCGGGAAGTCGTCGAAGCCGATCACCGCGACGTCCTCCGGTACCCGGCGGCCGGCCGCACGCAGGGCGGTCAGGGCTCCCGCGGCCATGGTGTCCGAGGCGGCGAACACGGCATCGATCTCCGGGGCCCGCTCGATGAGTTCGGCCGTCGCCCGGCGCCCGCTGTCCTCCGAGAAGTCGCCCTCGGCGATCCAGGAGGGCCTGCTGTCGGCCCCGGCCCGCCGCAACGCCTCGCGGTACCCGCGCAGCCGGCACTGGGCCACGTACATGTCGAGCGGCCCGGTGATGGTCGCGACCGACCGGCGGCCGGAGTCCAGCAGGTGCGTCACCGCGCTGCGGGCACCGCCCGCGTTGTCCGCGTCGACGTAGGTCACGCCCTCGTCGCCCGAGCGCCGCCCCAGCAGGACGGTGGGCAGTCCCACCTCGGCGAGCATGTCGGGGAGCGCGTCCTCGGCGTGCACGGACATCAGCATGACTCCGTCGACCCGGCCGCCACGCGCGTACTCCACGAAGCGCCGGCGTTCGGCGTCCGTGCGGACCAGGGTCAGCAGCAGCTGCACCTTGGTGTCGGTCAGCGCGTCACCGACGGACCGGACGATCTCCGAGAAGAACGGCTCACCGAACATCCGCCAGTCCGGCTCCGTCATGACCAGCGCGACGGCGTCGGCCCGCCGGCCCGCCAGCGAACGGGCCGCGAGATTGGGGACGTAGCCCAGTTCGGTGATGGCCCGTTGCACGGCACGGCGCGTCGATTCCTTCACGCCCGCCGCGTTGTTGATGACACGGGAGACAGTGCCCCGCCCCACACCGGCGAGCGCGGCCACCTCCTCGAGCGTCGGTGTGACGGGACGCTGCCTGACCATGACCACCCCCACGAGATCACTCGATCCTACGTGCCCGGGGCCGGGTACGAACGGTCTCTTCACACGTCATCGCCCCAACCGGTGACCGGAGTTGACGCTCGAGGGGTGCGACAGCGCGGGCGGTCACGGACCACCCGTGTCCGATCCCGCCGGCCCGGGGCCGCCGAACCACGGACGGGACCGGGGCGGACCGGCACGGCTCATGCCCCGCGCCGGTCCGCCCAGCCGCGCGCAGCCCGCTGTCCGCTGTCCGCTGTCCGCTGTCCGCTGTCCGCTGTCCGCGTAACGATCGCACACGCGGCGTTCGCCCTGGCCCGGCGCGGTTTCGGCCGCGGGAGTGTGCGGCCACAGGTCAACGGAGGATCACCTACCGGTCTCGGTGGGCCCTCGTCGTGCCCACTTCGAGACTCACCCGCAACGCTTCGTACCGCACGTTCCGGTCCGTTCCGCCGTCACAGTCGGGGAAGTCGGCAGTAATCAACCGAGGGGGTACGGACGATGAGGTGGCACGGAGCACGTCGGCCGGTCGGAGTACTGGTCGCGCTCACCGCGGCGAGCGCGCTGCTGGTCGGAGGATGCAGCGGGGGGAGCGGCAGCGGGTCCCGGGCGGGCGACTCGTCCTACGACCGCGGGGGCGGTGGTTCGGCGCCGTGGCCCGCTCCGGACGCTCCCCGGGACTCGGGCGGGCAGTACGACGGTGACGGGCGGGAGGGGGAGCAGGACTCGCGTGACGTCGCCCCCGCTCCCGACTACCTGTCGACCTTCGCCCTGGACGTCGACACCGCTTCGTACGGCTATGCCCGTCGCACCCTCGCCGACGGCCGGCTGCCCGATCCGTCGACCGTCCGTCCCGAGGAGTTCGTCAACAGCTTCCGGCAGGACTACGAGCGTCCCGGCGGCGACGGGTTCACGGTCACCGTGGACGGCGCCCGCACCGAGGAGAGGGACTGGTCCCTGGTCCGCGTGGGCCTGGCCACCAGGCCGGCCGAGCCGAGCGGGGAACGGCCGCCCGCGGCCCTGACCTTCGTCATCGACGTCTCGGGCTCGATGGCCGAACCGGGCCGCCTCGATCTCGCCCAGGAGTCCCTCGGCACCATGACGGACCAGCTGCGCGACGACGACTCGGTCGCCCTCGTCACCTTCAGCGACGAGGCGGCGACCGTCCTGCCGATGACCCGTCTCGGCGGCAACCGGGGCGAGATCCACGACGCCATCGACAGCCTGGAACCCACCGACTCCACCAACCTCGGCGCCGGGGTGAAGACCGGGTACGAGACGGCCGTCGAGGGGCTGCACAAGGGTGCCACCAACCGCGTCGTCCTCGTCTCGGACGCCCTCGCCAACACCGGGGAGACCGAGGCCGACGCGATCCTGGAACGCATCGCCGAGTCCCGCCGCGAGCACGGCATCACCCTGTTCGGCGTGGGCGTCGGCAGCGACTACGGCGACGCGCTGATGGAGCAGCTCGCGGACAAGGGCGACGGTCACACGGTGTACGTGTCCGACAGGCAGGACGCGCGGGAGGTGTTCTGCGAGCAACTGCCCAGGAACATCGAGCTGACGGCCCGTGACGCCAAGGCGCAGGTCGCCTTCGATCCGGAGACGGTCGCCGAGTTCCGTCTGGTCGGCTACGACAACCGCCGGGTCGCCGACGAGGACTTCCGTGACGACCGCGTCGACGGCGGCGAGGTCGGCCCGGGCCACACCGTGACCGCCCTGTACGCGGTGCGCGTCCGCCCGGGTGCCGAGGGGCACCTGGCGACGGCCACGGTGCGCTGGCTCGACCCCGGCAGCCGCACCCCGCACGAGGAGGCGGGCGACCTGGAGACCGACGGACTCGCCGGCTCCGTCTGGCGGGCGCGGCGCGGTCTGGTGGTCACCGCGACCGCGGCCTACTTCGCCGACGCGCTGCGTTCCTTCGACCGCCGCCACAGTGCCCTGCCCGGTGCCCCCGGGCTCGGCGAACTCTCCGAGCGGGCCGGCGCCCTGGCGGAGCGGACCGAGGACGAGGACATCCGCGACCTGGCCGAGGCGATCCGCGCGGCGGACCGGCTCGGCTGACAGTGAGGATGTGACGTGGTGACGCTGCTGGCGGGTCTGACCCCTCGGCTGACTGACGTCTCGACTGTCCTGTTTGGGATTTGTC